>CBKZAG010000028.1:0-22780 GCA_966692625.1 uncultured Comamonadaceae bacterium
GGGCCAGGCCAAGGGGATGCACAGCAGGCCAAATGCCAGGTAGCGTGCCACCGACTGCAAGGCGGCCGGGTACTCGGGCAGCATCAGCGGCGCCACGAACACCAGCCCCCACATCAAACCCGCCGCCAAGGCGAACGCCACACCCAACCACATACCCACTCTCCGCGCCAATGCAAAAGGCGCAAGTCTAGGGCCTGGCTGGGGCCTCGTCTTGTACGAGATTGCGGTTTGATGCCTGAGTCACCGCCGGGCCGCCCCAAGGTGACGAAGCCCCCTCGGGGGGCAGCGAAGCGTGGGGGCACGTGACTCAGCGCTGGCGCACGCCCATCTGCTGCTGGTAACGCGCGGGCGTGACGCCGTAACGCACGCGGAAGGCACGCGTGAGGTGGGCCTGGTCGGTCAGGCCTGTGGCGGCGGCGACCTCTGCGGGCGGCTCACCCCGGTCCAGCAACCGCTTGGCCTGTGCCAGGCGGCAGGCCATCAGCATCTGCTGCGGTGTGACACCATGCTGCGCCCGGAAGACCCGCAGGAAGTGAAAGGGGCTGAGCCCGGCAACGGCGGCCAGGCTGTCCAGCGTGAGGCGCTGGGCGTGGTGCTCGCGCATGAAGTCCAGCACCGGGGCCAGGCGCACCGCCGCCGCCCGGCTTTCAGGGCGCCCCTCGCGCATGTCGGGGGCAAAGGCGGCTGCCAGTTCCACGAGCAGGCTGTCGAAGGCCAGCGGTTCGTCGGTCTGCCACAGGGCCCGCAGCAGCCCGGCCACGCGCTGGGCACGCCCGCTGTGGTGGCGCACGGCCTCGGGGAACCAGTGGCCACTGCCGCCCGCCAGTTCGGCCCAGGTTCGCGGCTCCACGTAAACCATGTGGTAGCGCCAGCCCTCCCGCGTTTCGGCTCGGCCGGTGTGCGGCTCGCCCGGGTTCATCGTCACCAAGGCACCCGGCGCGGCCAGGTGCTCGGCCCCGCCATAACGGAAACGTTCCACGCCAGCCTCGATGGCCCCGAGGCCGAAACCGTCGTGGGTGTGGGGCTCGAACGCATGGCGGACGATGCGGGCGCGGTACAGCTCCACGCCCGCGCGGTGCGGCACCGGGGCGAACTCGGCCACGTCGGTGGCGTGTTCGAATTGCTCCGGCACCCCTCGCATGGCGGTCAGGCGACCTGGCGTGCGCCCTGCGCCTCGCCGGGCTGGCGCCAGCGCACCAGCAGACTCTGCCAGCGCTCGCGGGCGGCGCGCAGGTTGCGCTCCTTCACGTGGCCAAAGCCTTTGATTTGCTCTGGCACGCGCGCAATGTCCAGCGCCAGCGCGTGGTTGTCGGCAGACAGGCTGGGCAGCAGCTCCTCGATCGTGTCCTGGTATTCGCCGATGAGGGCACGTTCGGTGCGGCGTTCCTCGGTGCGTCCAAACACGTCAAACGCCGTGCCGCGCAGGCCCTTGAGCTTGGCCAGCAGGCCGAAGGCCTTCATCATCCACGGCCCATAGGTCTGCTTGAGCAGCTCGCCACGGTCGTTCTTGCGGGCCAACAGCGGCGGTGCGAGGTGGAATTTGAGTTGAATGTCGCCTTCGAACATGGACGCGATTTTCTGCTGAAACGCGCCGTCGGTGTACAGGCGGGCCACTTCGTATTCGTCCTTGTAGGCCATGAGCTGGAACAGGTGGCGCGCCACCGTCTCGGCCAGCGCGGTCTTGCCAACCTGGCGGGACTCCATATCCTGCACGCGGCGAACGAAGGTTTCGTAGCGCTGGGCGTAGGCAGCGTTCTGGTAGGCAGTCAGGAATTCGACCCGGCGCTGCAGCAGGTGGGCCAGCGTTTCGCGCGGTTTGAACTCGATGACCTGCGACGGCGCCAGCAGCGCCTGCACGCGGACCCAGTCGTGCGCGGCCTGGCGGCCCCACTCGAAGGCGGTCTTGTTCTGCTCCACGGCCACGGCATTGAGTTCGATGGCGCGCATCAGCGACTCACGCGTCAGCGGCACCCACCCTTTTTGCCAGGCGTAGCCCAGGATCATGGGGTTGATGAACAACGAGTCGCCCATCAGCTTGGTGGCCGTGGCGTCGGCGTCGAAGGCGCCCACCCCCTGCACCCCCGCCGCCTGCACGATGGCAGCCACACAGGCCTCGGCGGGGTTTTGCCAGGCCGCGTTGCGCACGAAAGCCGCCGTGGGTGTGGCGTGGGTGTTGAGTGCCACGTGCGTGCGCCCCTGCAGCATGCGTGTCGTGGTTTCCTTGCCTGCGGCCACGAGCGGGTCGCAGCCGATGATGAGGTCGGCACCGGCCATGCTCACGCGGGTGGTGAGGATGTCGTCCTGGCGCTCCGCGATCAGCACGTGGCTCCAGGTGGCGCCGCCCTTTTGCGCCAGACCGGCGGCGTCCTGCGTGACGATGCCCTTGCCTTCCATGTGCGCGGCCACGCCCAGCAATTGGCCGATGGTGATGACACCCGTGCCGCCCACACCCGCCACCACGATGCCGTAGGCCGCCAATGCGCCCTGGCCGAAAGCCGGCAGCTTGGGCTCGGGCAGTTCACCCAGGGTGTAGGGCGAAGGCGCGCCCGCGCCCTTGGCCTTCTTGCGCAGCTGGCCGCCTTCCACGGTGACGAAGCTGGGGCAGAAGCCCCTGAGGCAGGAATAGTCCTTGTTGCAGGTGCTCTGGTTGATGGTGCGCTTGCGGCCGAACTCGGTCTCCAGCGGCTCCACGCTCAGGCAGTTGCTCTGCACGCCGCAGTCGCCACAGCCTTCGCACACCGCCTCGTTGATGACGACACGCTTGGCCGGGTCCACCAGCGTGCCGCGCTTGCGGCGGCGGCGCTTTTCGGTGGCGCAGGTCTGGTCGTAGATGATGATGGTGGTACCGGGCAGTTCGCGGAACTCGCGCTGCACGCGGTCCAGCTCGTCACGGTGCTCCACTTTGATGCCCTCGGGCAACTTGAGCGTGATGCCTCCCACGGTGGTGTGGTGAGCGCCGTGGTACTTTTCGGGCTCGTCGGTGACGATGGTGATGCGGCTCACCCCTTCAGCCTGCAGGCTCTGCGCGATCTGCAGGACGCTGTGCCCCTCGGGCCGCTCGCCCACGGGCTGGCCGCCGGTCATGGCCACGGCGTCGTTGTAGAGCAGCTTGTAGGTGATGTTGACGCCCGCTGCAATGCTCTGGCGGATGGCCAGCAAACCGCTGTGGAAGTAGGTACCGTCGCCCAGGTTGGCGAAGATGTGCTTTTCGTTGCTGAAGGGCTGCTGGCCGACCCAGGGCACGCCCTCGCCGCCCATCTGCGTGAAGCCGTCGGTGGCGCGGTCCATCCAGATGGTCATGAAGTGGCAACCGATGCCGCCCATGGCTCGCGAACCTTCGGGCACGCGGGTGCTGGTGTTGTGCGGGCAGCCGGAGCAGAACCAGGGCAGACGGTCGGCCTGCGGCATGCTGGCGTTGAGCACCTGCTGCGCACGCTCCTTGGCCTCCAGGATGGCCAACTGGGCGTCCACGCGGGCAGCCACGTCGCTGCCTTCGGGCAGGATGCCACGCTTCTTCAGCCGCACAGCGAGCGCGCGCGCGATGATGGCGGGCGACAGATCGGCGTTGGCGCGCAGCAACTGGTTGGCGCTGGGGTTGGGCATGGACCATTCGCCGCCGCTGTGGTCACCGCCCACTTCGTCGAACTTGCCCAGCACGTCGGGCCGCACGTCGGAACGCCAGTTGTACAGCTCTTCCTTGAGCTGGTATTCGATGACCTGGCGCTTTTCCTCCACCACCAGAATCTCGCGCAGGCCGGTGGCGAATTCGCGCGTGGTCTGGGCCTCCAGCGGCCACACCACGGCCACCTTGTGCAGGCGGATGCCGAGCTGGCGGCAGGTGTCGTCGTCCAGCCCCAGGTCGGCCAGGGCCTGGCGTGTGTCGTTGTAGGCCTTGCCGCTGGCGATGACGCCATAGCGGTCGTTGGCGCTTTCGATGACGTTGTGGTTGAGCCGGTTGGCACGCACGTAGGCCAGCGCGGCGTACCACTTGTAGTCCATCAGGCGGGCTTCCTGCTCCAGCGCCGTGTCGGGCCAGCGGATGTGCACGCCGCCCGGCGGCATTTCAAAATCGGGCAGGATGATGTTGACGCGTTCGGGGTCGATCTCGGCGGTGGCGCTGGACTCGACGATCTCCTGGATGGTCTTCATGCCCGCCCACACCCCGGCAAAGCGGCTCATGGCCCAGGCGTGCAGGCCCAGGTCCAGGATTTCCTGCACGCTGGCCGGGAAGAACACCGGGAAGCCGCAGGCCTTGAAGATGTGGTCGCTCTGGTGGGCGGCGGTGGAGCTCTTGGCCACGTGGTCGTCGCCCGCCACGGCAATGACGCCGCCCCACGGCGTGGTGCCCGCCATGTTGGCGTGCTTGAAGACGTCGGAGCAGCGGTCCACGCCCGGCCCCTTGCCGTACCAGATGCCAAAGACGCCATCGAAACGGTTGCTGCCCGGCGGGGCGAAACCCAGCTGCTGCGTGCCCCACAGCGCGGTGGCGGCGAGTTCTTCGTTCACACCGGGCTGGAAGACGATGTTCTGCGCGGCCAGGTGCTTCTTGGCTTTCCACAAGGCCTGGTCGTAGCCACCCAGCGGGGAGCCACGGTAGCCGCTGATGAAGCCCGCCGTGTTCTTGCCCACCAGTGCGTCGCGCTGGCGCTGCAGCATGGGCAGCTTCACCAGGGCCTGCACACCGCTCATGAATGCACGGCCATGGTCCAGGGTGTACTTGTCGTCAAGGCTGACGGTTTCGAGCGCCTTGCGGATGTGTTCGGGCAATGGGGCATTCATGGTGCTTGTCTCCTGTCTTGTACTGACTGTTGTGTGAACGGCCGGGTAAGCCGGTGGGATGGGCCCGCCAAAAAACCGGGAGCCCGGGACCAACCTCGCAGGATCGCCGCGGGATCGTCCAAAACTTGGTGGAGCAAAGTGTATGCCCTGAGTGCTGATATGTCTTTGCTTTTGATGCCTTGAATTTGGCATTTTTTGAAAGACTATTTCTTACAATGCCGATTTATGGAAACACTCGATAAGTTCGACCTCGCCATCCTGGAACAACTGCAGGCCGATGGCCGCCTGACCAACACGGAACTTGCGCAGCGGGTAGGGCTGTCGCCTGCGCCGTGCTGGCGGCGGGTGCGCGCGCTGGAGGAGGCGGGCTTCATCACCGGCTACCGTGCCGTGATCGACCGGCGCAAGATTGGCCTGGGTGTGCTGGCGTTCGTGCGGCTGGACGCGGAACGCAACACCGGTGACGCAACAAAATTGCTGGAAGACGCCATTCGCCAGCTGCCGGAAGTGATCTCCTGTCATTACATCAGCGGTGCGGGTACGTTCGAGTTGCAGGTGGTGGCGCAGGACCTGGACAGCTTTTCGCGCTTCGCGCTGCAACGGCTGATCAACCTGCCCAACGTGAAGGACCTGCACACCAGTTTTTCACTCGGTGAGGTGAAGACCGCAGGCGCCCTGCCACTGACCCATTTGCGAGCTTGAGGACTTGTTGGGAAACGGCAAGGCGAAACTGCTACAGTGCAGCCCATTTGCCCGCTGGCTCCAACAGAAAGTCCTGAACTTGCTCCGACAGCTGCTACAGATACTGCTGACCGCGGTGGCTTACGCTGCCAGCGGTTGGCTGTCTTTGCAGGCTGCCGTGCCGCCCGACTACATCTCGGTCATCTTCATTGCCGCGGGGGTGGCCTTGGGCGCGGTGTTGACGCGAGGCAACGGCGTGTTGCCTGGCGTTTGGCTGGGTGCCATGGCGGTGCAGTGGCTGGCCCACCGGCAAAGCGGCCTGGCCACCGGCGGGTGGGTGTTCTACGTGGCACCGCTGGGCGCGGTGCTGCAGGCCTGGGCCACGGCAGCCTGGGCACGCCACCAGGTGAAGATGCCTTCGGCGCTGGACCACCCGCTGCAGGTGGTGATGCTTCTGTTCGTGTGCCTGCCGCTGGGTTCGGTCATCAACGCCAGCCTGTCGGTGCCAGCGCTGGCATTGGACGGTGTGTTGCCCTGGAGCGAAGCGCGCCTGGCCTGGCTGACCTGGTGGCTGGGTGACACGCTGGGCGCGGTGCTGTTCACACCCCTGGTGCTGGCGTTTTGCGGCCAGCCCGCCGAAGCGTGGCGCCCGCGCCTCAAGACCGTCGCCTTGCCCATGGTGCTGGCCATGGCGCTCATCGGGGCGATGTTCCAACAATTGAACCAGAGCCACCAACGTGCCCTGCAAGAGCAGTTCGAGAAGGCCGGACAGGACTTGGCCCTGCGCCTGCAACGGCGGCTGGAAGCACAGACCGACAGTGTGGTGTCGATCGCCAAACTGCTGGAGCTGGCCCCGCGGATCAGCCAGTCCGACTTCGAATCGGCCACGCGGCCTTGGCTGCGCGGCTACCCCGGCACCCAGAACTTCGGCTGGAGTCCATACATACCTCACGAGCAGCGGCTGATCTACGAGCAGGGGCAGGACGGCTCGGGCATGCCGGGGCTGGAGATCAAGGGTCGCGACAGCGAAGGCAGGACGTCCCGTGCGGCAGACGCGCCAGGTTACCTCCCCATCACCTGGGTGGAGCCGCTGGAGCACAACCGCTCCGTGCTCGGGCTGGATGTGAGCGTGCTGCCTGCGACGGCTGCCACCGTCAGGGCCACCACCCAAAGCCGCCGCACCGAAGTGACCGAGGGTTTCCGGCTGGTGCAGGAGTCGGGCGAACAGCGCGGGGTGGTGATGTACCTGGCCGTGTACGCCCAACCCCACGCCACCGAGGTGGAGCACGTGACCGGACGCACGCTCAAGGGCGTGGTGTCGGCCGTGTTCCGGATGGATGATGTGATTCATGCCGTGCTGGGACAGCTCGATCCAGATCACATGAGCCTGTGCCTGACGGACCCGAGCGCCCGGCCGGGCAACCAGCGGCTGGCGGGAGCGCCGGGATGCGAGCACTCACCTGCGTCCAGCCTGCAGGAGCAGCGCTGGGTGAAGCCATGGCCCTTGAAGTTCGGCGGGCGTGAGTGGACGCTGCGCCTGCAAGCCGGGCCTGCATTCTGGAGTGCTGCCGGGCAAAACAGCGCCTGGGCCACGTCCGTGACCGGGTTGGTGGCCGTGGCCATTCTGGGGGCCTTCCTGCTGGTGATCACGGGCCAGGGCAGGCGCACCGCCCGGCTGGTGGAAGAACGCACGCAGGAGCTGGCCCGCAGCAACGCCACGCTGGTGCAGTTGGCCCACTTCGACCCGCTGACGGGACTGGCCAACCGCACCTTTTGGATGGAGCAGGCCGAAGCCACGCTGGCGGCAGCGCAGCAAAACGGCAAGAACGTGGCGGTGATCTTCCTGGACCTGGACCGCTTCAAACACGTGAACGACAGCCTGGGCCACAGCCAGGGCGACCACCTTCTGCGCACGGTGGGCGCGCGCATGCAGGCCTGCTTGCGCTCGCGCGACGTGCTGGCCCGCATTGGCGGCGACGAATTCGTGGCGCTGCTGCCCTGGGTCAAGGGCAAGGATGGCGCAGCGGTGGTGGCCAAGAAGATCACCCGCGCGCTGGCGATGCCCGTGGAGATTGAGCCGCACGAGATCACCGTGACGGCCAGCCTGGGCGTGGCCATGTACCCGGACGACGGCCTGACCGCTGAGGCGCTGCTGCGTCATGCCGACACGGCGATGTATTCGGTCAAGGCGTCCGGGCGCAACAACTGGAGCTTCTTCTCGCCCGAGATGCACGAGCACGTCTCGCAGCGGCTGCTGATCGAGGCGGGCCTGCGCCGTGCCCTGGCGCCCGACGCCCAGGAACTGCGCCTGGAGTACCAGCCCCAAGTGGACGCACGCACCGGGCAGGTGCTGAACGTGGAGGCCCTGCTGCGCTGGGACCACCCGGAACTGGGTGCCGTCCCCCCCGCGCGGTTCATTCCGGTGGCGGAAGAGACCGGCATGATCGAAGCGCTGGGGCAATGGGTGGTGCGCGCGGCCTGCCAGCAGATCGAAGCCTGGCAGAACGGGCCGGACGCGGCACGCCTGGCGGACGTGACCGTGTCGGTCAACGTGTCGGCCATGGAGTTCAACCGCCCGAACTTCCTGCTGCACCTGCGCGAGGCGCTGGCAAGCATGAGAGCCCCGGCGCACCGGCTGGAGCTGGAGATCACCGAAAGCCTGCTGGTGCAGGCGGGCCCCGACCTGACGGAGCGGCTGCAGGCCATCACCGGCATGGGCATCAGCCTGGCGCTGGACGACTTCGGCACCGGCTATTCCAGCCTGGGCTACTTGAAACGCCTGCCGCTGAGCAAGTTGAAGATAGACCGCTCGTTCGTGATGGACGTGCCGGGCGACGCGGAAGACGAGGCGATCATCCGGGCCACGCTGTCGATGGCACACGACCTGGGCCTGCACGTGGTGGCCGAGGGGGTGGAAACGCCAGCCCAGCGCGACTTCCTGCGCCGCCACGGCTGCGACGTGTTCCAGGGCTGGCTTTACAGCAAGCCTTTGCCGGCAGATGCCCTGGTGGACTGGCTGCGCGCCCGCGCCACTTGAGAAGTGGGCGCCCTGGCGCCCGCCCCTTCAACCCACGTGCTTGGCGAAGAACGCCAGGGTGCGTTCGCGCGCCAGCTTGGCGGTGGCCGCGTTGTAGGAACCGCGCTGGTCGCAGTTGAACCCGTGGTTGGCGGGGTAGATGTGGACTTCCACCCGGGGCTGGCGGGCCTTGAAGGCCTCGACCGACTCCA
This sequence comes from uncultured Comamonadaceae bacterium, assembly GCA_966692625.1. Taxonomy (GTDB): domain Bacteria; phylum Pseudomonadota; class Gammaproteobacteria; order Burkholderiales; family Burkholderiaceae_C; genus CAMLOF01. Next base: position 8,689 of record CBKZAG010000028.1, read on the forward strand.
GGGGAATCCAGTGGTCCTGGTCACCAAAGTGCGCCATGACCGGGCACTTGGGCGTGCGCGCAGCTTCGGCGTCGGACGTCATGCCGCCGCCATAGTAAGGCGCCGCCGCAGCCAGACCGTCTAGCAGGCAGGCGCTGCGCCAGGCGAGCAGGCCACCCCAGCAATAACCCACGATGCCGACGCGGCCGCCGCCCAGGCGCGCCGCTTCATGGATGGCAGCCTGGATGTCGGCCATCACGCCAGGCGCGGGCAGGCCTTCCACAGCCATCTTCAGGGCGAAGCCGTCTTTCATGTCGTTGTCGGCATAGCCCAGCTCGACACCCGCCTTGACGCGGTGGAACGTGGAAGGCGCCACGACCACGTAGCCTTCGGCGGCGTAGCCGTCAGCCACCGAGCGGATGTGGCTGTTGACGCCAAAGATTTCCTGCAGCACCACCACGGCGCCGCGCGGCTGGCCTGCGGGCGTGGCCACGTAGGCTGGAATGGCCTGACCGTCAGCGGACTTGAGTTCCACCATGTTGCCCATGCTTGATCTCCTTGTGTGCTTGTGGATGAAAACCCGCATTCTGCGGCAATGGCAGGGCGTGGGCGTCGCCAATCGCGCACAATCCGCGCCATGGACATCAAACCCCTCGTCACCCTGCTGGCCATCGTCAACCCGCTGGCCATCGTGCCCTTCTTCATCCATTACACGCAGGGTTTTTCCGACAAGCAGAAGCGCCGCACGGTGCTGATCTCGGCGTTCAGCGCGTTCTCGGTGATTGCCGCCTCGGCCTTGTTCGGCCTTCAGATTCTGGAGTTCTTCAGCATCTCGCTGGCGAGCTTCCAGGTGGGCGGCGGCATGCTGCTGCTGACGTCGGCGCTGGCCATGCTGAACGCCCAGCCGGCCGAGGCCAAGACCACGCAGGCGGAGATGGACGACGCGTCTGCCCGCGCGTCGATCGCGGTGGTGCCGCTGACCATCCCGCTGCTCACCGGCCCGGCCACGATGTCCACGGTGGTGATCTACGCGGAGCGGGCGCAGACCTTCTGGCAACACGCGGCGCTGGTGGGCTATGGCATGGTCATCGCGCTGGCCACCATGGTGTGCTTCACGCTGGCCGAACCGATCGAGCGCGTGCTGGGCAAGACCGGTATCAACGTGATGACGCGGCTGATGGGCTTGATCCTGGCCGCCCTGTCGGTGGAGGTGATGGCCAACGGACTGGTGAAGCTGTTTCCGGCCCTGGCGGGCTGACCCGCCGCAGGACGGCAAGGCTCAGGCGTCGCTGTCGTCCACCGGCTCCTCGGGTTCGGCAGGTTTGACGACCGTCACCGGCACAGGCGCCTGTTCCAGCAGGCCCTGCGACACCGAGCCCAGCCAGGCCCGGCGCACCAGCCCTTTGCCATGGCTGCCCATGATCACGCCATGGCAGCCGTGGGCTTCCAGCGCTTCCAGCAGCATGGGCACCGGGTCGCCCGTGACAACGTCTTCCACGAACGGCACGCCAGCGGCACGAACGGCCTGCACGGCCGGAACGAGCATGTCATGCCCGGCGGCTTCAGCCACGCGTTCCAGGGCCTCGCGGTCGTGCAGGGTCACCATCTCGTACACGGTGGCTGGCTCCTGCACGTTGACCAGCACCAGCTCGGCACGCAAGCCCAAGGCCACCAGCTTCAGGGCGTACTGAACGGCTTGCAGGGACAGCTCCGAACCATCCACGGGAATGAGCAGTTTCATGATGACCTCCGACAGGGTTGAGGGGTCACCCGTGTTTTCCGCGACACGGGGCATACTGCACATCATAGACCTCGCCGCCAGTAGCACAATCCAGCCATGCAGCAGACCCCGGCCCCGGACGAACCTTCCCCCCCCGCCCCAAGACCCCCACTGGGCCTGGCTGCCCTGGCTCCGTTTGAGCATGTGGTGTTCCGCACGCTGTGGACCACCTGGCTGATGGCCAACGTGAGCATGTGGATGAACGACGTGGCCGCGGCCTGGCTGATGACGTCGCTGACCAGTTCGCCAGTTTGGGTGGCGCTGGTGCAGACGGCAGCCACCTTGCCGGTGTTCCTGCTGGGCCTGCCCAGCGGCGCGCTGGCCGACACGCTGGACCGCAGGCACTACTTCCTGGGCACGCAGTTGTGGATCGCCATCGTGGCGCTGACGCTGTGCGCCGTGGTGCTGCTGGACGGCATGTCACCCCCGGTACTGCTGGCGCTGGTGTTTGCCAATGGCATTGGCCTGGCGATGCGCTGGCCGGTGTTTGCGGCCATCGTGCCGGAACTGGTGCCGCGCCAGCAGTTGCCGCAGGCGCTGGCGCTCAATGGGGTGTCGATGAACGCGTCGCGCATCATCGGCCCATTGTTGGCGGGCGCCATCATTGCCGGGTTGGGCAGCGCCTATGTGTTTGTGCTCAACGCGCTGCTGGCGATGGTGTCGGCGGTGATCATCTGGCGCTGGCGGCGCGAGCAGCCGCCCAACCCGCTGGGGCGCGAGCCGTTCTGGAGCGCCATGCGCGTGGGCTGGCAGTTCGTGCGTCAATCGTCGCGGCTGCGGGTGGTGTACCTGCACATCTCGCTGTTCTTCTTTCATTCCACCGCGCTGATGGCCCTGCTGCCGCTGCTGGCGCTGGGCATGGCGGGCGGCAACGCGGGCACCTTCACTGTGCTGCTGGCGACCATGGGGAGTGGCGCCATCGTGTCGGCACTGTTCCTGCCGCGCCTGCGCCAGAACCTGCCGCGCGACGCCATCGTCATGGGTGGGGTGACAGTGCAGTCGCTGGCCATGGCGGGCATGGCCTTTGCACCCAGCGTGGGCTGGGCCATACCGGCCATGTTCATGGGGGGCATGGCGTGGATTGCCACCGCCAATTCGCTGAGCGTGTCGGCCCAGCTGACCCTGCCCGACTGGGTGCGCGCGCGCGGCATGTCGATGTACCAGATGGCGATCATGGGCGGCAGTGCCCTGGGCGCGGCGTTCTGGGGCAAGGTGGCCAGCTGGACGGACGTGCACACCAGCGTGGGGGTGGCGGCACTGTCGGGCGTGACGGCCACGTGGCTGGCACAACGCTTCGTGCGCGAGCGCGGGCCGCTGGAAGACTTGACGCCGGTGCGCTGGAAATCGCCCAAGGCCGAAACCCCACCGCCCAGCGGGCAGGTGATGATCAACATTGAATACCGCATAGACCCGGCACGGGCCGAGGACTTCCGCCGCCTGATGCAGGAGAGCCGCCGCAGCCGCCTGCGCCAGGGCGCGCTGCACTGGGAGCTGTTGCACGACCTGAGCGACCCCGGACGCTTCGTGGAGCAGGTGGTGGACGAGTCGTGGACCGAGCACTTGCGGCGCTTCGACCGCATCAGCTCGGCTGACGTGGCGCTGCGCGAGCGCCGCCTGGCGTTCCACATTGGCACGGAGCCGCCGGTGATCACGCGTTACGTGATGGAGAGCACGGTGAAGGGCGGAACCGCCGCTGGGTAAAACCGGCTCACATCTCCACCTGGGGCCGGTAGGCCTCGGGCGGCAAGCGGTGCAACAGGCGCTCACTCCACAGGCGGTATTCGGCCGGGCTGCCACGACCGCCAAAAATGGGGTACCAGAGGAACAGCCGGGCGTAGATGCGGCAGCGCCACTCGGCGGGCCAGTCGCGGGCGATCAATTGCTGTTTCAACCCATCCATGCTGCCGCGCAACGCGGCCATGCGCAGCCCGCCGTCGCGGGGGGTGTCGAACACCAGGCTGTCGGGGGCGCCGGATGCCTGACGGCGAGGCCATGACTGGGCATCTGGCAGCGCAGGTTGCCCATCGCGAGCGAACGTCGCCCAGGCGTTGCTCATGGCCTGCGCCAGCGCCACGCGCCCCTTGCGGTTGAAGGGGGTATTGGCCTTGAAGAGGTCGAACTCGCCTTCGGTGTCGCCAAAGGCGAAGGCCATCTCCATGGCGTGCGCGGCGCCCAGCAGCAGGTCTGGGCGGATGAAGGGGATGGCGGGCAGCTCGTCCCAGTCGAAACGGTAAGTCCACACGTCGGCATGGCCGCTGGCCAGCATGGCGTCGGCGGGCTCGTCCACATGCATGACGCGCCAGGCGTCGGACAGGGTGCGGGACTCTGCCAGGTAGGCGGCGCGATCGTGCAGCAAGGGCAGCTTGCCGCCCAGCAGCTTGACGTGTTCGGGCTTGTCGGCCAGAAAGGTGCGCATCTCGTCGCGGTTGCTGCCCAGGAGCACGGGCATGCGGTTCCACGCGCCCGAGGCGAACACCTCGGTCAGCGGCGCGGTGGGCAGCACCACGCCGTCGCGTGCCGGGCGCGGCGACAGGTAGATGCCGACGCTGCCGGGGGTGAAGGCTGCCAGCAACTGCGCCGGGGTGCGCGAGCGCAGAAAAGCGGCATCGTCGCTGGCGGTGGCTTCACCCGCATCACTGGCGGCGGCACGCAGGCGAGCCGTCACCTCCAGCGCGCCCAGGCGGTGGCTTTGCACGGTGGTGTCGCTGCCATGGATGGCCTCGTGCAGACTGAAGCTTTCGGCCACGGGTGACTGGGCGATGGCGCGGTGGAACAGCCCCGCCGCCAGCGGGCTGGCGAGCAGCAGCAACACACTCTGCCCGCCCGCCGATTCGCCGAACACGGTGACGCACCCTGGGTCGCCACCGAAGGCAGCGATGTGGTCGCGCACCCAGCGCAGCGCGGCGATCTGGTCGAGCAGGCCGAAGTTGCCGGAGCGTTCTTCGGGCGTGGCGCCGTCGGCTGCGGCCAGAGCCGGGTGGGTGAACCAGCCCAGCACGCCCAGGCGGTAGTTGATGGTAACCACCACCACACCTTGGCGCAGCGCCAGCTTGCGTGCCACGTCGTAGGTGGCAGAGGTGCCCACGGCCAGACCGCCACCATGTATCCACACCATCACCGGGCGTTTCTGCCCGTCCGTGGTGCCCGGGGGTGCAAAGACGTTGAGGGTGAGACAGCCCTCCTCGCCCACGATCTGGCCATGCTGGGCGGGCGGCAGGCCCTCCAGCAGACCACCGTACTGCGGGGCCATGGCGCCGTGGGCCAGCGCCTCGCGCACACCGGCCCAGGGCTGCACGGGTTGGGGGGCACGCCAGCGCAAGGGGCCAACCGGCGGCGCGGCGTAGGGAATGCCGCGCCAGGCCAGGGTGCCGTCGGGCTCCTGGCTGCCGATGATGTCGCCGCCGCTGACGCGGCGCAGCGTGGAAGGATGTGCGGTTCTCTGCTGCATGGTGGGGCTTCAGGCTGCCTGCCCGGCAGGTGTGACGGCCAGGGGTTTGTCGTTGTGCGAAACGGCTTGCTCGGGCGCCTGTGGCTGGTGCGAGGCGTCATGGGAAGTCCCGGCATCGGCATCGGCACGGGCATCTGGTGCCTGCGCCACGCGGCGTTGCGGCAACAGGAAGCAGGCCAGCGCGGGCAACAGCACCAGCGCACCCAGCATGTTCCACACGAACATGAAGGCCAGCAGGATGCCCATGTCGGCCTGGAACTTGATGGGCGACAGGGCCCAGGTGATGACGGCCAGCGCCAGCGTGAAGCCGGTGAGCATGACCACGCGGCCGGTGAAGCGCAACGCATCGTGGTAGGCCTGCGACAGCGTGGCCCCTGCACGCAGCCGCGCCAGCACCACGCTGAGCACGTACAGCGCGTAGTCCACACCTATACCCACGCCCAGGGCGATGACCGGCAGCGTGGCCACCTTCACGCCCATGCCCAGCCCGACCATCAGCGCCTCGCACAGGATGGAGGTGAGCACCAGCGGCAGCACCGCCACCACCACCGCGCGCCAGCTGCGGAAGGTGACCCAGCACAGCAGCATCACCGCGCCGTAGACCCACAGCAGCATCTCGCGCATGGCCTGCTTGACGACGATGTTGGTGGCCGCGTCGATACCCGCGCTGCCCGCAGCGAGCATGAAGCGAACGTTGGGATTGTTCTGCTCGCCGATGAAGCGCTCCACCTCATCGACCACGCGCGTCAGCGTCGCGGCCTTGTGGTCCTTCAGGTAGACGTACAGCGTGAGGAAGGAGCAGCCCTGGTTGAACAGCTCGCGCGGGGCGCGGGTCTGCACCCCGCCAAGCGCGCTGTCGTTGGGAATGAGCTCGAACCACTTGAGGTGGCCTTCGTTGTAGCCCACCATGGCCAGCTTGGACAGCGCGGCCATGGAGTTGGTGGATTCCACGCCGGGCAGCTGCTCCAGCCGCCAGGCCAGCTCGTCCACTTTGGAGAGCGTGCCGTAGCGGGTGCATTCGTCCTCGGGGGTGGAGACCATCACGGTGAGGATGTCGCTGCTGGCGGCGTAGTGGCGCACGATGTAGTCGTTGTCACGGTTGTAGCGCGAATCGGCCCGCAGCTCGGGCGCGCCGGGGTCCAGGTCGCCGATCTGCAGTTGCAGGCTCACGGCGTAGCCCAGCACCGCCAGCACGGCGGCCACCCCCGTGGTGAGCAGCGCCGTGCGGCGGCGCGTGAAGCGGTCGAGCTGCGCCCACAACCAGGCCTTGGGCACGGTGCCACTGGCGTCGGCTTCGGCGGCTTCTTCGCGCAGGCTGCGCTGGGCGGCCTGGGGCGACACCCCCACGTAGGACAGCAGGATGGGCAGCAACACCAGGTTGGTGAAGATCAGCACGGCCACGCCGATGCTGGCCACGGCCGCCAGGTCCTGGATGGCCTGGATGCGGATGAGCGCCAGCACGGCAAAGCCCACGGCGTCACACAGCAACGCCGTGAGGCCCGCCACGAAGAGGCGGCGGAAGGTGTAGCGCGCAGCCACGACGCGGTGCGTGCCGCGCCCGATATCCTGCATGATGCCGTTCATCTTTTGCGCGCCGTGGCTCATGCCGATGGCAAACACCAGAAAGGGCACGAGGATGGAGTACGGGTCCAGCTCGTAGCCCAGCAGCGCCAGCAGGCCGAACTGCCACACCACGGCGATGAGCGAACACACCACCACCAGCGCGGTGCTGCGCGCGCAGCGCGTGTAGCCATAGAGCACCGCGCCGCAGATGACCAACGCCACGGCAAAGAAGACGAGCACCTGGCGCAGGCCCTCGATCAGGTCGCCCATGACCTTGGCAAAGCCGGTGACGTGGATGCGCACGGTGTCGCTCTGGTATTTGGCGCGCAGGGCCTCCACCTGGCGCGAGAGTTCGCCGTAATCCAGCGCCTCGCCAGTGCGCGGGTCTTTGTCGAGCAGGGGCACGAAGAGGATGCTGGACTTGAAGTCATTGGCCACGATCTGACCGATCTCGCCGGAACGCTCGATGTTGGCGCGCACCTCGGCCAGCGCCTCGGGCGAGCCGTCGTAGCTGTCACCCATCACGGTGTTGCCGTCCAGGCCGTCTTCGGTCACGGCGACCCAGCGGGTGTTGCTGGTCCACAGCGACTTCATGAACGGCCGGTCCACGCCGGGCAGCAAAAAAACCTCGTCGTTGAGCTTTTGCAGGGTCTCCAGGTAGTGCGCGTCGATGATGGTGCCGCCCGTGGTCTCGACGGCGATGCGCAGCGCGTTGCCCTGCCCGGCCAGGTTGCCCTTGTTGGCCAGGTAGTTCACCACGTAGGGGTGGCTGGTGGGTATGGTTTTTTCGTAGCTGGCGTTCAGGCGCAGGGCCAGGGCCTGCCAGCCCAGCAGCAGCGTGACGAGCAGACACAGGGCCATGACCCAGGGCCGGTGGTTGAACAGGGCCCGCTCGGGCAGCGAGCCCGAGGCGGCGTCGAAATCCTCCAGCCGGGCGACGACCGGCTGGGCGTCCAGGGAAGCGTCGGAATGCATGTTGTGGTGCTCTCAGGGATTGGTTTGTTGGCGCAGGCCGCGCAGGCCGGCGAGCACCCATTGGCCCTGGTCTGTCTGGACCAGGCCCGCCGTCGGCGCGGGGCCGCCCGCAGGTGCGTGCCGCTCGAAGGTGCGTCCGCCGTCGGCGCTCACCAGCAGGTCGCCGGTCTGCCCCAGCAGCACCAGCTTGCCGCCGGCGCTTTCGGCTGCCGCCTGCAGCGATGCCGGGTAGGCGGTGTCGATGGCCTCCCAGGTGGCGCCGCCGTCGCCGGAGCGCACCGCCTTGCCGCGCAGACCGTGCGCCAGCAGCACGCCAGAGCGCGTGGCCAGCAGGCCGAACAGGCTGCCTTTGTAGGGTGAGGCCACAGCCTGGAAGCTGGCCCCGCCGTCGGTGGAGCGCAGCAGCAGGCCCTGCTCACCCACGATGAAAACCGCCTCGCCCACCCGCCGAACGCCATAGAGGTGCAGGCTGCGCGGGTTGGGCAGGCGGTCCAGCGCCGGGGCCCAGGTCTGCCCGCCGTCGCGGGTGGCGAAGACGAGGTTGTACGCCCCCACGGCAAAGCCGCGCCCTTGTGCATCGATGTCGATGTCGAAGAAGGGCTTGTCGGGCCCCTCCTCCAGCCACGGCTGGGCCATGCGCTGGGTGCGCTCGTCGCCGCTGGTGCGCAGGGCCTGGGCCACGGCCTCGGCCGCGCGCACGCCATCCAGGCGCAAGGTCCAGGTCTCGCCGCCGTCAGCGGTGGCAAGAATCACCCCCAGGTGCCCCACCGCCCAGCCCTGGCTGGAGCCGTTGAAACGCACGGCCGTGAGGCTGGCACGCACCGGCACGCTGGCCTGGCGCCAGGTTTTGCCGCCGTCGTCGGACAGCAGCACGGTGCCGCGTTCGCCTACGGCCACCAGGCGCTGCCCGGCGCGGGTCACGGCCAGCATGGCCGCCCCCAATGCCTTGGGCGTGACCAGGGCGGGCTGCGTGAGCGCCACCGGGCGCTGCGCGGGCGGCGCCCCGCCGTCTTGCGCCCGGGCCGCCCCGGCGCAGGCAGCGGCCAGTGCCAGCAAGGCCAGCACGGCGCGGGTCTGACGAAGGCGCCGGGCCATCAGCGTGCTCCTTCGTTGGCCAGTTCCTCAGGGCTGAAGAACGACTTGGGCAGCGGCGCCACCGGCCGGTACTGCGCAGGCAGCTCGTTGCTGGCCATGTTCAGGTAGTAGGCGCCGGTCTGCATGTCATAGCCGCCCCAGAACATGTTGCCCACCACGGCCGGGATGTCGGGCGCCAGCAGCGTGAGCGTGAAGTTGGTGCGCCACAGCTCGCCCTTGGCGTCCCAGCCATCGACCAGGATGATCTGCCAGGTGTCCTCGTCGATGTAGTACTTGCGCTTGGGCACCACGTGGCGCTTGCCGTCGGCCAGCGTGGCCTCCACCTCCCACACGCGGTGCAGCTCCCAGCGCACCAGGCCGGGGTTGAGCGTGTTGGGGGTGACCAGGTCGGCCACCTTGGCAGAAGCAGCGCGGTTGTTGTTGTAGGGGATGTACAGCTCCTTCTTGCCCACCAGCTTGAGCTGGTGCTTGTCGATGGGGCCGAAGAGCATGAAGGCCTCGTCGAACAGGCCGATGCCGCTGGTGACGGAGTCGGGCGTGTCGTAGGCCACCGAGGGCGCCTTGCGCACGCGGCGCTGCCCCACCAGGTATTGCCAGATGCCGCGCGGCTTGCCCGCGTTGATGGCGTCGTGCGCCAGGATGGCCTCGCCAGCCTTGGAGCCGGGTTCGCTCACCACGAACTTGCCCAGGGAGTAGTAACCATCGAACTTCTCCAGGCTGCCTTCGGGGTCGTAGTACTGCTTGCGCAGGCTCTGCGTGCCGCCCGACGCCATGGCGCGCCTGCCGTCGGCCGTGACCACCCACACGCGCACCGGCGCCTGCACATAGGTGCCGTTCCAGGCCAGGCGGTGGTTCTGGAACACCTCGTAGGCGTCCTTGGGAATGGGGAAAGGTATGCCGCCGTAGGCGCCCTCGGTGCCGTGGCCGTTGTCCACCAGCTGGGCACGCGTGGCGTTCTTGAAGGTGTTGTCGTACACCCATTGCGGCGCGGCTGCGGTGCGATGGGTGGGGTAGACGTCGATGCGGAAGTCGGGGAACTTCTTCATCAGCGCCTTCACGCCGTCGCTCAGCTTGCCTTCGTGCTGTGCCATGTTCTTGGCGCTGATGGACAGGACCGGCTTCTCGGCGGCAAAGGGGTCGGGCCGCGCGTCGCCGCTCTTGTAACCCGCGGGGGCCTTGGTCATGCCGCCGTCCCAGGCGGGAATGCTGCCGTCCTTGTTGGCAGCGCGCTCGGCCCCCAGCGGGGTGAGCGTGGTCTTGAGCTTGGCGGCCTCTTCGGGCGACACAGCCGCGTGCAGCCAGGGGGTGAACGTGGTGCCGCCAACGAGCGCGGCCAGGACGATTCTGCGTTTCATGAGGATGCTCCGTGTGGTTCTTAGAAAGTGCGGGAAACGGTGAAGGACACGTGGCTGCGGTCCTTGAGGGACTGGCCGTAGGTGAGCGCGCGCGGCGAGCCTGAACCCGTGACCAGGGTCCGCGTGAAGGTCTGGGCCTTGCCGTAGTAACCGGTGTAGGTGAGCGCGAAGTTCCAGGCGTTCTGGTACTTGCCCTTGATGCCGATGCTGTAGTCGCCACCGTCCGAGACGCCGCCTGCAAAGTTGGCCACCGCCGACGAGCGGCCGCCAAAGTTGTAGCCCACACTGACCGGCACCGACAGGTCCAGCCCCGGCAGCACCTGGAAGTACTGCGGCTCGAACAGCATGCGCAGCGCCCAGGCGCCTTTGGTGGTGTTGGGGTCCAGCCCACCCAGGCCGGAACTGCTGCCGTCGGCGTTGGCGAAGATGTCGCGCGTGACCTTGAGCGTGCGGTTGTAGGCCAGCTCACCCAGCACCACGCCGCCACCCCACAGGCTGCTGGGCTGCAGCACGTAGATGCCCGAGAGCTGCAGGTGCGCGGTGCGCCCCACGGCATAGCAGGGGTTGGCGCCGTCGTTGCTGCACGACGCGACCGGCCCCAGACCCAGCACGGCGGGATCGCTGGTCAGCGGCGCGTTGCTGCGCAGCGAACCCTCCAGCGCCCAGTTGAGCTGCCCCACGGACGACGTGACGCTGGCGCCCACCGTGCGGATGTTCTTGGCGTAAGCCAGGTGCACATTGCCGTTGACGAAATCAAACACCGGCACGGCGGGTGTCTTGTCGTGGTACTGCGCGGCGTAGAAGCCGAATTCGTAGTCGCTGCCCGCCGGGCTCCAGCGCAGTTGAACACCGCCCTGGCCCGAATCCTTGGGCTTCAGGTCGCTGTTCTCGTTGTAGGCCAGTGTGCCGCCCGCGCCGAAGTTGACCGTGCCCGTGCCCACGTAGTCCTGGTTGGAGAAGTAGCTGCCCACGCCCGGAATCTTGCTGGGCCGCCACTTGAACTGGTAGTACGCCCCCAGTGACAGCCCCTCGGCCAGTTGCAGCGAACCCGACACCTGCTCCACCGGCAGCAGCACTTCCTTGAACTGCCAGCCGGGCACCGACAGGATCTTGGCCACGTCCACCGGCCCTTGCGCGTTGGCAATGCCGTTCTGGCCGAAGAACAGGCTCTCGCCCCACTGCAGCGTGTGCTTGCCCAGGCGCAGCGTGCCGTTCATGCCACCCACCTCGCCCTTGAAGTAGACGAAGGCGTCCAGCAGCTCGCTGCCCTTGCCGTGCTGGCTGCGTGTGGCGGGCAGGAATTCGTTCCTGTCCTGCCCCGGCAGGTTGTTGGCGGTGGAGATGACTGTGCCCGTGGGCACACCGTTGGCGTAGATCTCGGTGCCGCTGTAGTCGTTGCGGCCCATGTAGACGCTGTCGTACCAGGCGCTGCCGCTGATGCGCCCACCGAAGTTCTTGCCCGACACGTCCAGCTCGGCCAGCAGGTCGAAGCGGTTGGAGATGAGCCCCTTGTTGAAGTTGTGGTTGCCGTCATCCTCGTTGACGGTGCCGGGGTCCACCGCCACATCCAGGCGCGTGAGCGCGGCAGACGGGTTCTTCAGGCGGTAGCCCAGGCTGTACTTGGGCGTCAGGTCCAGGCGTATCTTGTAGTCCGGGTTGGGGGATTCCAGGTCGATGGCTTGGGCGGCGGGCAGCGCGCAGACTGCAGCCACCGCCAACGCAATGCGGCGGAATTTCATGTCTTGTCTCCTCTTGTGGGTGGGTGAACTTTTTCAGAGATAGGTGGACGCCAGGCCGCCATCCACCGGCAGGTTGATGCCGCTGACCCAGCGGGACTCGTCGGCACACAGAAAGGCCACGACGGGCGCCACCTCGTCGGCCAGCGCGGGGCGTTTGATGCGGTGCGCGTCCTTCTGCACGCGCTCCTCGCCCAGCATCTGCACGAAGTCGCCCAGGATGGGCGTCAGCACCGGGCCGGGCGCCACGCAGTTCATGCGCACGCCCTTGTCCAGGAACCACTTCTGCGACTGGGTGATGGTCCAGACGATGAGGGCTTCCTTGAAGTACTGGTAACACGTCTCCTGCGGCACCGGGTGACGGGCCAGCCAGGCCAGGCCAGCCTCGAAGCCGGGCGTCTGGGCCAGGGCCTTGTGCACGTCCAGCCGGGCTGGCCATTCCGCCCCCAGGATGGACGAGATGTTGACGATGGCGCCGCCCGCAGGCAGGCGCTCCAGCGCGCGCTCGCACAGGTGGCGCACCCCCAGGAAGTTGACGCGCGCCACCAGGTCCGAAGACGCCGTGCCCGGCACGCCCGCCACGTTGCACAGCGCGTCGAAGCGCTCGGGCAGTTGCCTGAAAGCCGCGTCGATGGCCACCTGCTCCGACAGGTCGGCCTGGACGTTGCCGTCCAGCGTGATGAGCGGCTCGTTGCGGTCCACTCCGATGACGCGTGCGCCTTGTAGGCGCAGGTAGCGCGCGGTTTCGGCGCCAATGCCGGAACTGGCTCCGGTGATGACGATCGTCTTGCCTTGGAAATTCATGCTGACTGTCTCCTCGCTCTTGGTTTGAAAAATGCGGGCTCAGAAGGGAAAGGGCGTGGCCGCGTCCTTGACGGTGAGCCACTGCCAGGTGGTGAACTGCTCCCAGTCGCCAGGCCCCCCGTGCGAATTGCCGTTACCCGCAATGCCAGGGCCGCCGAAGGGATTCACCGCGTCGTCATTCACGGTCTGGTCGTTGATGTGGACCATGCCCGCCTTGAGCTGGTTGCCCACCGTCAAGGCCCGCCCGACGGACGCCGAGATCACGCCCGCCGCCAGGCCGCCCTGGCTGTTGTTGGCCAGGGCCACCGCCTCTTCGTCGGTCTTGAACGTGACCAGATTGACCACCGGGCCAAAGGTCTCGTGGTCGAAGGTGGGCATGCCGGGCTTCACGCCTGCCAGCACGGTGGGCTTGTAGAACAGCCCGTCATAGGTGCCACCGGCCAGCAGCTGAGCGCCTGCAGCCACACTGGCTTGCACGGCGGCGTGCACACGGTCGCGCTGGCGGGCGTCGATCAGCGGCCCCAGGGCCACCTGCCCCGTGGCCCCGTTGCCCACCGGCAGGTGCGTGGCCTTGCCCACCAGCCGTTCCGCCATGGCCGGGGCGATGGATTCGTGCACCAGCACGCGGTTGCTGGCCATGCAGATCTGCCCCTGGTGCAGCCAGGCGCCCCAGGCGACGTTGCTGGCGGCGACGTCCAGGTCGGCGTCGTCCAGCACGATCAGCGCGTTGCTGCCGCCCAGCTCCAGCGACACCTTCTTCAGGTGCCTGCCCGCCAGCTCGCCAATGTGCCGCCCCACGCCCGCCGACCCCGTGAAGGAGATCATCGCCACCTGCGGGTCGGCCACCAGCGCCTCGCCCACGTCGGGGCCGCCGGGCAGCACGTGCAGTACGCCAGCGGGCAGCCCGGCCTGCTCGAACACCTTGGCCATCAGCAGCCCACCGCTCACCGGCGTGCGCGGGTCGGGCTTGATGACCACCGCGTTGCCCGCCGCCAGTGCCGGCGCCACCACGCGCAGCGTGAGGATGAGCGGAAAGTTGAACGGCGAGATCACGCCCACCACACCGTGCGGCACGCGGCGGGCCATGCTCAGGCGGCCGGGCGTGCTGGGCAGCACCTGGCCCTGCGCCTGCAGGGGCATGGACGCTGCGATCTGGCAGAAGGCCACGGCCTCGCGGATCTCGTGTTGACCCTTGGGCAGGATGGCGCCCGTCTCACGCGTCACGTACAGGGCGAGTTCGTCGAAATGCTGCTGGAACAGCGCGGCGGCGCGGTGGAACACGGCGGCACGCTCGCGTGGCGGCATGGCGCCCCAGGCGGGCTGGGCGGCGGCGGCGACTTGTGCGGCGCGGGCCACG
>CBKZAG010000029.1:0-22328 GCA_966692625.1 uncultured Comamonadaceae bacterium
GGCTGGTGGTGATTGGCGCGGGCAAGGCGTCTGCCGCCATGGCGCAGGCGGTGGAGCAGCACTGGGACGGTCCGCTGAGCGGCCTGGTGGTGACGCGTTACGGCTACGCCGTGCAGTGCGAACGCATTGAAATTGTGGAGGCCGCGCACCCCGTGCCCGACGCCGCAGGCCTACAAGCCGCGCAGCGCCTGCTGCAGGTGGTGCAGGGCCTGCGCGAAGACGACATCGTGCTGTGCCTGATTTCGGGCGGTGGCTCGGCCCTGCTGCCGCTGCCCATCGATGGCTTGACGCTGGAACACAAGCAGGCGGTCAACCGCGCGCTGCTGGCCAGCGGCGCCACCATCAGCGAGATGAACTGTGTGCGCCGCCACCTGTCGGCCATCAAGGGCGGGCGGCTGGCGGCGGCGTGCCACCCGGCACGTGTGGTCACATTGCTGCTGTCGGATGTGCCGGGTGACAACCCCATCGACATCGCTTCCGGCCCCACCGTGGCCGACCCCACCACCTGCGAAGATGCGCTGGCCATCGTGCGCCGTTACGGCATCGACCTGCCCGCGCCAGTGCGCGAGGTGCTGGAGAGCGGCCGTGGCGAGTCTGTGAAGCCTGGCGACCCGCGCCTGGCCCGGGCCGAAACGCGCATGGTGGCCACGCCGCAGATGGCGCTGGAAGCCGCTGCAGCCGTGGCCCGTGAGGCCGGATACCCCGCACACATTCTGGGCGATGCGCTGGAAGGTGAGGCCCGTGACGTGGGCAAGGTGCTGGGCGGCATGGCTTTGCAGGTGGCCGGGCGCAACCAGCCCTTTGCCGCGCCCTGCGTGCTGCTGTCGGGCGGTGAAACCACCGTGACGGTGCGGGGGCAGGGCCGGGGCGGGCGCAACGTGGAGTGCCTGCTTTCAATGGCCATCACGGTGGGTGGGCACCCGCGCATTCACGCGCTGATGGGCGACACCGACGGCGTGGACGGGCTGGAGGAAATTGCGGGTGCGGTCGTCGGTCCCGACACGCTGGCGCGAGGCTGGGCGCAAGGCCTGCGCCCGCTGGACAGCCTGGCCAACAACGACGGCCATGGATTCTTCGAAGCGGTGAGGGCCTCCGTGGTGACCGGCCCCACCCTCACCAATGTCAACGATTTCCGGGCCATCGTCATCGAGGCGCCGGACCAAGGAAGCACATGACCCTGCGTCGAACGCGGCGAGCCAAGATCGTCGCCACCCTGGGGCCGGCCAGCGCCGACCGCGAGACCATCCGTGAACTCTTTTTGGCGGGCGTGGATGTGTTCCGACTGAACTTCAGCCACGGCAGCCATGCCGATCATGCCGCGCGCTTTGCCATCCTGCGCGAGCTGGAGGCCGAGACAGGCCGCCCCATCGGCATTCTGGCCGACCTGCAGGGGCCCAAGCTGCGCGTGGGCACCTTTACCGACGGCCCGGTGCAATTGGTGCCGGGCGAGCCCTTCCGGCTCGACCTGGACCCCGCGCCCGGCAACGCGCAGCGGGTGAACCTGCCCCACCCCGAGATTTTTGCCGCGCTGGTGCCGGGCGCCGAGCTGCTGCTGGACGACGGCAAGCTGCGCCTTGTGGTGCAGCGCTGCGATGCGAGCAGCGCCGACACCCGCGTGGCCGTGGGTGGGCGTCTGTCGGAACGCAAGGGCGTGAACGTGCCCGGTGTGGTGCTGCCGATCTCGGCCCTCACACCCAAAGACCGCCGCGACCTGGATGCCGCGCTCGAACTGGGCGCCGACTGGATCGCCTTGTCCTTCGTGCAGCGGCCCGAGGACGTGGCCGAGGCCCGTGCCCTCATCGGTGCACGTGCGGGCATTGTGGCCAAGCTGGAAAAGCCTTCAGCCATCGACCGGCTGGACGAGGTGGTGGCCGAGGCCGACGCCGTGATGGTGGCGCGCGGCGACCTGGGGGTGGAACTGCCCGCCGAGCGTGTGCCTGCCATCCAGAAGCGCATCGTGCGCGCCTGCCGCAAGGCGGGCAAGCCGGTGATCGTGGCCACGCAGATGCTGGAATCCATGATCGAAAGCCCGGTGCCCACGCGCGCCGAGGCGTCTGACGTGGCCACCGCCATCTACGACGGTGCCGATGCCGTGATGCTGTCTGCCGAGTCTGCGGCGGGCAAGCACCCGGTGGCTGCTGTGGCCATGATGAACCGCATCATCGAAGGCACCGAGTCCGACCCCTTGTACCGCCAGTTGATCGAGGCTTCGCACACGTCGCCCGTGCCGGGCGAAGCGGGGGTGGCCGACGCCGTGTGCTGCGCCATGCGCCGTGCGTCTGCCTTGCTGCGGGCGTCGGCCATCGTGTGCCACACCAGTTCTGGCCAGACCAGCCTGCGCGCCGCGCGCGAACGGCCCGACGCACCCGTGCTGAGCCTGACGCCCAGCCGTGCCGCTGCGCGCCGCCTGGCGCTGGCCTGGGGCGTGCATTCCGTGCACGTGCAGGGGGCTCAGGACGGCCGCGAGATGACCACGCAGGCCTGCAGCGTGGCCCGTGAAACCGGCTTTGCCCAGCCGGGGGAAACCATCGTGATGATCGCGGGCATGCCCTTTGGCGAGAGCGGCACCACCAACCTGATGCGCATCGCCACGGTATGACTCAGGCTGCGGGCTGCATCAACAGCCAGTAGCCGGGCAGCCACCCAGTAAACACACCTTGCGCCATGGCCGTCCAGGCCACGCGGCGCTTCCAGGGCTTTTGCAGCACCAGCTGCGCGAAGTAAAGCAACCACAGCACCGCCCACGCGGCCCAAGACGCTGCCTGCCACCAGCCCCAGGCGTCCTGGGCGCTCCAAAGCAGTTCGGTGGCCACAGCGCCTGCTGTGAGCGCCACGAACAGGCTGAACCAGCCCAGGCCACGGTCATCGTTGCCGAGCAGGCGGTTCCATGCCACCCAAAGGTAGGTGAAAGAGAACAGCAGCGAGAGCGTGGCCTCGCGCACTCTGAGCAGGTTGGCCCCATCTCCAAACGCATACTCGTGGGCCACCCGCAGGCTGAGCAGACCGACCAGCAGGTTGATCACCAGAATCTCACGGTCGCCAATGCGCCCCAGCATCCAAAGGCCGTTGAGGATGAGCACCGCGCCCACATAAAACAGAACCAGTCCAGACAGCATGGCCGCTCAATTCGCAGGTGGCGCAGGCGCCTTGTCGCTCCAGAGCTGGCCGCCAGTGGACCAGTCGTGCCGCTCGATGTCGAAGAAGAGGATGTCCACCCCGTCAGGCGAACCACCGAGCACGCGCACGCAGGCGTCGGTCAATGCTTTGGCCAGTTCGGCCTTTTGCTGCGGCGTGCGGCCTTTGAACAATTCCACACGAAGGGTGGGCATGGCAGGTACTCCAGTAGAAACAAAGGGTGTCAACGGTCAAAGCCCGGCGAAAGCCGGTGGGCGCGGCGCAGCAGGGCGGGCCATTCCAGGTCGCCATCGCGTTCGCTGCCGTCGCCCAGCCATTGCCGCAGCGTGCGTTCGGCCAGCTCCGGGGTGGCAACCAATATGGGTGCCCCGGTGGCCATGGCACGCAGCTGGGCCTGTGCGGCCCGCTCCAGGATGTGCATCAGCATGTACGCTTCGGCCACAGTGCGGCCTACGGTGAGCACGCCATGGTTGTCCAGGATGAGGCCGTCCAGCGCGCCCAGGTTGGCCACCAGCCTGCGTTGCTCGTCTGCGCCCAAGGCCAGGCCTTCGTAGGGGTGGCGACCCAGGCGGCCGTGCAGGCGCATGGCCCACTGGGAACAAGGCAGCAAGCCCTCTGGCCGCATGGACAGCGCCACGCCCCAGGGGCTGTGCAGGTGGATCACGCATTCCACCTCGGGGCGTGCTGCGTGCACCGCGCCGTGGATGGTGAAGCCCGTCGGGTTCACCGGTCGGCCGCTACCGTCCACGGCCCGGCCTTGCAGGTCCACCTTCACCAGGCTGGAGGCTGTCACCTCGTCAAACCCCAGGCCGAATTCGTTGATGAGGTACACCCCCGGCTCACCGGGCACGGCTGCCGAGAGGTGGGTGTAGATCGTGTCGTCCCAGCCCGCCAGCGCGGCAAGCCGGAAAGCGGCGGCGAGGTCCTTGCGGACCTCGCTTTCGGTGCGTGGAGGGCGCATGGCCTGCCGGTCAGTGTGCCTCGGCGGTCTTGGCCGCTTCAATGGCGCCTTCGGTGTCCTCGCGGGCGCCGTTGAAGAACAGGTTCAGCACCACCGCCGACACTGCCGTCAGCAGAATGCCGCTTTCCAGCAGCGGGTGCAGGCCGTGGGCCATCTGCTGCGTCCAGCGAGGGGCCACCAGCGGGATCAGGCCGAAGCCGATGGACAGCGCCACGATGTACAGGTTGTTGCGGTTGCCCCGGTAGTCCACTGCAGCCAGGATGCGGATGCCCGTGGCGGCCACCATGCCGAACATCACCAGCCCGGCGCCGCCCAGCACGAAGGTGGGAATGGATTCCACGAAAGCCGCCATCTTGGGCAGCATGCCCAGCACGATCATGATGACGCCGCCCGCCACGCACACCCAGCGGCTGCGCACGCCGGTCACGCCCACCAGACCCACGTTCTGCGAGAAGCTGGTGTACGGGAAGGTGTTGAAGATGCCGCCAATGAGCGTGCCCAGGCCGTCGGTGCGCAGGCCAGCGGCCAGTTCCGGCTGGGTGATGCGCTTTTGCGTGATGTCGCTCAGCGCCAGGAACATGCCGGTCGATTCAATCATCACCACGATCATCACCAGCGTCATGGTCAGGATCATCACGATGTCGAAAGTGGGCATGCCGAAGGCGAAGGGCGTGACCACGTCAAACCAGTGCGCCTTGCCCACCTTGTCGAAGTTCATCTTGCCCATGCCCACCGCAATCACGCAGCCCACCACAATGCCCAGCAGCACCGAGATGTTGGCCACGAAGCCTCGCGTGTACTTCACCAGCAGCAGAA
The DNA here is from genome assembly GCA_966692625.1 of uncultured Comamonadaceae bacterium. Taxonomy (GTDB): domain Bacteria; phylum Pseudomonadota; class Gammaproteobacteria; order Burkholderiales; family Burkholderiaceae_C; genus CAMLOF01. The sequence goes on from CBKZAG010000029.1 coordinate 4,913, forward strand.
TGAACGCCAGTACCACCGCCGCAATGGCCAGGTTGTCCAGCGAGCCATAGGCCGGGTTGTCCACCATGGGAATGGGGCCGGGCAGCTTGGTCAGCTCGGCGCCCGACTGGGCGGCAGCTGCCTTGGCGCCGTCCACCATGGCTACCAGCTTGGGCACGTCCACGCTCTGGGCCATCGGGGGCGGGCCGCCCAGGGCCCAGCCCACGCCCACGCGCATCAGGCTGATGCCGATGATGGCGATGATGGTGCCGGTGACCACTGGCGGGAAGAACCGAAGCAGCTTGCTCACCATGGGGGCGATGAGCATCGAGATGATGCCCGCACCGATGATCGCGCCGAAGATGGCGCGCGCGCCGTCCACGCCGGGCATGGCATTGGCAAAGGCCACCATCGGCCCCACGGCCGCGAAGGTCACACCCATCATCACCGGCAGCTTGATGCCGAAGTAGCGCGTCACGCCGAAGCTCTGGATCAGCGTGACCAGGCCGCAGCAGAAGAGGTCGGCGGAAATGAGCAGGGCCACCTGCTCGGGGCTCAGCTTGAGCGCGCGGCCGATGATGAGCGGCACGGCCACTGCGCCTGCGTACATCACCAGCACGTGTTGCAGGCCCAACGCGGCCAGACGGCCGGTGGGCAGTTTCTCATCCACGGGGTGGACTGTGGTCTCACTCATGGTTGTCTCCAGGTTTTTTTTGGTTGAAATGGTCCACCACAGGCGCAGCCCACCTCTACGCCCTGATTTCTTTCGGGCGGGCTGCGCAGTGGTGAAAGAGGGGAAACCGGGCGGTCAGTTGACCGTTGCTCCCTGATCGAACCAGCGTTTGATCAGGGCACGCTCGTCTTCGGTGATCTGCGTGGCGTTGTTCAGCGGCATCAGCTTGAGCACCGACGCCTGCTGGTAGACGGCCTGAGCATGTTGCTTGACCAGCTCAGGGGTGTGCAAGGCAACGCCCTTGCTTTGCAGTGCTGCGTTGTGGCACATGGCGCAGCGTTGCTCGATGACGCCCTGCACCTGCGCAAAGGTGACGGGCTGACTGGCGGCGGCCTTGGCTTCGGCGCTGGGGGCTGCGGGGGCCAGCCATACCGCCAGGCCCACCAGCACCAGGGTGCCCGCCACGGCATGTTCCCACGGCGTGCGCTGGCCCAGCACGTGGGCCCGGTGGCGTGCCACGAAGCTGTGGCGTATCAGTGCGCCCGCCAGCATCAGCAGCACCAGCACCAGCCAGTTGTGGGGGCCCTGGTACAGCCAGCCGTAGTGGTTGGACAGCATGGTTATCAGCACCGGCAGCGTGAAGTAGGTGTTGTGCACGCTGCGCTGCTTGCCACGCTTGCCGTGGATGGCGTCGGGCGTTTCACCGGCGCGCAGCGATGCCACCACCTTGCGCTGGCCGGGAATGATCCAGAAGAACACGTTGGCGCTCATGGCCGTGGCGATCATGGCGCCCACCAGCAGGAAGGCGGCACGGCCCGCAAACAGCTGGCACGCCAACCACGAGGCGAACACGATGAACACGAACACCAGCACGCCCACCACCAGGTCGCCGTTCTTGCGCTGGCCCAGGGTGCGGCAGATCACGTCGTAGATCAGCCAGAACGCCACCAGAAAGCCCAGTGCCGTGGAGATGGCAGCGGCGGGCGTCCAGTCGAACACGCTCTTGTCGATGAGGAAAGTGCCCGCGTTGAACAGGTACAACGCCGTGAACAGGCCGAATCCGGTGAGCCAGGTGGAGTAGCTCTCCCAGTACGACCAGTGCAGGTTCTGCGGCAGCGGCAGCCACTTGGGCGCCACCATGTACTTGTTGGAGTGGTAGAAGCCGCCACCGTGCACGGCCCACATCTCACCGTCCACGCCCTTGGCCTTCAGGTCGCCATGGGTGGGTGGGGACAGGCTGTTGTCCAGCATGACGAAGTAGAACGACGCGCCGATCCAGGCGACAGCCGTGATGACGTGGACCCAGCGCAGCAGCAGGTTGGCCCAGTCGAGAAGGTATGCATCCATCGCATCCTCACCAATGATGTGAGCACAGCCGGGGGCTGTGCAAACACCTCACCACTGCGGGCTCTGTGAGGAGGAAACGTCGCAACCGGCGGGGCCTTTGCAAGAGCCCCGGGTGACCGGGCGCCGCGGCGACGTATATAAAGTGTATACAAACAGGCATACACTCGAATCAGGGGTTACCCTAGAGCTTAGCGGATTTCCTGCGCGGCCAGGGCGGTTTTCAGGAACCGCGGTAGGTCGAGTAGGCCCAGGGGCTGACCAGCAGGGGCACGTGGTAATGGCCGGCAGCGTCGGCAATGCCGAAGTCGATAGGCACCGTGTCGATGAAGGCCGGTTCGGGCAGCGCCACGCCGCGTGCGCGGAAGTACGCCGCCACCTCGAAGGTCAGGCGGTAACGGCCAGTGGCCATGGTGCTGGCGTCAAGCAGCGGCCCGCCGTCGTTGCGTCCGTCGTGGTTGAGGGTGATGCTCTTGACCGTTTCCACGCCTTGGTTGGTGACGCGTTGAAGCGTCACCTTCATGCCAGCGGCGGGGCAGCCATTCATGGTGTCCAGAACGTGGGTGCTGAGGTGGCCCATGGTGTGATCTCCAGATAGGGTGGGAAGGGGCGGCACGCAAAAAGGTGCATGGTGTTTGCAGTGCCGTTTATTTTTGTATACACTTTAGCACACACTTTGAACACAACAAAGAGAGACATGGCCCGCAAACCTTCCCCTGCTCCGCAACTGGAAGCCAAGCCTGCGCCCGCGCGCAAGCGGGCCAGCCGCGCGGCCCGTGGCGTGCCTGGTGACGAACCCGCTGGCGCCACCGAGCGCATCGTCGAATCGATCACCCTGGCCATCGTCGAGCGGCGCCTCATGCCCGGCACCAAGCTGGCCGAGCAGAAGATCGCCGACATCTTCAAGGTTTCGCGCACCATCGTTCGCCAGGCGCTCAACCAGTTGAGCCGCAACCACCTGGTCACGCTGGAGCCCGCGCGCGGCGCGTTTGTTTCCACGCCCGGTGTGGACGAGGCGCGCCACGTGTTCGAGGTGCGCTCCATGCTGGAAGGCGCCATGGTGCGTCAGCTCTGCACAAGCATCACCGACGAACAGATAGCCGCCCTGCGCGCCCACCTGCGCGAGGAGCGCGAAGCCGTGGCCCGCACCGACGTGACCGGCCGCACGCGTCTGCTCGCCGATTTTCACGTGGTGCTGGCGCGCATGCTGGGCAACGAAGTGCTGGCCGAATTGCTCAGCGACCTGCTCGGTCGCTCGTCGCTCATTTCGCTGATGTACCAGTCGTCCCATTCGGCAGAACACTCCCAGCAGGAACACGTGCACATCGTCGATGCGCTGGAGCGGCGTGACGCCCGCACTGCCGTGCGCCTGATGGAGCACCACATCACCAACGTGGAGCGCAACCTGCGCTTCAACCCGCACACCTCAGACCTGGGCGCTGCACTGCGCCCATGACCTTCAACCCCAACTCAGAAGAGACAACACCCATGAGCAGCCCACAGCGTTACCCGCGTGACCTTTACGGCCACGGTCCCAACCCGCCGCACGCCCAATGGCCCGGCCGCGCCCGCGTGGCGGTGCAATTCGTGCTCAACTACGAAGAAGGCGGCGAAAACAGCGTGCTGCATGGCGACGCGGGCAGCGAGCAATTCCTGTCCGAGATGTTCAATCCCCCGGCCTTCCCCGAACGCCACCTGAGCATGGAAGGCATCTACGAATACGGTTCCCGCGTGGGCGTTTGGCGCATCCTGCGCGAGTTCGAAAAACGCGGCCTGCCGCTGACCGTGTTCGGCGTGGGCATGGCCATGCAGCGCTGCCCCGAGGTGAGCGCCGCCTTCAAGGAGCTGGGCCACGAGATCGCCTGCCACGGCTGGCGCTGGATCCACTACCAGAACGTGGACGAAGCCACCGAACGCGAGCACATGCGGCTGGGTATGGAAGCCATTGAAAAGCTCATGGGCGAGCGCCCGCAGGGTTGGTACACCGGCCGCGACAGCCCCAACACCCGCCGCCTGGTGGCAGACTTTGGCGGCTTCGAGTACGACAGCGACTACTACGGCGATGACCTGCCCTTCTGGCTGCAGGTGAAGAAGACCGACGGCTCGCTCGCCCCGCACCTGGTGGTGCCCTACACGCTGGACTGCAACGACATGCGCTTTGCGCTGCCGCAGGGTTACAGCCACGGCGACGAATTCTTTGAATACCTGAAGGACGCCTTCGACGTGCACTACGCCGAAGGCGACGAGCGCCCGAGCATGATGAGCATCGGCATGCACTGCCGCCTGCTGGGCCGCCCAGGCCGCATGCGCGCGCTGCAGCGCTTCCTGGATCACATCGAAAAGCACGACCGCGTGTGGGTCACCCGCCGCATTGACATTGCGCGCCACTGGAAGGCCACGCACCCCTTCAACCCCGCCACCGCCTTCGTGTGGGAGTGACCGCCATGCCCTTGACGATAGAGCAACTCAACGCCGCCAGCGCCGCCGAATTCACGGCACTGCTGGACGGCACCTACGAACATTCGCCCTGGATTGCCGAGCGCGCCGCCTTAGCGCGGCCCTTCGCCAGCCTGGCGCACCTCAAGCGCGCCATGATCGAGGTGGTGCGCGAAGCTGGAGTGGACGCGCAGCTCAGGCTGATCCGCGCCCACCCGGAACTCGCAGGCAAGGCCATGGTGTCCAAGACCCTGACGGCCGAGTCCACCAACGAGCAGGGCAAGGCCGGGCTCACCGAATGCACGCCCGAGGAGTTCGCGCGCATCCAGCAGCTCAACGCCGACTACAACGCCAAGTTCGACTTCCCCTTCATCCTGGCCGTGCGCGGCCCGCGCGGCCTGGGGCTGAACAAGGCAGAGATCATCGCCACCTTCGCGCGCCGCCTGGGCAACCACCCTGAGTTCGAGCGGGCCGAGGCGCTGCGCAACATTCACCGCATTGCCGAAATCCGCCTGAACGACAAGTTCGGCGTGGAGCCCACCCTGGGCAACCTGGTGTGGGACTGGGCCGAAAAACTGGCCGAGCACACCGAGCCCGGCTATGCAGAGCGTGGCGAGCTGACCGTGACCTACCTCACCGACGCACACCGTGCCTGCGCCCAGCGCATTGCGCACTGGATGAAGGCCGACTGCGGCTTTGACGACGTCGAGATCGACGCCGTGGGCAACGTGGTGGGCATCTACCACGGCAGCGACGCCAGCGCGGCTGAGCCAGCGCCGGGCCGCCCCAAGCTGGCGAACGCCCCCTCGGGGGGCCGCGCAGGCGCCTTGGCGCCCAGCGTGGGGGCGCGTTACTTGCTCACCGGCAGTCACTACGACACCGTGCGCAACGGCGGCAAATACGACGGGCGGCTGGGCATCTTCGTGCCCATGGCCTGCGTGCGCGAACTGTCCCGTCAGGGCAAGCGCCTGCCTTACGGCATCGAGGTGGTGGCTTTTGCCGAGGAAGAGGGCCAGCGCTACAAGGCCACCTTCCTTGGCTCGGGTGCGCTCACCGGCCATTTCGACGAAGCGTGGCTCGACCAGCTCGACGCCGATGGCATTTCCATGCGCGACGCGATGAAGCACGCGGGTCTGTGCATAGACGACATCCCCAAGCTGCAGCGCGACCCGGCCCGTTACCTGGGCTTCGTGGAGGTGCACATTGAACAGGGGCCGGTGCTCAACGGGCAGGACGTCCCGCTGGGCATCGTCACCTCCATCAATGGCAGCGTGCGCTACGTGGGCGAAATTGTGGGCATGGCCAGCCACGCGGGCACCACGCCCATGGGCATGCGCCGCGACGCTGCTGCTGCCGCCGCAGAACTCACGCTGTATGTGGAAAAGCGCGCCGCCTCGGTGCCCGACCTCGTGGGCACCGTGGGTATGCTTGAAGTGCCGAACGGCTCCATCAACGTGGTGCCGGGCCGCTGCCGCTTCAGCCTCGACATTCGTGCCACCACCAATGAAGTGCGCGACGCCTGCGCCGCCGACGTGCTGGCCGAGCTGGAGCGCATCTGCCAGCGCCGTGGCCTGCACCACACCTTGGAAGAAACCATGCGCGCCGCTGCGGCGCCTTCCGCTCCGGCGTGGCAACAGCGTTGGGAGCGTGCCGTGCAAGCCCTGGGTCTGCCCTTGCTGCGCATGCCCAGCGGGGCCGGGCACGACGCCATGAAGCTGCACGAAATCATGCCCCAGGCCATGCTCTTCCTGCGCGGGCTCAACGCCGGCATCAGCCACAACCCGCTGGAATCCATCACCAACGACGACACCGAACTCTGCGTGCGTGCCTTCCAGCACCTGCTTGACCAACTTACCTCCGAAGCATCATGACCACACCCCAGAACTACCAGGCACTCGACGCCTGGATCGACGCCCATTTCGACGAGCAGGTGCGCTTCCTGCAGGAGCTGGTGCGCGTGCCCACCGACACGCCGCCGGGCAACAACGCCCCGCACGCCGAGCGCACGGCAGAGCTGTTGCAGGCCTTCGGCTTCGACGCTGAAAAACACGCTGTGCCCGCGCAGGCCGTCAAAGACTACGGCCTGGAGTCCATCACCAACCTGATCGTGCGCCGCCGCTACGGCGATGGCCGCACCGTTGCGCTCAACGCCCATGGCGACGTGGTGCCGCCCGGCGAAGGCTGGACGCACGACCCCTATGGCGGCGAAGTGGTGGACGGCCAGATGTTCGGTCGCGCCACGGCGGTGAGCAAGAGCGACTTCTCCACCTTCACCTTCGCGGTGCGTGCGCTGGAATCGCTCGGCCTGCCGCTCAAGGGCGGGGTGGAACTGCACTTCACCTACGACGAAGAGTTTGGCGGTGAAATGGGCCCTGGCTGGCTGCTGCAGCAAGGCTTGACCAAACCCGACCTGATGATCGCCGCAGGCTTCAGCTACCAGGTCGTCACCGCGCACAACGGCTGCCTGCAGCTGGAAGTGACCGTGCAGGGTGAGATGGCGCACGCCGCCATCCCCGACAGCGGTACCGACGCCCTGCAAGGCGCCGTGCACATCCTGCAGGCGCTGTACCAGCTCAACGCCGAGTACAAGAAGACCACCTCCAAGGTGGAAGGCATCACCCACCCCTACCTGAACGTGGGCCAGATCAGCGGTGGTACCAACACCAACGTGCTACCCGGCAAGGTGGTGTTCAAGCTCGACCGCCGCATGATCCCGGAAGAGAACCCGGCCGAGGTGGAGGCGAGCATCCGCCGCGTCATCGAAGAGGCGGCCGCTTCCTTCGCCCCCCCGCGCGGCGGCAAGCAACTCAAGGTGGATGTGCGGCGCATGCTGCTGGCCAACGCCATGGTGCCCCTGGCGGGCAACGCACCGCTGGTCAACGCCATCCAGAAGCACGGCGAGCAGTTGTTCGGCGAAGCCATTCCCGCCGTGGGCACGCCGCTCTACACCGACGTGCGCCTGTACGTGGAGCAGGGCATTCCCGGCGTCATTTATGGCGCGGGGCCGCGCACGGTGCTGGAGTCGCACGCCAAACGTGCGGACGAGCGCGTGCAGCTCGAAGACTTGCGGCGTGCCACCAAGGTGGTGGCGCGCACCTTGCTCGACCTGCTCAGCTGATCAGCGTCTTTCCTCTCCATCCAGGGCCCTTCGGGGCCCTTTGTTTTTGCCGCGCGCCGACGAACGGCACCACGCATCCGGGTAAACACCGATGTGACCCGTATTGTCGTATCCGTTCTTTGTATACAAAATACGAATCCAATAATCGCAAACAAGGAGTTGAAATGCGTATCCGGGTCATCAACCCCAACACCACCCAAGGCATGACGGACACCATCGGCCAGGCGGCTAGCCGCGTCGCCGCACCGGGTACGTTCATCGACGCCGTGCAGCCCGCCAGCGGCCCCGTGTCCATCGAAAGCCATTTCGACGAGGTGGTCGCCTCCGTCGGCGTGGCCGAGCAGATCATGGAAGGCGAGAAACTGGGCACCGACGCCTACGTGATCGCCTGCTTCGGCGACCCAGGCCTGATGTCTGCACGCGAACTCACCCGCGCGCCGGTCATTGGCATTGCCGAGGCGGCCTTTCACATGGCCACGCTCATTTCCACGCGCTTCTCGGTCGTCACCACGCTGGCGCGCACCGGCATCATTGCCGAACACCTGCTCATGCAGTACGGCTTTGCGCACCATTGCCGCAAGGTGCGCGCCGCCGAGATCCCTGTGCTGGACCTGGAGCACGACCCCGACTGTTCCCTGAAAAAGATCATCGAGGAATGCCAGCGCGCCAAGGCCGAAGACGGCATCGGCGCCATCGTTCTGGGCTGCGGCGGCATGGCCGACCTGACCGAAACCATCTCCCGCGCCGTGGGCCTGCCCGTGGTCGAGGGCGTGACCTCCGCCGTCAAGCTGGCCGAGTCCCTGGTGCATCTGGGGTTGCAGACCAGCAAGCACGGCGACCTGGATTTCCCCCGCCCGAAAGCCTTCGCCGGGCAGTTCGAGCACTTTGGCGCCTGAAAGCGCCACACTTCACCCCAAGAGGAGACAAACCATGAGTGATACCCAAGACAAGGCAGCCGGCGAGGAATCGCTGGCGCCGCAGGAAACCAGGATCATGGACCGTTGGTCCTACCTGCTGGCGTGGCTGGGCGGGTGCGTGTCCATCGGCACCTTTGCCATGGGCTCCAGCCTGGTAGGCCAGCTCAACATGCTGCAGGCGGTGGTGGCTATCGCCGTGGGCTGTTTCGTCATCGGCGTGGCGTTGGCCATCAACGGTGCGGCGGGCCACAAATACGGCATTCCTTTCATGGTGCAGGCGCGCACGGCCTTCGGCTTTGCGGGCACGCGCTTCCCCGGCTTCGTGCGGGCCATTCCTGCCGTCGTTTGGTTCGGCTTCCAGAGCTGGATCGGCGCGGGCGCCCTCAACGCAGTCACCGCCACGCTCATGGGCTTTGACAACCTCGTCGTCTGGTTCATCATCTTCCAGGTGCTGCAGATAGCCTTGTCGGTCTACGGCTTCAAGGGCATCAAGTGGCTGGAGAACGTGGGCAGCGCCTTCATCATCGCGTCCCTGGTCTACATGTTCTGGGCGGTCATCACCAAATACGGCGGCGCCATCGACGCCAAGATCACCAGCATCGAAGGCACCTGGGGCCTGCCGTTCTGGGCCGCCACCATGCTCTTCCTGGGCATCTACAGCACCATGATGCTGAACGTGGGCGACTATTCGCGTGAGCTGCACAAGGACGTCAAGCCCGGCCCGCTCACGGTCATCTACTCCATGTCCATCCTGCCTGCCACCATCTTCATGGGCTTGATCGGCCTCATGGTTTCGGGCGCTACCGGCACCGCCGACCCGATCGCCGTGTTCTCCAGCGCCGTGGACAACAAGCCGCTGCTGGTCATCACGCTGCTGTTCATTGCCTTTGCGCAGGTCACCACCAACGTGCTCAACAACGTGGTGCCCCCGGCCTACGTGCTGATGGACGTGTTCAAGCTGTCGTTCAAGAAGTCCGCCATCCTGGTGGGTCTGCTGGCCTTCTGCACCTTCCCCTGGGTGTTGGTGAAGGACGAATCCGCCACCGGCTTGCAGGTGTTCGTGCAGACCTACTCTGCCTTCCTGGGCCCGATCTTCGCGGTGCTGGTGGTGGACTACTACATCCTTCGCGGCCGCCAACTGGACGTGAAGAAGCTCTACGATGCCGAAGGCCCCTACCGCGGCGTGAACTGGGGCGGCATTCTGGCCACGCTGGTGGGTGCCGTGGTGGCATTGAGCTTCCCCTCCGTGAGCTGGTACGCCAGCCTGCTGCCGGCCGGCATCACCTACTACCTGTTGATGAACCACTGGGCGCCTTGCCGCCGCTTCATGGACGGCGCCACAACGGCTCAAACTCAGGGAGCGTGCAGCGTCACCGGAGCAAGAACCTAAAATGCCTGGATGGTCAGGAAAGCCAAACACCCCATGAACGATGCCTCGGCCCCGGTCGCCAGCGCGCTGGATGCGTCCGAGCGAGGGCCCACGGTCGAGAGCATCGCGCAGGATGTGGCTTCCGCCATCGTGGAAAAGCGCATACCGCCCGGCACCTGGCTCCGCGAGGAAGCCCTGGGCCGGGTCTACTCCGTCAGCCGCACCAAGGTCCGTGCGGCTTTGCTCATGCTGGCCAAGGACAAGCTGGTCGAGACCATCCCCGACAAGGGAACCTTCGTCAGCAAGCCCAGCGTGGAGGAGGCCCGCGAGGTCTTCTCGGTGCGCCGCCTGCTGGAAAGCGAGATCGTCCGCCTCTTCGTGGCCAAGGCCACCCGGGCCGACTACGACCGCCTGCGCCAGCACATCCACGTCGAGCGGTCCACGCTCAAGACACCTTCGGCGGGTGCCGTGCGCGAACGCCTGCTGGGCGACTTTCACGTGGCCTTGGCAGAGACCACCGGCCACAAGGTGCTCACCGAAATCCTGACCGAACTCGTGGCGCGCAGCTCGCTGATCGCCATGCTCTACCAGAGCAGCAACGACCCGCACTGCTCCACCGACGAGCACGAGCAGTTCCTGCGCGTGTGCGAGTCCGGTGACGCCGACGCCGCAGTGGCCAACATGCTCGACCACCTGCGGCGGCTGGAATCCAGCCTGGACCTGAACCACGACAAGCCCGACCGGCAGCTGGATCTGGTCAAGGCCCTGATGATGTGAACCTGATGAGAATTTCCGAGCGCGCGCAGCGCATCGACCCGTTTTACGTGATGCAGGTGGCCAAGGAGGCGCAAGCCCTGGCTGCCAACCTGGGGCCCGGCGAGCCCCGCATGATCTTTTTGAACATCGGTGAGCCCGACTTCACCGCGCCGCCGCTGGTGCAGGCCGCTGCCGACAAGGCCATCGACCAGGGGCAGACTCAGTACACCAACGCGCTGGGCCTGCTGCCGCTGCGCGAACGCATCAGCCAGTGGTACGCGCAACGCTTTGGCGTGGACGTGCCCGCGCGGCGCATTGCCATCACCGCAGGTGCATCCGCCGCGTTGCAGCTGGCGTGCCTGGCGCTGTTCGACCCGGGCGACGAAGTGCTCATGCCCGACCCGAGCTATCCGTGCAACCGGCACATCCTCTCGGCCATTGGCGCGCGCGCGGTGTTGCTGCCCACCACAGCTGCGCAGCGCTACCAGCTGGACGCCCATGAAGTGGCCGAAGCCTGGGGCGAGCGCACGCGCGGCGTGCTGCTGGCGTCGCCGTCCAACCCCACCGGCACCTCCATCGACCCGGACGAGTTGCGCCGCATCCACGAGATGGTGCGCACGCGCGGCGGCGTCACCCTCATCGACGAGATCTACCTGGGCCTGAGCCACGACGAACGCTACGGCCAGACGGCGCTGGCCATTGACGACAACATCGTCAGCGTCAACAGCTTCTCCAAGTACTTCAACATGACCGGCTGGCGCCTGGGCTGGCTGGTGGTGCCCGACGCCATGGTGGACGCCGTGGAGCGCCTGTCGCAAAACCTCTACATCTGTGCCAGCACCGTGGCGCAACACGCTGCGCTGGCCTGTTTCGAGCCAGACAGCATTGCCGAGTACGAACGCCGCCGCGCCGAGTTCAAGGCCCGTCGCGACTGGTTCATTCCCGCCCTGCGCGAGCTGGGGTTCGGCCTGCCCGTGATGCCCGATGGCGCCTTCTACGCCTGGGCCGATGCCAGCCCGCTGTTCCACAAACTGGGTGTGAGCGACAGCGCCGCCTTCGTGGCCGAGCTGATGCGCCGCGCCCATGTGGTGGTGACGCCCAGCCGCGACTTCAGCGACCGTGACACCGGCACACACATACGTTTTTCCACGGCCAGCGCCCTGGCCGATCTGCGCGAAGCCGTGGAGCGCATGCGCTCACTGCTGGTCTGACGACGGCCTGGCCTCTGCGTTGAGGGGTATGCGCAGCCGCACCGTGGTGCCTTGCCCCGGCGCGCTGATGATCTCCACCTCGCCGCCGAGCATGATGCCGCGCTCGCGCATGCCTGCCAGACCGAGCGACCGGGCGCCCGGCATGCGGGGGTCAAAGCCCCGGCCGTCGTCGAGAATTTCCAGCAAGTGGCCGGATGAGGTGTCGCGGAAACGTATGGTGGCCTGGGTGGCCTGCGCGTGGCGTGCGATGTTGGTCAGCGACTCCTGTGCCACCCGAAAGGCTGCGGTGGCTTGTGCCTCGCTCAATTCCGTGATGCCGGGCGCCAGGTCGGTGTGGCAAGGCGTGTCGGAATACTGGCTGAATTCGCTGGCGAGCCATTCCAGTGCCGGGCGCAGGCCCATGTTCAAGGCCGAAGGCCGCAGCGCTGACGTCACGTGCCGCGCCACCTGGATGGTCGAGTCCACGGTGTTGATCAGGTTTTGCAGATTTTGGGCAAGTTCGGGCTGGTATTCGGCATGCTGCAGCCGCAGCATCGCCAGGCTCAGCCGCAAGGCCGTCAGGCGCTGTCCCAGTTCGTCGTGAACCTCGCGGGCGATGCGCTTGCGCTCCTCCTCGCGCGTCGTTTCGCTCAAGCTGGTGAGCTCCTGCAGCATGCGGTAAGAGTCGCTCAGCTCACGCTCTGCCGCTTTGCGTTCGGTGATGTCGTTGAAGTAGCCGTGCCAGAGCAGTTTGCCTTCGCTGTTCCATTCCGGCGTGGTGCGCAGCTCCACCCAGCGTTCGCCGAGTGTGGCATGCCTGGCACGGTATTCGATCACGCAGGGGAGCATGGTCCGGGCGGATTCCGCCAGTGCCTTTTCCACGCGGCAACTCTCGCCCGGCAGCATCGATTGGTAGATCAGGGACGCGTTATCGAGCAACTGCTGCGGGGTCAGTCCAAGCACATCCCAGACACCTGGGCTGGCGTATTGGAAGACACCCCTGCCCGAACTGCGGTCCTCCAGCAGGTAGGTGAAGAAGAAGCCTGGAGCCAGTTCCGCCAGCCGTGCCAGCTTGCGCACCAGTTCATCGTGGCGCTGGCGCAAGGTGACGTCGCGGGAAATGCCGACAATCCGATGGATGCGGCCTTCTGCGTTGCGCACAGGGATCAGCGTGGAAAGGTAGCGCCGTTGTCCACTGGGCAGCGTCAGCGTGACTTCTTCTTCATATGCCACACCCGTTTCCACACAACGCCTGTACTTTTTCAGCACCGCGTCAGCATTTTCTGGAGTCGTCGCTTCATCGATGAACTTGCCGACAAGCTGCTCATTGCTCAGGCCCGTGGACAGTTCGAAGGCCGGATTGACCTTGAGGTTCTTGAAGCGGCCTTCGGTTGTGACCTCAAGCAGATACAGCGAGTCCGAGACGTTGTCAAATACTTCCCGGTAACGTTGCTCACTCTCGATCAGCGCCGATTCATGGCGCAGCCGTTCGGAGATGTCACGGGCCACTGCCAGCGCGTAGCGCACGCCGTCAAATTCGATCGCAGAGGCGCTGATCTCCACGGGAAACACATGGCCGTCGCTGCGGCGGTGGCGGGTTTCAAAACGCCTGTCGAACGCAGCCGTGCTGCTGACACTCTGCTGGATCATGCGGTGAATCGCCTCGGCGGGAATGCTGGCATCGATGTCCGCAGGCCCCATTTTCAACAAGTCTTCGCGGCTGCGGCCCAAGGCCTTGCAGGCGGTGTCGCTCACGTAGACGAATCGGCCGCTGGCGTCGGTGATGTAGGCAGCGTCAGACGAGGCATTGACGGCCTTGGTCAACAGGTGGAGGTCGCGCTCGGCCAGTTTGCGTTGCGAGATGTCCACGAACGTCACGATCACCTGCACGACCTGGCCATCGTCGCCGATCACCGGGTCTGCATTCACCAATGCCCACACCTTGGTGCCGGTGTGAGGGTGGTTCAGGCCCAGCACCATGTTGCGCACTGGCTGCGCCGTGGTCATGACACGGTTCGCCGGGTATTCTTCGGCTGTGGCCGGGCGCCCGTCCTCATGGAAGAATGCCCAGTGAGGATCGAATGCCGACGCTCCCAGCAACTGTGCTTCCGTCATTCCCAGAATCTGTTGCGCCACCGGGTTCGCCACGATGATCCGCATGTCGGCGTCATGCACCACCACCGCGGCATGGATTTTCTCGATGAGCGCTCGGTATCTGGCCTCGCTGGTGCGCAGGGCGTCCTCCATGCGCCGCCGTTCGGTGATCTCGTTGGCAACGCCGATGACACCAATGACCTGGCCATCGGCGTCCCGGACGGCCAGCTTCGTGGTTTCCAGCAGCGCCAGGCGGCCGTTGCTGGCGTAGGTGATCCACTCTTCGTTGACGCGCGGTCCGTCGGCTTCCATCGCCTCGACGTCCTTCTGGCGGAAGAACGTTGCCAGGCTGGCGTCAACGAAGTCGAAGTCGGTCTTGCCGACGATATCTGTCTCGGAGGCGCCGAAGAACTCTTCGAACAACGGGTTGCACAACAGGTAGCGCCCCTGTCTGTCTTTCATCCATGCCAGTTGTGGCAGCGCGCGGACGAATGCGCGCAGCGTGGCGCGTTCCTGGTTGAGCGCGATTTCGGCGCGTTTGCGTCCCGTGATGTCGCGCGAAAGCACGGAAAAACGCGGCAGTGAGCCGGCAGGGTTTGGCTTTCGGGCCACAGACAGCTCGAACCAGCGCTCTCCCTGCGGCAAGGGCAGGCAGATTTGCTTGCCATTGGAGAAACCGGTTTCGTGGGCTTCACGCAGGGCATCGATCGCCGTGTCGGCGGCTTCTGCTGGCATGGCATCGCGCACCGTCCGGCCGATCAACTGGTCCAGCGGGGCACTCAGCAATTCCGGGTGGAGAACGTGATGGCAGGCGACGTAGCGCCCCTCCAGGTCCATTTCGAAGAGCAGATCGGGCAGAACGCCCGGCATGTCCGGTGTGGTGGAGCGAACTTCGGCGGATGGGGCACGGCTTTTGCGGCGCCGGTACCGCAGGACAAGTGCAGTACCAGCGATCAGCATGGCCGCACCGCCCAGCCAGGGCCAGACTGCCGCTGCTGCGGCGAATACGGCTGCGTTCGCGTGGACAGGGGACAACCCCGCCAGCCCTGTGCACAGGGCTGCGGTGGAGACGGGGCGTTTCAGGGCCATATGGTAGAAAAAACAACCCATGAGGGCTGGGCGTGACCATTATCATGCCCTGTGTTTTGAGCGCCTGCCTCCTTGATGCGGGCGGGGCGTGCGGCTGTTGGAGCGATTGTGTTTCGGCGTGGCCGTACACAACCAGGCGGCGCATGCATCACGTTTTGTGA
The DNA here is from genome assembly GCA_966692625.1 of uncultured Comamonadaceae bacterium. Lineage (GTDB taxonomy): Bacteria > Pseudomonadota > Gammaproteobacteria > Burkholderiales > Burkholderiaceae_C > CAMLOF01. The sequence continues at coordinate 20,039 of CBKZAG010000029.1, forward strand.
GTGCATCACTCGTGATCGAATCCTGCGATCACTTTTCGCAGCACCTCGGGGGCAAAACCGCGCGCCGCCAGGAAGCGCATCTGCCGGGCGCGTTCGTTGGCGTCGGCGGGCGGTTGGCCAAACTTGCGCTGCCATACGGCCAGGGCACGTTCGTGTTCGGTGGCACGCAGGGCATCCACCGTCTCGCGCACCACGGCTTCGTCCAGCCCCTTGGCCTGAAGTTCGGCGCGCACGCGTGCCGTGCCCAGCTTGCTGGCACGGCGGTGCACCACACTGTCGGCCACGCGTTCGTCGTTGATGAAGCCTTTGGCCTGCAACGCGTCGAGCGTGCTGGCCAACTCGCCTTCCTCGGTTTCGTGCACCTGCAGCTTGCGCTCCAGCTCCAGGCGCGAATGTTCGCGCTGGGCCAGCAGCCGCAGGGCACGGCTTTTCAGGGAAGGCGGGCTGACCGGCTTCATTCGGCGTCGGCGGTTTCCACGTTGGCAGGCAGAGCGGGCACGCCCAGGGCATCACGGATCTTGTTCTCGATCTCGCGCGCCAATTGCGGGTTCTCGCGCAGGAATTCGCGGGCGTTCTCGCGGCCCTGGCCGATCTTCTCGCCGTTGTAGGCATACCAGGCGCCAGACTTTTCCACCGCCTTGTGCACCACGCCCAGGTCCACGATCTCGCCTTCGCGGCTGATGCCTTCACCGTAGAGGATGTCGAACTCGGCGGTCTTGAACGGGGGCGCCACCTTGTTCTTCACGACCTTGACCTTGGTTTCGCTGCCCACCACTTCCTCGCCCTTCTTGATGGAGCCGGTGCGGCGGATGTCGATGCGCACCGAGGCGTAGAACTTGAGCGCGTTACCGCCAGTGGTGGTTTCGGGGCTGCCGAACATCACGCCGATCTTCATGCGGATCTGGTTGATGAAGATGACCATGCAGTTGGTCTTCTTGATGGTGGCGGTCAGCTTGCGCAGGGCCTGGCTCATCAGGCGGGCTTGCAGGCCGGGAAGGCTGTCGCCCATGTCGCCTTCGATTTCGGCCTTGGGCGTGAGCGCGGCCACCGAGTCCACCACGATCAGGTCCACCGCGCCGGAGCGCACCAGGCTGTCCACGATCTCCAGCGCCTGTTCGCCAGTGTCGGGCTGGGAGATCAGCATCTCCTGCAGGTTCACGCCCAGCTTCTGGGCGTACTGCACGTCCAAGGCGTGTTCGGCGTCCACGAAGGCGCAGGTGCCGCCCTGCTTCTGCATTTCGGCGATGACTTGCAGCGTCAGCGTCGTCTTGCCGGACGATTCCGGGCCGTAGATTTCGATGACGCGGCCGCGCGGCAGACCGCCCACGCCCAGTGCCACGTCCAGGCCCAGCGAGCCGGTGGAGACGACTTGAATGTCTTCGATGGCCTCGCCTTCGCCCAGGCGCATGATGGTGCCCTTGCCGAACTGTTTCTCGATTTGGGCGAGCGCGGCTTGCAGGGCTTTGGCTTTTTCGCTGTCCAGGGCCTTGGCGGCGGTGTTGACGGTTGCGTTCATGAAAATTCCTTTTAAAACATGGGGTTGAAGCACTAACCTCCCTCGCTTCAGTATCTTTCGGTTGGTGCTTGGACGGCAGTTTATCGCGATATATCTTTGAAAAATCAATATTTTTAGTCAGTTTGCATTACTATTTTTGGCCATGGAAACACCCACTGTCACCCCCCCGGAAATGCTCGAAGACCGTTGGCGCCAGACTCACCTGGGTCGCCTCATGGGGCGGTCCTTGCGGCGTTTTGACGAGCGGGTGTTGGAGTTGATGACGCACTCTGTGGATGCACCGCTGGCGCTGTCGAACCTGGCTGCGCGCGGGCAGGTGGGGGCGGCGCACATCCACATCACGCGGCATCTGGGCCTGCGTGGGTCGCGCCTGACCGAGTTGGCCGACAGCGCAGGCATGACCAAGCAGGCCATGGGTGACTTGGTGGATCAGTGTGTGGCCTGGGGCCTGGTGCGGCGGGTGCCTGATCCGTTGGATGCGCGTGCGAAGAAGATCGTGTTCACCGACACGGGGCTGGCTTGGCTGGCGGCGTTTCACCAGGCGGTGACGCAGGCCGAGGCGGAATTTCACGCGCATGTGGGTGACAACGTGGCCACCGTTGTGGCGCTGGGCCTGGAGGCGTACGCGGATGGGCCTTGACGGCTTTTTGCGTAGGATGGTGGGCTTGGGGTTGTTGGCTTCTGGGGTGCGTCGCTAGCTGCGGCAGGCCTGGCCCTCTGGGGGCTCATGCTGTGGCGGTCGGCGCCAGGGCGCCGACTCCGCTGCGTCCACCT
>CBKZAG010000030.1:0-22104 GCA_966692625.1 uncultured Comamonadaceae bacterium
GGCGGGGTCCCACTGCACGTAGCCCGCGCCGCGTGCGTCCGATCGGCTGACGACGACCACATCCCAGCCCTCCCCCTGGAAGCGGTCATGGATAGCCGCACCGATCGAGCCGGTGCCCCCGAATAGGAGCAGCCGCGAGGCGGACGTGGGGCTGGGTTTAGTCAAAGCGGACACCGAGGTATTGGGAGATCTTGCCGGTGGAGTAGTCCAGCATCTGGTTCGTCAGTGCCGGTTGCACACCGATCCAGAAGGTGTTGTTCATGATGACGTCGGTGTTGGTCAGTTCGCCGCTGACGCGGAAATTGCGGCCAATCATATAGGGCTGGCGCGTGAGGTTGCCGGCGAAAAGCAGGCGGGTTCCTATCCTGTTCTGGTCCAGGAAGGTGAGGAGGTCAATGCGCGAGACGGGGGCGTTGTCGCGCATGGTGATCGGGAAGCCGAACCAGGACGGGTCGGCGTGCTCGGTGGCCTCAGGCAGGATCAGGAACTTCTCGCAGTCGATCAGCCGCTCCTTCACGTAGGCGAAGTTCAGCTTGCGCTGCTCGACGAAGCGGGCCGCCTTGTCGAGCTGTGCCAGACCGCAGGCTGCTTGCATGTCGCTGATCTTCAGGTTGTAGCCCAGGTGCGAATAGGTGTACTTGTGGTCGTAACCCGGCGGCAGGCCGCCCAGCGTCCAGTTGAAGCGCTGGCCGCAGGTGTTGTCGCAGCCGGGGGCGCACCAGCAGTCCCGCCCCCAGTCGCGGATGGATTCCGCCGCTCGTTTGAGTGTGGGCAGGCTGGTGAGAACCGCACCGCCTTCACCCATGGTGATGTGGTGCGCCGGGTAGAACGACAGCGTGGCCAGATGGCCGAAGGTGCCCACGTGGCGCTCTCTGGCCGCCGTGGTCGAGGTTTGCCACAGGCTGGGGTCGTCCTCTGTGGGTTGCCGTGGCATCCACACGGGGCCGTCTGCCGCAAGGGCGAAGCGAGCGCCCAGCGCGTCGCAGCAATCTTCCACCAGCCAGAGGTTGTGCCGCGCACAAAAGGCGGTGATGGTGGCCAGGTCGTAGGGGTTGCCCAGCGTGTGAGCGAGCACGACGGCGCGAGTGCGGCTGGAAAGGGCACCTTCCAGCAGACGAACGTCGATGTTGTAGGTGCCGGGCAGCACGTCCACAAACACCGGCACGGCGCCGTTTTGCAGGATGGGGTTGACGGTGGTGGGGAAACCTGCCGCCACAGTGATGATCTCATCGTCTGGTTGTATGGCGGCTTTGCCCAGCAGCGGCGAGAACAGGCTGGTGACGGCGACCAGATTGGCCGATGAGCCTGAGTTGACCGTGAGAGCGGTTTCCGTTCCCACGAAGCGCGCCAGTTTGCGTTCGAATTCGCTGTTGAAGCGGCCGGTGGTCAGCCAGCCGTCCAACGCGGCGTCGATCATGGCCTGCGCTTCGGCCTCACCGATGACCTTGCCCGAAGGGGGCACGGCGGATTGGCCAGGCACGAAGGCCACCGTGCTGGCGGACTGCGCCTGAAAGTAAGCGTGAACGGCATCCCGGATGGCGTCGCGGCTGGGGCCTGCGGGCGCCGTTGTAATAGGGACGGGTTGGACCGCAATCGGGGTCATGCCACGGTTTCCTGCATGTTGTGCGCCACGTAGGCGCGGATCTGTTCAATGACCAGTTCGCGGGGGTTTTCGCCCACGTCATGGCGGCGGTACCAGTCTGCGGTGGCGGCCAGGGTCTGTTCCAGCCGCCAGCGTGGTTGCCAGCCCAGCTCCAGCATGGCTTTGCTGCTGTCCAGGCGCAGGCTGGGGTTTTCCTTGTGCGGCACCGCCGTGGAGGGCGTTTCCCAACGGGCGCCCAGGGCAGGCGCCAACACATCGCACAGGCGCGACACGGGTTGCATGTCTTCCAGCGCCGGGCCGAAGTTCCAAGCGCTGGCAAACTGTTTGTTGCCATTGAGCAGTTGCGCACCCAACTGCAGGTAACCCGCCAGAGGCTCCAGCACATGTTGCCAGGGCCTCACCGCGCCGGGGTGGCGGATGATGGCTGGCTGGTTCGCGCGTGCGGCGCGGTACAGGTCGGGCACGATGCGGTCTTCTGCCCAGTCGCCGCCGCCGATCACATTGCCTGCGCGCGCACTCGCCATCAGGGGTGCGTCCTCGTACGACGAGCGCCAGGCCGCAACGGCAATCTCGGCGCAGGCTTTGCTGGCGCTGTAGGGGTCGTGGCCGCCCAGTGGGTCGGTTTCGCGGTGCCCCCAAGGGCCGCTGCTGGGGGCGTAGCATTTGTCTGTGGTGACGACGATCACCGCACGAACCCCGGGCTGGCGCCGCGCGGCTTCCAGCACATGCAGCGTGCCCATCACGTTCGCGGCGAAGGTGGTCAAGGGTTCACGGTAGCCCCGGCGTACCAGCGGTTGTGCAGCGAGGTGGAATATGACCTCCGGGCGGGCATGGGTCACCGCATCCATCACAGTGTCCGGATGGTTGATGTCACCCGTCAGGCTGTCGATCAAGCCGTCGACGCGAGCGGAGGTGAACAAGTTTGGGCTTGTTTCGGGCGGGAGTGCAAGACCTGCGACGCTTGCATTGAGTTCATGCAGCCACAGGGACAGCCACGAACCCTTGAACCCGGTGTGGCCGGTGACCAGCATGCGGCGGCCTGCATACGCCGCCAATGCGTCCGTCAGCTCCACAGCTTCCAGGGCGCTTGGCCGCTGCTCCAGAGGGTCTCCAGCATCTGGCGGTCCCGCAGGGTGTCCATCGGGTGCCAGAAACCTTTGTGTTGCCACGCCGCCAGTTGGCCATCACGCACCAGGCTGGCCACGGGCTCCGCTTCCCATGGCACGTGGTCGCCATGTATGCGCTCGATCACCTTGGGTGAAAGCACAAAGAATCCGCCGTTGATGAGGCTGCCGTCTCCGGGCAGTTTTTCGTCGAAGCCGGTGACCAGTTTTTCGCTCAGACGCAGGGTGCCAAAGCGCCCGGGCGGCGCTACGGCGGTCACTGTGGCCAGTTTGCCATGTTGCATGTGAAACGCGGCCAACCTGGTCAGGTCAATGTCTCCCAGACCGTCACCATAAGTGAAGAAGAACGGTTCATCGCCGCACAGGTGCTCTCGCACCCTGGCCAGGCGCCCACCCGTCTGGGTCTGTTCCCCGGTGTCGATCAGTGTCACCCGCCAGGGCTCGGCGTGCTGTTCGTGCACTTCCATGCGGTTGTCCCGCATGTCGAACGTCACGTCGGAGGTGTGCAGAAAGTAGTTCGCGAAGAACTCCTTGATCACGTAGCCCCGGTAGCCCAGGCAGACGATGAAGTCGGTGACACCATGCGCCGTGAAGGTTTTCATGAGGTGCCAGAGGATCGGGCGCCCACCGATCTCGACCATGGGCTTGGGTTTCAGATGGGTCTCTTCGGACAGGCGGCTGCCCAGTCCGCCAGCCAGTATCACTGCTTTCATGTGTCTGTGGACTCCATCTCCTGGTGCGTTGGGGTGGATGGTAATCGCTGCAAGGTGCGAAAAGGCAAAGAAAAAGGCTGGGTCACCAGCCTTTTTCAGTCTATCACTCCGTCACCGCCGGAAGCGGTCTTTGTCGAGGCGCATGACCGCATGGAACCACTCCTCGGAGCGGGTCATGAGGAAGTGATGTTTGCGTACCCATTGGTGCAGTTCCTCTGCCATCCGGGCGCGACGTGCCGGCTCGGCGATGAGTGTTCGCAAGGCCTCCAGCCATGCCGGTGCTTCGTTCGGCAAGCGCCATACCGGCGGGTTGCCCGTACGGAATGGGTATACATCAGAGCACACCACAGGCCAGCCCATGGCACCGTATTCCAACAAGCGCAGGTTGCTTTTGGACTCGTTGAAACGGTTGTCCTGCAATGGGGCGATGGCGATGTCCAGGTCCAGCGTCGCCAGTTTGGTGGGGTAGTCTGCGTAGGAGACGAATGGGTGGAACTCCTTGACGTAGGGCCGCAGAACGTCTGGGCACATGCCCATGAAGATCCAGTCCACCTCATTCGCCAGTTCACGCACCACGTCGGCGATCATCTCCAGATCGTCCAGGTGCTGCATGGCGCCGGCCCAGCCCACGCGCAGGCGTTCGCGTGGCTCTGTTCTGTCCGGTCGGCGAAGTCCGTCCCAGGCCTTTTCGTCCAGGCAGTTGGGCATCACGCGCACGTCCGGGCAATAGGCGCGGTAGGCATCTGCCAAGGGTTGTGTCGATACGACGAGGCGGTCGCAAAGGCTGATGGCCTCGCGCATGCGCAACTCGCCTTCGCGCTGGTGCAGGTTGTGCAGATGATGTCTGGTGGGCAGATCGCGGAAGAGGTCGTCCACCATCTGCACGATGAAGATGTCCGGGCAGGCGCGCCGGATGCTCCGCAGGCGGCGGAAGTGGTGGTCGCTGATGCTGTGTTGCACGATCAGTGTGTCGGGCCGTGCGCGAGCAATTTCCAGCACCGTGGGTTCGCGCAGGGAGCGATCTGCACGCGGGAAGACCACGCATGTGCGAGCCAAGCCGGCGGTCTGCAACGCATCGAGTGGCTCCACCAGGCGGTACTGCCCTGACCCGCTGGAGATGGGAAGAGCTAGAACCGTGGGGCGGTCCTGCCGCTCGCGGGGCCAGTCCAGCACGATGTCGGTATCGATTTCGTACGGTGCGTGCAACGAAAGATGACGGCTGTAGTTCCCGTCGCGCCCGAGGTACGCCACCCAGCGCTCTTGCCACTGCTCGTGTTCACGCACGGCACGGTCACGCAGGTTGAGCGCGACTTCGGTTTCCCGCTGGATGAAGTTCAGCGTCTTCGAACCATGGTGGAGCACGCTGCTCACGGGTGTCCACACGTGCCGCCAACCCCGTTGGCGCGCACGCAGGCAGAAGTCTGCAACGCTGTGGTACAGGTTGAAGGTCTGTTCGTCGAAGCCGCCCAGTTCTTGCCACGTTTGGCGGCGGGTGACGAAACAGTGGCCGGGCACTGCCGACACGTCTTGTGAAGTCTGCAGGCGCGAGAACACGCCCCGTTCTTCCAGCAGGGCGCGTTCGCCAAGGTAGGGGCGGAACATGCCATCGGCGCCCGCCATCAACGGGCCGCCCTGCAACGTGGCGTCCTTCTGCATCTGCAGCACCAGGCGGGGGGCAACGCAGGCAATATCGGTTTGCGCGAAGTACGCCCGCAACGTCCGCAGCCAGTGCCGTTGCAGGCATTCCGTGTCGTCATCCATGAAAAGGATCAGGTCCGACGTGGCCTCGCGCGCGCCTGCGTTCAACGCCGCCGAGTGGTTGTAGCCTTCATCGGATGACTCCACCACCACCAGCCGCACCGGTATGCTGGACTCGACCTGAGCAACCACAACCTGCACGTCTTCGCGCTGGTCTTCGTTGGTGACGAGAAGGATCTCTGCAATGGCCGGATCGCCGTACTCTTTGAACGATGCCAGCAGGCAGCTCAGGTAGCCGAGCTGCAGGCCGGTGGGAACGACGACCGATACCTTCTGTTCCTGGCTGGGAAGGTATTCGACGCTCCAGTTGCCCCAAGCCGCCCCGGCTTGAAGCTGGGCGGGCAGGCCCAGTTGCTGAAGGCTCTTGCGAACGTGCTCGAACTCGCGTGCCTCGCGTCGTTCCACGGCACGGGTGTCATGGTTTGCGGGAAGGTGCGCCAGCACCGTGTCCACGTGGGCTATTCCATGGTTCCCCGTGTTGGCCGCAAGACGCAAAGCCAGCCGGTAGGCACCATCGAAGCGGTCGTTGTCCGGGCTCTGACTCCACAACCGTGTGTTCACCGCCACGGCGCCGCCCAGGTAGTTGAAACAGCGCAGCCACTCGACATTCAGGTCGGGCTTGAAATGGGGGATGGCGCCGCCGGGCACCTCGGTGTCGTCGTCGCAGTAAGCCAGCCGGGTTTGGCCGGACTGCATCGCCAGTGCGAACTCAATGGTGGCGTTGGGCTCCAGCGTCGCGCCCGCATCGATCAGCAGGCACCACTCGGGCATTCCGTCAGGTGCCAACCAGCCCTCGGGCAGCGCATGCCCGTTGTGCTGGAGCCATTGGAACTGGTCGCCCAGCTCTTCAGGGGGAACGGGGCAGGCGAACGGAGCCACGACCATGAGAGCTGCAGGTTGCCAAAGGCTTTGACCCAGGCTGTCCAGGGTGCGCGCGATGGGCTCCATGTCCTCGCCATCGCTGTAGATGATCACGGCAGGGGGCGAAACCTTGCCCCGCGACACGTGTTCTGCGTACACCTGCGCGTCAATTTCGCGCAAGGAACTGCGCTTGCGCCAGGTTTTGTATTGGGATTGAATCCGCCGGTATTTGGCGGCCTCGGCGTATTGTGCGCGGTCCTTCTTGTCGGTGATCCATTCCTGCAAGGTGTCCAGCACCTCAGGGGCCCAACCTTTGTCTGCGTGGTCAGGGCTGTTGGCCAGTGCATTGGCCAGGGCGTGTGCCTGCTGCGCAAAGTCCTCAATGGATGGGGCGCTGTGTTCAAACAGTTCCAGGTAACGCTGGCGGAAGCTTGCGAGTTCTCGGCGGAGTGTGGCGGCATCCTCGCTGCCAGGGGCGGGCAGGGTATTTCGGCACGTGCCTTCGTTGTTCCAGATGCCTTGGGGGGACGTGGCAAGCGTCACGTCATTGGAGACATAGACCACTGGGCAGCCGCACAAGCGGGCTTCGGTCACGACCGCGCCTGTTTCATACACATACAGACATTGCGCCTGCTGGAACAGCTGAGCACGTGCCTGGGCCGTCAGTGTGCCAGCGTTGCTGGGGGAAATGTCATGTGCGTCCAGGTGTTCCTGGCGCAGCTTTCCGCCGTGGAACTGGAAGTTTTCTGCGTACACCAGCCTGGTTTTACCGTTTGTGCTTGCTGGCGGGGTCTGTGGCGGACAAAAAAGCGACGGGTCCGCTATGGGCAGGCGCAGGTCGAAGTACGGTTCGGTGTCTTCGGCATCGGGGGCCATCAGGCAGACTTGACCGACGCGCACTTCCTGCCCTTCCTTCCACCGCCCTTCAGGCATATAGTGGGCCAGAATACCTATATCAAGCGCCGGGGCGCGGGTTGGTCTGAGGCGACCCGTCACGCTGACAGGGACTTTGCCCGCCTTGTAATGGGCTGCCTGGACCTGTGGCGTGAGCCGTGGTGTCCAGAGCCTTCCGTTCAACTTGACGCACGACGCTCCAACGTAGGCCTCGTAGCCCATTTGGTTGAGCATGTCGCACAGCACATGGAGCTGCAGCGACAACGGGGCGTTTTCGTCGAAATCTGGCGCGTCGATGTAGAACGGATGGGTTTTCATCAGCCTTGCAGCAGTTGCAGAACACTTTGGGGAACTTGGTTGGCCTGCGCAATCATGGCGGTACCGGCCTGCTGCAGAATCTGCGTGCGGCTGAGGTTGGCCGTTTCTGCGGCGAAGTCAGCATCCATGATACGGCCACGCGCGGCAGACTGGTTCTCCACGGCGGTTTGCAGGAACGCAATGGTGCTCTCGAAACGGCTTTGCACGGCGCCGAGGGACGCTCGGCGCTCGTTGATGGTGGTAAGGGCCGCGTCGATGGCTGTGAGGTTGGCCGAGTTGCTGGCATTGGCAGTGCTCAAGGCGCTGACAGACGTGTTATTGAGTGCCGTGATGCTGGCCGCAGAGTTGACGTTGATGTCACCAGATGTCACGGGGATCGTCTGACCCGCGTTGGCGCCCACCTGGAAGGTGTAGTCGCTGGTGGTTTTGAAGATGTCCTGACCGTTGAACTGGACCGTGTCGATCGTGCGCGAGATTTCCTGGCGAAGCTGCGTGTATTCCTTGTTGAGGGAATCGATGTCGCTCGTGGTGTTGGTGGCGTTGACCGCCTGCACCGCCAGTTCACGCATGCGCTGCAGCATGTCACCGATGGTGCTCAAACCACCCTCGGCGACCTGTGCCATCGAGATACCGTCGTTGGCATTGCGGATGGCCACCGACATGCCGCGGATCTGCGCATTCATGCGCTCGGCAATGGCCAGGCCGGCTGCGTCGTCCTTGGCGCTGTTGACGCGCAGGCCGGAAGAGAGGCGCTGCATGGTGGTGGCCATGGACAGTTGCGTCTTGGCCGCATTGCGCTGGGCGTTCAGCGACATCACGTTGGTGTTGATGGTCATGGCCATGATGGGCTCCTTCAAAAATTCAATTGAATTCAGCCACTCAGGCCAGTCAACGGAATCTGGCCGGGTGTTGGGAGCATTGTTGCTGGCCGGTAAAAAAACAAAGCCCCGATAAACGGGGCTTTAGGGGGCCATATCCGGACCGGTGGCGGGCTTCAGGACGCCTTGTTCCAGGTGGCGATCTGTTGTGACACGTAGGAACTCAAGGCATTGAGCGAGGCCATTTTGGTGTCTAGCGCGTTGTACGTCTTGTACAGACGTGCTTCGGATTGGGAGATGCGGTCGTTGAGCCTTTCAATCGCATCGTTGTTGCGGTCAACAGCCTTTTGCAGGGCACTGGTGCGTTCAGAAAGAACGCCTTCGGTGGCAATGGCACCGAAAGCGTAGTCGTAGAAACGCCGGGCAAGTCCCGTGGTCGTTGCTTCCGCACTGGTGGCCGAAAAGAACGTCTCAAGATCCGTCAGGCTGTTCATGGCAGTAGTCAGCTTGGTGCTGTTGACGGTCAGCTTGCCGCTTTGCTGCAATTCCAGCCCCACGTCGCTCATGCGGGAAAAGCTGGTGCCTGCCGGCCCGGTGGCACCGACCATGCGCTTGAGGGTGTTGAGCATGCCCACGGCGGTGGAGTCGCCTTGCAGCGGGCCGGCCTTGTCCGTTCCCTGGTCGTACTTGGTGTAGTCGGCCAGTGTGGACACCAGTGTGTTGTAGGCGTCAACGAAGCTCTGGATCTTGGCCTTCACCGCATCAAGATCCTTTCCAACGGTCACCGTCACGGGGCTGGCGGTTTCGTCCTTGAGTTCCAGGGTCAGGCCTGCGACCGCGTCAGAGATGGTATTGGTGGAGGACGTGACGGCAATGCCTTCGATGGTGGCCGCAGCGTTTTGGGCGGCCTGTGTCTGCGTCATGCCGTAGAAAGATGCGGAGCCGCTGTTGTACGCGTAGGCCAGAGCGCCCAGGCCGGTGCCGCTGGTGATGGGTGTGCTGGTGCCGTCCAGTGCACGGATCTGGAACCCTTGGGTTGCGCCCGTTTTGTCGCTGCGCAGGATGAGGTTGTCTTGCCCGCCTGAGGTGACCACCGTGGCGGTGATGCCTGCCCCCAGGTTGTTGATGTTTTGGGCAATGGTGCCCAGGGTGTCTGTCGAACTGACGCTCAACGTGACCGCGCTGCCAGACGCAGAGAATGTGCTGCCAGACCAGGAGCCCAGGGTGATTTCAAGTGTGCCACTCTGGCCGACGCCGCTGCCTGCCGCAATGCCTGAGGCCGTTCGCGTGACCTGCTGTTGGGCAAGAGCCGTGACGTTGACGGAATAGGCGCCTGCCGCAGCCGACGAGGTAACTGAACCGGTGATGGCCGACGTGTTGCTGGATGCGAAGCTGCGACTGCTCCAATTGGACGCTGTTGTCAGCGCACGGGCTGCATCCTGAAGGCTGGAGAGTTGGGACTTGACCGTTCCCCAGGATGAAATCTTGGTGGACAGCGTGCTGCCGCGGCTTTGCAACTGGGTCAGAGGCTGCTTTTCGAGAGCGATCAGCTTCGAGACGATTGACTGCACGTCCAAGCCGCTGCCAATGCCTGCTGAAGAGATGGTCGCCATGGTGAACTCCTTTGGGGCCTCAGTGCTACCCTACTTATGCCACTCTAGCACTGCCGCCTTGACTGCGAAAGCCGGAAATGAAACGACTAACCCCGGTTGTACCGGGGTTAGTCTGTTTCACGCCTGGGCGCCTTCGATCAGCGCAGCAGGGCCAGCACGCCCTGCGGCAACTGGTTGGCCTGCGCAATCATCGCGGTGCCAGCCTGTTGCAGGATTTGCGAGCGGCTCAGGTTGGCGGTTTCCGTCGCGAAGTCGGCATCCATGATGCGGCCACGGGCGGCAGACTGGTTCTCCACTGCGTTCTGCAGGAAGGAAACCGTGTTCTCGAAGCGGCTTTGCACAGCACCGAGCGAGGCGCGGCGTTCGCTGATTGTCTTCAGTGCACTATCGATAGCGTCAATACGGGAGGCATTACCTGAGTTGGCTGCTGTATCGAGGGCGCTGGCGGCAGAGCCACTGCGAACGGCTGTAATGGTCGCATCGCCGTTCAGACTGATGTTGCCGGATGTAACCTGGATGGTCTGGCCGGAGTTGGCGCCGACCTGGAAGTCGAATGCCGCAGTGGAGTCAAGAATGGCCACACCGTTGAATTTCACGCCGCTGGTCAGTGTGCGGCTGATTTCTTCACTCAACTGTGTATATTCTTTGTTCAGGGAGACCAGATCGCTGGTAGTGTTGGTGGAGTTGGTGGCCTGCACGGCCAGTTCACGCATGCGCTGGAGCATGTCTCCCACGGTTGACAGGCCGCCTTCGGCCACCTGAGCCATGGAGATGCCATCGTTGGCATTGCGGATCGCAACGTTCATGCCGCGAATCTGCGAATTCATGCGCTCAGCGATCGCCAAGCCAGCGGCGTCGTCCTTGGCGCTGTTGACGCGCAAGCCGGAGGACAGGCGCTGCATGGACACAGCCAGGGAAGTCTGTGAAGCGCTGACCGCGCGCTGTGCATTCAGCGACATCACGTTGGTGCCAATTGTCATCGCCATTTTGAAGCTCCTTCATGTGATAACCGGTGTTGCCGGTGTCAAGACCAACCCCATGCTGGCTTGACAACGAAGCTGTTTTTGAGCCCGTTGTTGTGGTTTTCGGCGGTCTGGCGCTGGACTTTAGGCCCGCGTAGCATTCGACTTCAAAGAGTTGTCTCGGGTGGTGTTGTTTTGGTCATATTTTCTGAAAGTCAAAGGAAAATTTGAAATATGGTTGACTTGGTGTCATTTCGGGCTGCCTTCAAGATACCTGAGTCGGTCCTGGTCGTCATCCACACGCCTGCTTTGCAGGTGCTGTTGCTGGAGCGGACCGATGCCCCGGGGTTCTGGCAGTCCGTCACCGGCTCCAAGGAGCGTTTGGCGGAGCCTTGGTACGAGACTGCGCGCAGGGAGGTGTGGGAGGAAACCGGGATTGACGCGCGGGCTCCGGGCTCCCGTCTGACCGACTGGTGCCTGGAAAACGTTTACGAGATCTACCCACAGTGGTTGTACCGCTATGCGCCGGGCGTGACAACCAACACCGAGCGCGTGTTCGGGCTTTGTGTGGCCGAGGCGGGGAGGGTGATACTGAGCCCGAAGGAGCACACCGCATTCGTCTGGCTGCCCTGGCAGGACGCGGCGCAGCGGTGCTATTCACCGTCCAATGCCGAGGCGATACTTTGGCTGCCCCGGCTGGGCTTGGCCTGACAAATTGATCCCAGGACTTGACCTGGGGCAAGGTTTGCAGGACAAACACCTGTCAGGATGCGCAAAAGCATCTTGGCAAGGAGACCACCATGACGGCAGGCCAGGCGACCGGCAAGGCGGCATGCGCGTCGCGCAAGCTCAGGGTGCGATTGCCCGCTGTGCTGTTGCTGTTGATGTTCGGCTGGTGGCTGGCTGCCGGTGCCACTGCCGCTGCCGCTTCCGTCCGGGTACTGACAGTCCGGGATGCGATTGGTCCGGCGAGTGCGGATTACGTTGTTCGAGGCTTGGAGCGCGCGCAGAGTCAGGGGGCGGAACTGGTGGTCCTGGAGCTGGACACGCCCGGCGGTCTGGACACCTCGATGCGGCAGATCGTGCAGGCGCTCCTGGCATCGCAGGTGCCCGTTGCAACCTACGTCAGCCCCCAAGGGGCCCGTGCTGCAAGCGCAGGCACTTACATCCTGTACGCCAGCCATGTGGCGGCGATGGCCCCTGCGGCCAACCTGGGCGCGGCCACCCCCGTGGCCATTGGCTTGCCCGGGGGTGCCAACAAGGGTGAAAATGAACCGGGTGTCATGGCCAGCAAACAGGTGAACGACGCTGCGGCATTCATCCGCGGGCTGGCCCAGTGGCACGGGCGGAATGCCGGCTGGGCTGAACTGGCGGTGCGCGAGGCGGTCAGCCTGACAGCGCAAGAGGCACTGCGTGATGGCGTGGTGGACGTTGTGGCGGTGGACCTGAACGATCTGCTCACACAAATTCACGGCCGCAAGGTGCGGCTGTCTGCCGGTGAGCGGGTTCTAGCTACCAAGGGGCTGTTGGTTGTGGCCGAGCCGCCAGACTGGCGCCACCGCGTGTTGGGGGTCATCGCCAATCCGAGTTTTGCCCTCGTCCTGCTGATGATTGGCATCTACGGGCTGATTTTTGAGTTCACGTCGCCAGGATTCGGCGTGCCGGGCACGGTTGGCGCGATCTGTCTGCTGCTGGCCATGTTTGCCTTGCAGATGCTTCCCGTCAACTACGCCGCACTGGCGTTGATTCTTCTGGGTGTTGCTTTGGTGGCTGCAGAACTCCTGACGCCGGCGTTCGGTGTGCTGGGGGTTGGTGGTGTGGTGGCTTTCATCGCTGGTGGCTTGCTGCTGTTTGACCGCGATGTGCCCGGCATGGGGGTGCCCTTGCCCTTGATCTTTGGTTTGGCCGTGATGGCTGGCGTGGTCGTGTTTGCGGGCGGCGGCATGGCTTTGCGCGCCAGGCGGGCTCGTGTCGTCAGTGGCCGTGACGAGATGATTGGCGCCAGGGGGCGGATCACCGATGTGCGAGAGGGAATCATCTGGTGCCAGGTGCACGGGGAGCGCTGGCGGGTTTGGGCAGATGAGCCGCTGGCCGTGGGGCAGGAGGTGCAGGTGGAAGGTCTGGACGGGCTGGTCTTGCGCGTTCGTCGCGTGGCAGCCACGGGTGCCGACAACGGCCAGACAGACGCGAAAGAGCGTTGAACTGCTCGGCATAACACTTCAGAAAGAGGGGTTCGCCATGTTTTTCGAATTCAATCTGGGCCTGGGTGGCGTGCTGGTGCCACTGCTGTTGCTGTTCCTGGTGACTTCGCTGCGGGTGCTGCGCGAGTACCAGCGTGGTGTGGTGTTCCAGCTGGGCCGGTTCTGGAAGGTCAAGGGGCCCGGCCTGGTCCTGGTGATTCCAGGTCTGCAGCAAATGGTGCGCGTCGATCTGCGCGTGGTCACCATGGACGTGGAGCCGCAGGATGTCATTTCACGTGACAACGTATCCGTCAAGGTCAATGCGGTGGTTTTCTTCCGGGTCATGGCCCCGGAAAAAGCCATCATCCAGGTGGAGAACTACCTGATGGCCACGAGCCAACTGGCCCAAACGACGTTGCGTGTGGTTCTGGGCAAACACGAGCTGGACGAAATGCTGGCGGAGCGTGAGCGCCTGAACCTTGATGTGCAGCAGATTCTTGATGCGCAGACCGACGCATGGGGTGTGAAGGTGACCAACGTGGAGATCAAGCACATCGACTTGAACGAATCGATGGTTCGCGCCATCGCCAGGCAGGCCGAGGCAGAGCGTGAGCGCCGGGCCAAGGTCATTCACGCCGAGGGTGAGAAACAGGCGGCGGCGGCACTGCTGGACGCAGCGGGTACGCTTGCCCAGCGCCCCGAGGCGATGCAGTTGCGTTACCTGCAGACCTTGACGCAGGTGGCGGGTGACCGGGCGAGCACGGTGGTGCTGCCCCTGCCCATAGACGTGCTTGGCGGGCTGCTCAACAAGGCGTCCCCGGGGCGTGTGCCGGGCAACGAGGGGCGCTGATATGTCTGGGTTGCTGCCGATGCAACGTGTTGCCAAGCAGATCCATGGCCTGCGGGTAGAGCCGAACCTCTTGGACTACGACGCTGTTTACCCGGGTTTCCGCTGGGATGATGCGCGTGCTGCGCTGGCGGGTCTGCCCGATGGCGCGGGTCTGAACATGGGCCATGAAGCCGTTGACCGGCACGTGTGCAACGGCATGGGACGCAAGGCAGCGCTGCGCTGGATAGGAAAGGGTGGCCAGAGACGTGAGTTGAGCTACGCCGGCTTGGCACGTGAAACGGCAAGGTTCGCCAATGCCTTGGAGCGATTGGGACTGACGGCCGGCGACCATGTGTTTGTGCTGATGGGGCGCCTGCCCGAGCTTTACGTGGCGGTGCTGGGGGCCTTGAAGGCGCGTTGCGTGGTGACGCCGCTGTTCTCGGCCTTTGGCCCGGAGCCCATTGCCACCCGTTGCGAGATGGGGGACGCCCGTGTGCTGGTGACCACGCCCGAGCTGTACCAGCGCAAGGTGCGCGGTTTGCGTGAGCGGCTGCCGGGTTTGCGCCACGTCATCGTCGTGGGCGACGCGCCTGCGGACGCCGGTGACAGTGTGCTCGCCTGGGCTGATGTGGTGGAGGGCGAGCCGGACAGCTACACCATTGGACCCACCTCGCCGGACGACATGGCGCTGCTGCATTTCACCAGCGGCACCACGGGGCGGCCCAAGGGGGCGGTGCACGTGCATGGGGCTGTGCTGGCCCACATGGTGACGGGCCGCTACGCGCTGGACCTGCACGACGACGACATCTTCTGGTGCACGGCAGACCCGGGGTGGATCACCGGCACCAGCTACGGCATTCTGGCGCCCCTGTGCAATGGCGTGACCAATGTGGTGGTTGAGGCGGAATTCGACGCCCAGACCTGGTACGACGTGCTGGAACGCGAGCGGGTGAGCGTCTGGTACACCGCTCCCACGGCCATCCGCATGATGATGAAGCTGGGCAGCGACGCCTTGAAAGGGCGCGACCTGTCTGCCCTGCGCTTCATGGCCAGCGTGGGCGAGCCGCTCAACCCGGAGGGGGTGGTGTGGGGATTGGAAGCCTTCGGCCTGCCCTTCCACGACAACTGGTGGCAGACCGAAACCGGCGGCATCATGATCGCCAACTACGCCGCCATGGACATCAAGCCCGGCTCCATGGGCAAACCCTTGCCGGGCATCACGGCGGCCATTGTGCGGCGCACCGAAACGGGCGTGCAGGTGATCGATGAACCCGGTCAGGATGGCGAACTGGCGCTGCGTGCACCATGGCCGTCGATGATGCGCGGCTACCTCCACGAGGAGGAACGCTACCGAAAGTGTTTCGCCGAGGGCTGGTATCTGACGGGTGATCTGGCCCGCCGCGACGCTGACGGCTACTACTGGTTCGTCGGCCGGGCGGACGACGTCATCAAGTCCGCCGGGCACCTGATCGGGCCGTTCGAGGTGGAAAGCGCATTGATGGAACACCCCGCCGTGGCCGAGGCGGGCGTGATAGGCAAGCCCGACCCGGTGGTGGGCGAGGTGGTCAAGGCCTTCGTGGCGCTCAAGCCGGGGTTCGAGCCCGGCGAGGCGCTGCGCCGCGAATTGCTGGGGCACGCTCGCCAGCGGTTGGGGGCAGCTGTGGCGCCCAAGGAGATCGACTTCCGCCAGAACCTGCCCAAGACGCGCAGCGGCAAGATCATGCGCCGCCTGTTGAAGGCGCGCGAACTGGGATTGCCGGAAGGCGATCTGTCCACCCTGGAAAGCGACGAAAGGTGAGGGACGCGCCATGACCGAGAAGATCCACCTGGACCGTGCGCACCTGCACGGGCTGTACTGGCAGATGCTGCGCATCCGCCAGTTCGAGGCGCGCTGCGTGGAGCTGTACCAGGCGCAACAGATTCGCGGCTTTTTGCACCTGTACGACGGTGAAGAGGCCGTGGCCGTGGGCGTGATGGGGACATTGGAGCCTCGCGACGCGGTGGTGGCCACCTACCGTGAACATGGCCAGGCCCTGGCGCGTGGTGTGCCCATGAACGCCGTGATGGCCGAGATGCTGGGCAAGGCAGAGGGCTGCAGCCGGGGGCGAGGGGGCTCCATGCACCTGTTCGACGCCGAGCGCCGGTTCTTCGGCGGCAACGCCATCGTGGGGGGTGGGCTGCCTCTGGCAGTGGGCATCGCCCTGGCCGACCAGCGCCTGCGTCCAGGTGCCATCACGGCCTGCTTCTTTGGTGAGGGGGCGGTCACCGAAGGGGCCTTCCACGAGAGCATGAATCTGGCAGCCATCTGGAAGCTGCCGGTGCTCTTTGTCTGCGAAAACAACCTTTACGCCATGGGCGTGCCCCTGGCCGATGCCGAGTCCGAAACCGAGGTGTTCCGCAAGGCTCGGGCCTACCGCATGCCCACCGAGCAGGTGGACGGTATGGACCCGGTGCAGGTGGAGGCAGCATCACACCGGGCGGTGGCGCATGTGCGGGCCGGGCAGGGGCCGTATTTTCTGGAGTGCCGCACCTACCGCTTCCGTGCGCATTCCATGTTCGACACCCAGGCCTACCGCACGCGCGACGAGGTGCAGGCCTGGCGCGAACGCGATCCCATCGAGCGCCTGCAGGCCTGGATGCAGGCCAACCACCTGGCCACTGCACAAGACATCCAGGCCATCCAGGCGGGGGTGGCGGCGGAAATCGATGCCGCCGTGGCCTTCGCTGAAGCCGCAACGCTGGAGCCAGTGGCCGATCTGGAGCGATTCGTGCTGATGGACACGGTGGTGCAGGAGCAAGTGGAAGGGGCCAGCGCATGAAGATGACCTACCGCGAGGCTTGCAGGCAGGCCATTCGCGATGCCTTGCTGGCGGACCCCCGCACCTTCGTGATGGGCGAGGACGTGGGCAAGTACGGCGGCTGTTACGCCGTCACCAAAGGGCTGCTGGAGGAGTTTGGGCCGAGCAGAATCATGGACACGCCGCTGGCCGAGAACGGGTTTGTGGGTGCAGGCGTGGGCGCGGCGCTGGGCGGGCTGCGCCCGATCGTCGAGATCATGACCTGCAACTTCAGCCTGCTGGCGCTGGACCAGATACTCAACAACGCCGCCACGCTGGCGCACATGTCGGGCGGGCAGTTCTCGGTGCCGCTGGTCATACGCATGGCCACGGGCGGCGGGCGCCAGCTGGCAGCCCAGCACTCCCACAGCCTGGAGGGCTGGTACGCGCACATTCCCGGGCTCAAGGTGCTGGCGCCGGGCACGGTGGAAGACGCGCGCCACATGCTGGCGGCTGCGCTGGCCGAGCCCAACCCCGTGGTGTTGTTCGAGCATGTGGTGCTCTACAACGCCGAAGAGGATATCGACGAAACGGTGACGGCGGTGGACATGGCCAGCGCCCGGGTACGTCGCTTGGGGCGTGATGCCACGCTGGTGACCTATGGGCTGGGCGTGTCGAAGTGCCTGGAGGCAGCACAAGTGCTGGCGGCAGAGGGCATCGATGCCGAGGTGGTGGATCTGCGCGTGCTTCGCCCGCTGGACATGGACACCGTCACGGCATCCCTGCGCAAGACGCACCGCGTCGTCATCGTGGACGAGGGCTGGAAAAGCGGCTCCATCTCGGCCGAGGTGACTGCGCGGCTGGCGGAGACGTCTGCGTTCTTCGAGCTGGATGCGCCCGTGCGCCGCGTCTGTTCCCGCGAGGTGCCGGTGCCTTACCCCGAGCACCTGGAGCGTGCCGCGCTGCCGCAGGTGGCCGGCGTGTGCGACGCTGTGCGCGCGCTGGTTCGGCCGGGTCAGAAGGGCGGGTGACGGGCATGGCCGACTTCCTCATGCCCGCGCTGGGTGCCGACATGGAGACCGGCAAGGTCGTTCAATGGCTGGTCAAGCCCGGCGACCGGGTTCACAAGGGCGACATTGTGGCGGTGGTGGAAACCCACAAGGGCGCCATCGATGTGGAAATCTTCCTGGACGGCGTGATCGGCGACTTGGTGGCGTTGGACCAGGAGTTGCCGGTGGGGGCGGTGCTGGCGCGTGTGCGTACCGACGAGGCGGCTCCCGCTGCGGTGCCTGCGCAAACGCGGGTGCTGGCCAGCCCTGCCGCCCGGCGCAGGGCTGGCGAATTGGGGGTGGACTGGAATGCCGTCCAGGGCAGTGGCGCAGACGGCGCGGTGACGCTGGCGGACGTGGAGCGGGCCGCGCAACGAACGGTACCCGCGCCTCTGCACCGGGGTTTCGACGCTGCCCAGATGCGTCAGGCCATCGCGGCGGCCATGGCCCGTTCCAAGCGCGAGATTCCGCACTACTACTTGGGAACCACCATCGACTTTGCTGCCGCCAACAGCTGGCTGGAAGCGCACAACCGCGACCTGCAGCCCGAGGAGCGGCTGCTGCCCGCTGTGTTGCTGCTCAAGGCCGCCGCCCTGGCTCTGCGCGAGGTGCCTCAACTCAACGGGCATTTCGAACAGGGTGTGTTCAAACCCGGGCCGGGGGTGCACGTGGGCTGGGCCATTGCCTTGCGTGGCGGCGGACTCATTGCACCGGCCATTCATCGCGCCGATGGGCTCAGCCTCACGCAACTCATGGCAGCCTTGCGCGACCTGGTGCAGCGCGCCCGCAGCGGCGGGTTGCGCAGTTCGGAGCTGACCGACCCCACGGTGACCGTCACCAGCCTGGGCGAACGGGGTGCAGAGTCCGTCTATGGTGTCATCTACCCGCCCCAGGTCGCCATCGTCGGCTTCGGCCGGGTGAGCGAGCGCCCATGGGTTGTCGATGGGCAGGTCGTGGCCCGGCCGCTGGTCAACGCCAGCCTGGCGGCAGACCACCGCGTCAGCGATGGACACCTGGGCGGTCAATTGCTGGCCGCCATTGACCGCGCCCTGCAGGCGCCTGAACATTTGTGATGCAGGAGGACCGCTTGAACGAACCCGACATCCGCCGCCTGGCCGCAGACGTGCTGGCCGGCATTGCCCCGGAGGCAGACCTTGCCAGCGTGCGCGACGACGAGGACCTGCGTGAAGCGCTCGACCTGGACTCGATGGACTTCCTCAACTTCGTCATCGGCCTGCACCAGGGCAGTGGGGTGAAGATCCCTGAGGCCGACTACCCGCGGCTCTTCACTCTGGGTGGCATCGTGGCCTACCTGTCGCGCTGACACAGGGAGGGGCTTTGAAACGGTTGGTGTGGCTGCTCTGCCTGTGGTTGGCGCCCGTCTTGGCCACGGCACAGACCTGGTTTCAGCAGGGCGTGCCCACGCCTGCTGCCCAGGTGGCACTGGACTGGCTGCAAGGCGCCGGGGAGCATGGATTGCTGCCCGAGGACTACGCCGCCACCAAGGTTGCGGAGGTGTTGCACCGTGCCCGCCAGATGCCCTTGACGGCACCTGCGGCCGCCCAGTGGGAAGAGGTGTTGCAGCAGGCCGTGCGCCAGTACCTGAACGATCTGCGCGGTGGCCGAGTTGATCCGCGTGCCATACATCACAACTACCGAGCAGGCCGTCACCAGAGTTTCGACGCTGATGTGGTGCTGCGCTCAGCGCTGGATGCTGGCCACATGCAATTGGCCCAAGACGCGGCGCAACCGCAGTCCCCCCAGTATGGCAGGCTGCGCCACGCCTTGGCGCAATACCGTGCTTTGGCTGGGCACGCGGCCTGGGACCAGACACTGCCCCCCTTGCCCAAGCCACCCGTTGCCAGGACGGGCAAGCAGGGGGTGGGGCAGCATTACATCGGTATGCCCATGCTCGCCCAGCGCCTGCACGCGTTGGGTGATTGGCCGCGTTTGCCCGATCCCTTGCCAGATACCTACAGCGAGGAGGCCGCCGAGGCGGTCAAGCGTTTCCAGTCACGCCATGGCCTGCTGGCAGACGGTGTGCTGGGGCGAGCGACACTGGCCCAACTGGAGGTGAAGCCGCATTCCAGGGCGCGCCAGATTGAGTTGTCCATGGAGCGCCTGCGCTGGACGCCACTCTGGCAAAGCCAGCGCATGATCGTCGTCAACCTGCCGGAATTCGTGCTCAGGGCCTACGAGGTACAGGACGGGCGAATCAGCGTGCAGGCCGAGATGAAGGTCGTGGTAGGCCGCGCCCTGGACACACGCACCCCGCTGTTCGACGAGGACATGCGTTTCATCGAGTTCAGCCCTTACTGGAATGTGCCACGCTCCATCGCCGTCAAGGAACTGCTTCCCCGCCTGCGCCGCGACCCTGCCTACTTCGACCGGCAAGGTTTCGAGTTCGTTCTCGCCAACGGGCAGGTGTCAGCCTCGCTGACCGAGGAACTGATGAGCGCCGTGGCAGCGGGCCGCGCCCGGCTGCGCCAGCGGCCAGGCCCCCTCAATGCGCTGGGTGACATCAAATTCGTCTTTCCCAACAGTGAAAGCATCTACCTGCACCATACGCCTGCCACAGCCCTGTTCGGGCGGGACCGGCGGGATTTCAGCCACGGCTGTATCCGCGTGGAAGACCCTGTGGCGCTGGCGCGTTTCGTGTTGAAAGGCATGCCCGGCTGGGACGATGCACGTATCCTCGGGGCCATGGAGGCGGGGGTGTCCAGCACGCTCCGCATCGCTGAACCAGTGCCGGTGCTCATTGCTTACGGAACTGCGTTGGTCAAACGGGGTCAGGTATATTTCTTTGACGACATTTATGGCCATGATCGCGTGCTCGACGCTGCCTTGCGTAAGCGCGTGCACCCGGTGCGTGTGCCATCAGAAACACCATGAAAAGCCACTCCGGCATCACGTATCGGCGCCTGTTCCTCAAAGGCTTGGGCCTGGCCGCTGCCGTGGCCTCGCCCGTCATTGCGCGGGCGGTGGAGGGGGCGGAACGCTTTGTGGCGCTGGACCATACCCACACGCGCGAGCAGATTCGCCAGATTTACGCCATGGGGGATCGCTACCTGCCGCAGGGCCTGGATGTGCTCAACCATTTCCTGCGCGACCACTACAGTGGCGAGGTCGGCCAGATGGACCCGCAACTTTTCGACCAGTTGCACCGTGTGCGTCTGCTGCTCGGCGCGAGCATGCCCTACCAGGTGATCTCGGGTTACCGCAGCCCGCGCACCAACGCGCACCTGCGCCAGACCGGCGGCGGCGGCGTGGCCACCCGCAGCCTGCACATGGACGGCCGCGCCATCGACGTGCGCTTGCCGGGCGTGCCGCTCGCCGAACTCCGCGATGCGGCGCTATCTCTGCAGGCGGGTGGCGTAGGCTACTATCCGGGCGAGCAGTTTGTTCACTTGGACACCGGCCGGGTGCGCCGCTGGTGAAAGCAGCCCTCAGACCGGCACGGTGTAGTTCAGGGTCATGCGCCCGCCATCAACGGTAACGATCTCCCCGGTCACGTAGCTGGCGGCGTCGCTCGCGAGCCAGCACACCGCGTCTGCCACTTCAGAGGCTTCGCCCAGCCGTTTCATCGGCGTGCGGCTCAGAATGCGCTGCTTGGCCTCTGCGTTGGTCAGCACAGCTTGCGTCGCCAGCTCCGTGGCAATCGTGCCGGGAGCCACAGCGTTCACCCGTATGCCGTGTTCTGCCAGCGACAGCGCCATCACCCGCGTCAGTTGGTTGATGCCGCCCTTGCTCACGTTGTAGCTGGCCAGCGTCGGGATGGTCAGAACACCGTTGACGGAACTCATGTTCACGATCGCTCCCCGCCCGGCACGCGTCATCACCCGTGCCACGGCCTGCCCAGTGAGGAAGGTGCCCTTGAGATTGACCCGCAGGACGGCGTCAAAATCGCCTTCGGCCATTTCCAGGAAGGGCGCCGTCCGGAAAATACCGGCGTTGTTCACGAGGATGTCAATGCAGCCATGCTGGCTCATCACCCTCGACACCATGGCATCAACGTGGGCCTTGTTGCCCACGTCGGCATGGATGAAGGTGCTCCCCGTGGCGTTTGCCAAGGCATGGCCCCGGTCATTGGCGATGTCCACCACCACGACGTGCGCGCCGTCTTGCCGCAGGCGGCGCACGCAGGCTTCGCCAATGCCTTGCGCGCCACCGGTGACAACCGCGACGCGCCCCTCCAAACCGAAAGAAATGTGTGTGCCCATGCCGCCATGTTAGCGGCATGGCGGCGAATGTGCCTTATTTGATACGGCCGTAGCTGGTGCGCAGGGGGTCGATACCGCCGCCACCTTGCTTGCCGCCCTGGCCACCTTGGCCACTGCGGTTGCCACGGTGACGGTTGCGGCCGCCCCGGTCACCCAGGGCATCGATCCCGGTGCGCAGCGGATCGGGTTGGCGCTGGCCGCCGCCCTGGCCTTGACCAGCACCGCCGCCACCACCACGGCGGCCATCGGCACGCGGCTGGTCCTGGCGCTGGCGGTTGCCCCGGTTCTGGCCTTGGCCTTGACCCTGGCCTTGACCGCCATGGCGCGGACCGTTGTTGTGCTGGCGGCGCGGCGCATCCAGGCGCGGCGGCTGGCTGTCATCGGC
>CBKZAG010000031.1:0-22102 GCA_966692625.1 uncultured Comamonadaceae bacterium
TCAACGGCAAGATGACCGGGGTTTTTGGCCTTGCAAAGGACATCACCGAACGCCAGCAAATGGCCGAAGCCCTGGAGGCAGCCCTGAAGCGCAGCACCCACCGGGTCAGGCAGTTGCAGGTGATGGGGCAGGCCGCCGCTGCGGCGCCGCGCTTGACTGGCGAGCAAGCCATGCTCGACTACCTGGCGGAGCAGGTTCGCCTCGCGGTTGGGGCGCAGCGGTCGGTGATCCAGCTGAGCGCCACCGGAGACCACGCCGCGCCGGTGCGCAGCGTGTCCATGGCGCCGAAGTACCCGTGGTCGGCAGATCTGGACGGCACCGATCACCTGACCGTGCCTCTGCTGGACCGAAACGCCAACAGCCTTGGTGTCTTGCAACTGCATGACAAGCTGGAGGGGGATTTTGATGACGGCGACCGGGCGATCGCGCAGCAGTTTGCCCTGATGACGGCGGCCCTGCTGGAGAACACCCGGTTGTTCAACGAGGTGGTGCAGGCACAGCAGGTGCTTCAGGATCAATTGACGTTGAACCGGCTGATCACCCACACGCTGGATGATGGGCTGATCGCGCTCGACTCGAAGGGGCTGACGACCTATGTCACCCCGGCTGCCAGAAAGCTGATGCCGGTTGGATGGGACGGCAACCAGCCGGTGCGTGTAGACCTGCAACTCCCCATGCCCCCGTTTACAAGCTGGGTGCAGCGGGCCGGTGCGCAAGGTGAATTCCGTGGAGAAATGCGCGCCGGTCACCCAGGCGAACGCTGGTACAGCTATGTGGTCAGTCGCATGGATGAGGGGTGGTTGCTCCATCTGCGCGACGTCACCCTCGAGCGGCAGGCTGGCCAGGCCCTGCGGGAGCGTGACCATTTCTTCAACCTGTCGCTGGAAATGTTCTGTCTGCTGGACGTTGACGGAAACTTCGTCCAGATCAACCCGGCCTTTGCGCGGACCTTGCGCACTTCGGTGCAGGAGTTGGTGGGCACCTCGTACCTGCGTTTCATACCCGAAGAGGAGTGGCCCAAGGTAGGCAAGGCGGTACGCCAGATCATGAACGAAGGTTCGGTGCACAACCTGGTGCTGCCCACCCGCGATACGGCGGGCGTGCTGCACCGGTTGCTTGTCAGCGCGGCGTTGGGAGAGGACAAGATCCTCTACTGTGTGGCGCACGACATCACCGAACGCCATGCGGCCGAGCAGGCCATGCAACGCATGAACCTGATGCTGGCCATTGCAGGCGAATCGGCCCGCCTGGGCGGGTGGTCGGTGGGTGCCGACGGCAGCCTTGAGTGGTCTCCGGAACTCGGTGCCATTCTTGATTTTCCCGAGAACACCACACCGCCGCTGGACGAGTCTTTCAACTTGTTGCACCCGCAAGACCGGCCGGCTGTTGTCGCTGCCATTGAGGCGATCCTGCGTGACGGGACGGCTGCGGAACTCTCAGCCCGCATACGCACGGCAAGCGGCCGGTGGCTGGACATCCGCATCACCGGCAGGGCAGTGCGCGATGAGCAGGATCGGATCGTTCGTGCGGTGGGTGCCGTGCAGGACATCACCGATTGGAAACGGGCCCAGGAAGAGGCCGAGCGCCTGTCCAGGCGCCTGCTCAGCACGTTCGAGAGCACGACAGATGCCTTCTTCATGCTCGACGAGCACTGGCGCTTCAATTACGTCAACAAGGAGGCGGTCCGGGTGTTGGGCCTGACTCCGCAGGAGATGATCAACCATGTCATCTGGGAGGTCTTTCCTGATGCGCATGAGTCACTGATCGGGGTGAAATACCGCGATGCGGTCAAGAGTGGCGCCCCCGAACATTTTGAGGCCTACTATGCTCCCATGGACTCATGGTTTGACATTCATGCCTATCCCTCGGAAGGCGGGCTGGCCGTTTATTTTCGGGACATCACTCAGCGGAAATTGGCAGAGCGGGAGCGCAGAAACATGGTGGCCGAGTTGCAGCGCAGCAACCGGGAGTTGCAGGAGTTTGCCTATGTTGCCTCGCACGACTTGCAAGAGCCGCTGCGCAAGATACAGACTTTTTCCGAGCGGCTGTCCGCCCGTGCGGCTCAGCTCGACGAGGAAGGCCGGGACTACCTCCAGCGCATGGGTTCGGCCGCGTCGAGGATGCAGTCACTGATCATTGACCTTCTGAACTATTCGCGCGTTGCCACGGCGGGCCGTGCGTTTGCGTGGGTGGACATGGACCGCACGCTGGCGGAGGTGTTGCAGGACCTTGAGGTGGCGCTGGAACAAAGTGGCGCCGAGGTAACGAAGACACCGTTGCCCAGAGCGTGGGGCGATGCCACGCAACTCCGCCAGGTGCTGCAGAACCTGCTGAGCAACGCCATCAAGTTCCGCGCGGCGGGCGTGGCGCCCAGGATCAGCGTCATGGCCGAGGACATCAGCGCCGACGGGTGGACGTTGGCGGTCAGCGACAACGGGATTGGCTTTGACGAGAAGTACCTTGACAAGATCTTTGCTCCATTTCAGCGGCTCCATGCCAGGGGGGCGTATGCCGGCACGGGCATTGGCCTGGCCGTCGTCAAGAAAATCGTTGAAAGGCATGGCGGAACGGTCTCGGCAACGAGTCAACCGGGCGCTGGGTCCGTGTTCCGCATCCGGTTTGTTCAACCTGCAAGCGAGGAAAGGCCATGAGTGATTCCAGACCAGTCCGCATACTGGTCGCGGACGACGACCAGGACGATTGCCTGCTGATACGTGACGCCTTTGAAAGCAGCGGTTACGCAGACGGCATTGAGTTCGTGCACGACGGCGAACAGCTCATTGAGCAGTTGCGCCGGAACCGTTCGGCGGCGCCAGCCGGTGAGGCTGAGCTCCCGGCCTTGATCCTGCTCGACCTCAACATGCCGCTGAAGGACGGGCGCGAGACACTGGCCGAGCTCAAGGCCGACGACGCCCTGCGTTCGATTCCCGTGGTGGTGCTGTCCACCTCGTCTTCCGAGGTGGACGTGACCAGAAGCTACGCAGACGGGGCCAGTTCTTTCATCACAAAGCCGGTGTCGTTCACCCGGTTCCAGGAGGTGATCCAGAGCATTGCCCGCTATTGGCTGGAAACGGTGGACTTGCCAGGCGGGCACGGCAGGGGGTGAGGGGCTTATGCAGACAATCCGGATACTCTTGATCGAAGATGACGAGGATGACTACGTCATCACCCGAAACATCCTGAAGGGTGTGCGCAACGCCGACTTCTCGCTGGACTGGGAGCCAGATGCCGAAGCGGCCGCCCAGCGGATCGCCAGGCAGGAGCATGACGTGTACCTGGTCGATTACCGCCTGGGTGCGGTCACCGGCCTGGAGTTGCTTGCCCAGGCCAGGGAGATGGGGGTGGACCGGCCGTTCATACTCCTGACGGGGGTAGGGGAGGATTCCCTCGACCGCCGCGCCATCGAGCTGGGAGCGTCGGACTTCCTGGTCAAGGGTCAGTTCGATGCGACGCTCTTGAGCCGGTGTCTGCGCTATGCCATCGACCGGCACCACTCGCAGCGCCAGCTCATGGACAGCGAGGCGCGTTACAAGCTGCTGTACCAGTCCAATCCCGAGGCCATCTGGGTGTTTTCGCGCAAGACGTTCCGGCTGCTCACGGCCAACGCATCGGCGAGCCGGTTCCTCGGGTACTCGGAGGCGGAGCTGCTGAACCTGACCACGTACGACATACGCGATCCCGCCGAACACCAGCGGTATGCCGATCATCACCGCAACCGGCAAAAAAAAGGCATCAGGACGGTCAATGCCGGTGTCTGGCGTTACCGGCACAAGGACGGGCACCCGGTCTATGGCGAGGTGATGGTCCATGACATCGACTACGTGGGTGAGCCCGCGTGCCTGGTGGTGGTGGTTGACGTCACCGAAAAGATGGCCATCCAGAAGGCCCTGGAGCGGCAGGCCGAGCTGTTTCGCCATGTGCTCGACGACGCGCGGGATGCGATCGTCGTGCTGGCTGGCGGCGCACAGGTGTGCTACGCGAATGCCGCAGCGGAGCGCCTGTTCGAGCAAAGCCTGGCACAGCTCCAGGAAACGCCCCCTGGGTTCCCGGAGACCGCAGAGCGCGAGTTCGAATATTCGGTCCGCCAGCCGTCAGGGCAGGTGTTGGACCTGGAGGTCCACCAGTCTGAGACCGAGTGGAGCGGGCAGGCCGCGCGGCTGCTCTCGATCCGCAACGTGTCCGGTCAGCGCAATTCCCGGCGCCAGCTGCGTCTGCTCAAGCGCAGTCTGGATTGCAGTTTCAACGGTGTCATCATCGCCGATGCGCGTGACCCGGAGTTGCCGGTCATCTACGTGAACCCGGCTTTTGAGCGCATCACCGGCTACAGCGAGCGCGAGGTTCTTGGGCGGAGCTGCCGGTTCTTGCAGGGCGCGCACCGCGACCCCGTGGCCGTGGAGGAAATCCGCCATGGTCTTCGCGAGCACCGGGCGGTGAACGTGGTCTTGCGCAACTTCCGCAAGGATGGCTCCGAGTTCTGGAACGATCTGCACATCGCCCCGGTGTTTGACGAACGGGGCGGGGTGACCCACTTTGTGGGTATCCAGAACGACGTCAGCGAGCGCAAGCGCTTCGAGGAGGAGTTGCACTTCAACGCCAGCCACGACCTGCTCACCGGTTTGCCCAACCGGGCGCTGTTCGAGGACCGCCTGCGGCAAAGCAGCCAGGTAACGGCAAGACACCATCGCCGGCTGGCGGTGGTCTTCATCGACCTGGACCGCTTCAAGCCGATCAACGACTCATACGGGCACGCCGTCGGCGACCAGTTGCTCAAGGAGGTGGCCCGGCGCATCCAGGAAGCGGTTCGTCCGGGAGACACGATCACCCGGCTCGGCGGGGACGAATTCATCGTGCTGCTGGCCGACCTGGCGCGTGACGAGGATGTGATCCCCGTCGTGGAGCGCCTGATGGCGGCGCTGGCACGGCCCTACCAGATCGGTGATGTGCAGGCCCACATCACATCCAGCATCGGGATTGCCCTGGGCGATGGTCAGTCAGATGACCCGGTGCAATTGATCCAGCAAGCCGATCTGGCGATGTACCGGGCCAAAGAAGAGGGGCGCAACAACTACCAGTGGTACACCAGCGACCTGAACCAGCAGCTGGTTGAGCGTCTGACGTTGCGCAACGAACTGCAGGACGCGCTGGCACAGGGGCAGTTCGAACTGCACTACCAGCCGCAGATCGAGGGCCGCAGCGGCCGGGTGGTGGGGCTGGAAGCGCTGGTGCGCTGGCGCCATCCCGTCAAGGGGATGATCCCGCCGGCGCAGTTCATCTCGATTGCCGACGACTCCGGCCTGATGATCCCGCTGGGGGACTGGATTCTTGAGACGGCCTGCCGTCACATCAGCGAGCTGGCCAGGCGGGGCATGCGCGGGCTGACCATGGCAGTCAACATTTCTCCGCGCCAGTTCCACCGCAGCAACTTTGTCCAGAGCCTGTATGCGATGGTGGACCGCTACGGCCTGGAGCCCGGCATGCTGGAGATCGAGCTGACCGAATCGGTGCTGATCGACAACATTGAGCAGGCCATCGCCACCTTGCAGGAGGTCAAGGGCATCGGGGTCAATATCTCCCTGGATGATTTCGGCACGGGGTATTCCAGCCTCAGCTACCTGCGGCGTCTGCCCATCGACAAGGTCAAGATAGACCGCTCGTTCGTGATCGACATCATCAGCAACCACCACGATGCCGCGATCACGCAGGCCATCATTGCGATGGCGCATCACTTGAACCACCGTGTGATCGCCGAAGGGGTCGAAACCGAGTCCCAGGTCGCCTTCCTTCTGAAGAACCAGTGCGACGAGCTGCAGGGTTTTTATTTCGCCAAACCGATGCCGTTTGAGGCCACCCAGACGTTCTTGCGCGACAGGTTCGCCATGGGCTTGCCGGTTCCGTCGGTGAACGAGGACGCGAAACGCACCCTCTTGCTGCTGGACGATGAGGAGAACATTCTGCGTGCGCTGAGCCGGGTGCTGCGCCGTGATGGTTACAAGGTGCTGATGGCGACACGGCCCCAGGATGCCTTTGAACTGCTGGCGCGCCATGACGTGCAGGTCATCATCTCGGATCAGCGGATGCCCGAGATGAGCGGCACCGAGTTTCTCAGCCGTGTCAAGGACCTGTACCCGCAAACGGTCAGGATCGTGCTGTCTGGCTACACCGATCTGAAGTCGGTGACAGAAGCGGTCAACCAGGGGGCGATCTACAAGTTTCTGTCCAAGCCCTGGGAGGATGAGGCCTTGCGAAAGGAGATCGCTCAGGTATTCGTGCACGCACAGAGTTTGCGCGCCCGGGGCCCCGAGGCTTGACTGACCGCGCCATCCTTTGTCGGCAAAGCGTTGCATGGCGGCGGGTTTGACTGACAATGTGCATGAATCATCAAAATACTCAGAGTTTGGGGGAGGCATGACTGTCACCATGGAGCAAGCTCAAGCACCACATCAGGCCGGCCGGTTGTTGCTGGTCGACGACGAGCCCAACATCCTCGCGGCGCTGCGGCGCCTTTTGCGTCAGGACGGGTACCAGATCGTCACGGAAACCGATGCCCGGGCGGCGTTGGCTCGGCTGGAGTCCGAGGACTTCGACGTGATCGTGTCCGACCAGCGCATGCCCGAGATGACCGGGGTGGAGTTCCTGAGGCGCGCGAAGACCGTGCGACCGCACTCCATGCGTATCGTGCTGTCGGGCTATACCGATCTGGACTCCGTCACCGCCGCCATCAACGAAGGTGCGATCTACAAATTCCTCACCAAGCCCTGGGACGACGCGCAACTGCGCGACCACATTGCCACCGCGATGCGGCACAAGTACCTGGAAGACGACAACCGCCGCATGAGCGACGAACTGCGCGCCGTGAACGCCCGGCAGATGGAACTCAACGCGCAATTGGCCGCCCTGGTGCATGAGCAAAGCGACAGCCTGTTCCGCGACGAGGCAGTCCTGCAGACGCTGCAGGATGTGCTGCGCCAGATTCCGCTGCCCATCGTTGGATGCGATGATGAAACGATGGTCGTCTTTTGCAACGAAGCGGCCGAACAGCTCTTCGGCTCGCAGGCACGGCCTTTGCTTTTTCTGGGAGCTGACCTGTCTGCCGTGTGGCCCGAGGCACCGTCCGATCCGCCGCCATGGTGCCGTACCGGTATGGTGGTGGGCGGGCGGCGCGTGCGCGTCGAATGCCGGGCCATCAATGGCGATGGGGAGTTGCGCGGCAACCTGTACCTGTTTGTCGAGGAGTCATCCGAATGACCACACCATCCGCACTCCCGCCCATTGAGATGAGTGGCTTGATGCCCTTGATCCGCACGCTGCCGGCCTTGCCGGAATTGGTGCTTCAACTGGTGCGCAGCCTTGAAGACCCCCATCTTGACCTGGGCAGGCTGGAGGAGCAGGTCGAACTGGACCAGGCCTTGTCCACCAAGCTTCTGCGCGTGGCCAACTCCTCGTTCTACGGCTTGCAGCGGCAGGTGGGCACCGTGCGCGATGCGGCCATGGTGCTGGGCTTTGGGGCGTTGCGCAGCATGGCCATCGCCACGGCCACGGTGAACCATTTTGCGGCACTGCGCCTGCCGCCGGGTTTCCATTACCGGGCTTTTTGGGCGCATGGCATGGCCTGCGGTCTGGCGGCCGAACTCCTGGCCCGCGAGCACCGTGAACCCGAGGGGGTGGCGTTCACAGCGGGCTTGATTCACGACATTGGCCGGCTGGTGCTGGCCAGCCAGTTCCCGGACCATCTGGAGGCCTGCTTCCTGCACAAGATCAAGAACGATTGCAGTCTGCTCGACGCCGAGCGCGAGGTGTTGGGCATCACCCACGCGCAGATTGGCGCAGCGCTCACCCGCTACTGGCGGTTTCCGGTCACGGTGACGGAGGCCATCGAGTTCCATCACCAGCCCCAGCAGGCACGTTCTGCGGTGGTCTCCATTGTTCACCTGGCCGACGCCATGGTGCGCGGGCGGCTCGGTGTCGCCGATGGCGAGGTCTCTCTCGGCGAGCATGTCTCGCAAGAGAGCTGGTCGCGCTTCGGCGTGCCCGCCGCACAGTTCGATGAGCTGCGGCAGAAACTCGACCAGCGCATGAGCGCCCTGGACGACGTGCTGGGGCATGGAGGGGAGGGGCCGCATGAACATTCTTGACTGGGACCCGGCTTTCGAAATCGGCCACCCCCTGATCGACCAGGAGCACAGGGGGCTGGTGGAGCTGATCAACCAGGTGCTTGAGCTGCAGAACAGCCCTGATGCCGCGTTGCACCTGCCCAGGCTGCTGGGCGCTTTGCTGCGCTACGCGGGCGAGCACTTCTTTGCCGAAGAGGAGTTGATGATCAAGCAGGGGCTGGACGAACGGCACGTGAACAGCCACCGCGACGCGCACCGGGCCTTCACCCGCGAGGTGCTGCGCATCCGCCAACTGGGGGCGCAGGCCGATCAACTGCAGCAGCTGGGTGAATTCCTGACGGGCTGGCTGGTGGGGCACATCCTGACCTACGACCGTGCGCTGATGCGGCAGCTGCACCGCATGGCCGCAGGCCAGACGGCGGCCTTGGCATACGAGGCCGAATTGGACGAACCGGACGATCCAGCTGCCCGCATCCTGTTGCGCGCGATGTCCGCGTTGCTGCCGTTTGGCCGGGCCCCAGACGGGGATCTGGGGGCGTTGCGCGACGCTGTGGAAAAAATTGCGCGTGAACAACTGGCCACCCAGACGGTGCTCAGCCAGATCATCGACGGTGCCCCGGTGCCCACCTTTGTTCTTGACCGGGAGCACCGGGTGAGCCACTGGAACCGCGCATGCGCACAGCTCACCGGCGTGCCTGCGCAGGAAATGGTGGGCACCAAAGAGCCCTGGCGCGGGTTCTACGCCACCGCTCGGCCGGTGCTGGCCAACATCATCATGTCCGACGACGTCGAAGGGGAACTGGCCCCGTTGTACCCGGACGGTCACTGGCGCAGTCCCCTGATCGATGGGGCGGTGGAAGCCGAGATCTATTTCACCCACATGGGCGAGGGCGGCCGCTGGCTGCACTGCATTGCGGCGCCGCTGCGCGACAGCCGCGGGCAACTCATAGGCGCGGTGGAAACGTTGCAGGACGTGACCGACCGCCGCCTTGCCCGCCAGGCATTGCTGGACAGCCAGGCACGCCTGGAGCAGGACGTGGCCGCGCGCACGCAGGAACTGGTGCGGCGCAACGGCGAACTCGTCCAGCTCAACGCAACGCTGATGCAGACGAGGCAGCAACTCGTTCAATCCGAAAAGCTTGCTTCCATCGGCCAGTTGGCCGCAGGCGTGGCCCACGAGATCAACAACCCCATTGGTTACGTGCAGTCCAACCTTTGCAGCCTGGAAAAATACCTGGCCGACATGTTCCGCCTGCTCGACGCCTACGAGGCAGCCGAGCCTTCCATCACCGATCCGGCACAGGCGGCACACGTCAAAGCGTTGCGCGAGGAGGTGGAGCTGCACTACCTGCGTGATGACGTGCCCGACCTGATGCGCGAATGCAAGGAGGGCATCTCGCGCGTGAAGAAGATCGTGCAGGACCTCAAGGATTTTTCGCGCGCGGACAACCGCCAGGAGTTCGAGCTGGCCGACATCCATCAAGGCCTGGACTCCACGCTGGCCATCGTGGCCAACGAAATCAAGTACAAGGCCGACGTGGTCAAGCGCTATGGTGAGCTGCCCCAGGTGGAGTGCCTGGCCTCGCAGCTGAACCAGGTGTTCATGAATCTGCTGGTCAACGCCGCCCAGGCGATGGGTGACACGCGCGGCACCATCACCGTGAGTACGGGGGTCGATGGCGGGAAGGTGTGGGTGGAGGTGGCCGACAACGGCTGCGGCATCTCCGCCGACAAGCTGGACCGCATCTTCGACCCGTTCTACACCACCAAGCCTGTGGGCAAGGGCACGGGCCTGGGGCTTTCGCTGTCCTACGGCATCGTGCAGAACCACCACGGTTCGCTCGCGGTGTGCAGCGAGCCTGGTGTCGGCACGACGTTCCGCGTCACCCTGCCGGTGCGCCACCATGCCGTGGCCGGCGCCGCATGAACACACCAGTGTTTGCCTCCCAGCCTGCGGCAGCCACCCCTGCGGAGGGTGGGGCGGGTGCGGCCGTGCTGTGCGTGGACGACGAGCCCAACATCCTGTCGGCCCTGCGGCGGCTGTTCCGGGGCACACCGCACCGGGTGGAAACGGCGCAGTCCGGCGCCGAGGCCCTGGAAAAGCTTGCTGCAGGCCGTTTTGACATTGTCATCTCCGACATGCGCATGCCCGAGATGGACGGCGCAGCCCTGCTGGAGCAGGTGCGCCTGCGCTGGCCGCACACCGTGCGCATCATGCTGACCGGCTTTGCCGACATGCCGTCCACCGTGGCGGCCATCAACAAGGGCGAAATCTACCGCTACCTGGCCAAGCCCTGGAACGACGCCGAGCTGCTGCACACCGTCGACCAGGCGCTGGAGCGCAAGCGCCTGCGCAAGGAACGCGATCACCTGCTTGATGTGACGCAGCATCAGAACGAGGTGCTCACCCAGCTCAACGCCGAGCTGGAAACCCGGGTGGAGCTGCGCACGCAGGAACTGGCGCAAGCCAACGTGCATCTGCAGCGCTACTGGCTCACGTCCATCAAGATATTCACCAGCCTGATGGAGCTGCGCGGCGGCGTGCTGGCCGGGCACGCGCGCCGCGTGGCCGATGTGGCGCGGCGCATAGCGCTGCAGATGGGCCAGCCCAAAGCTGAGGTGCAGGACGTGTTCCTGGCGGGCCTGCTGCATGACGTGGGCAAGCTCAGCCTGCCCGACGCCGTGCTGGCCAAGCCGGTCAAGGACATGAATGCCGCCGATCTGGTGCACTACCGCAAGCACCCGGTGCTGGGCGAGCAGGCCCTGATGCCGCTGGAGAACCTGCACACGGCTGCGCGGTTCGTGCGGTCACACCACGAACGGTACGACGGCCGGGGCTTCCCGGATGGGCTGCATGGCGAGCAGATTCCGCTGGGCGCGCGCATTCTGGCGCTGGCCAACGACCTGGACAACCTGCTGCATGGCCGCCACGGCAATGCGCCCCTTTCGCCCCACGAGGCGCGCCAGCGCGTGCAGGAATTGCGCGAGCTGCGCTACGACCCCGCCGTGGTCGATGCCTGGCTGGCGATTGACAACTCACCCGCGCAGCCGCAGGATTGCGTGGTCACCGTGGGCGAGTTGCTGCCCGGCGACGTGCTGGCCCAGGACTGGGTGAATGCCGAAGGCCTGCTGCTGCTGGCGGCAGACCGCGAGCTGGATGCTCACCTGATCCAGCAGATGCGCCTGTACCAGGCCAAGGAGCTGGCGCCGATACGCCTGCACATCCGCAACAGACAGGAGAATGCCGATGCGCCGCGTCATGCTGGTTGACGACGAACCCCACGTCCTGAGTGCGCTGCGCCGCCTGCTGGCCCGTTCACTGCCTCAGGACGTGCGGGTGGAAATGCACCTGGACCCGTTGCAGGCGCTGGCCCGCGCGCGCCATGCCCGCTTCGACGTGGTGGTGTCGGATTACCGCATGTCGGCCATGGACGGCGTGAGGCTGCTTTCGCACTGGCGCGAGATCCAGCCCGACACGGTGCGCATCATCCTGTCGGCGTCCACCGACTTCGAGGCTGTTCAGGCTGCGGTGAACGAAGCGGACATCTTTAAGTACCTGGTCAAGCCCTGGACGGACGAAGCCTTGCTGCTGGCGCTGAGCGAGGCCTTCGCCCGCCACGACCACGCGGCAGAGACCCACCGGCTGGCCCAGGCGCACAAGCAGGGGCAGGGCAAGCTGTCGCCAGAGGAGGCGGAGCGCCAGCGGTTGGAAGCGCTGGAGCCGGGCATCACCCGGGTGCGCTGGGACACCGACGGCTCCGTGCTGCTGGACGACGTCTGACGCCGCCGGTTCAAGCGCGCGGTTT
This sequence comes from uncultured Comamonadaceae bacterium, assembly GCA_966692625.1. Classification (GTDB taxonomy): domain Bacteria; phylum Pseudomonadota; class Gammaproteobacteria; order Burkholderiales; family Burkholderiaceae_C; genus CAMLOF01. The sequence goes on from CBKZAG010000031.1 coordinate 11,918, forward strand.
GCGGGCGCGCGGTTTGCGCTCGGCCTTGGCCGCAGCGGCGGGTGCAGATGTGCGCGGGCTGGCCTGTTCCAGCCACAGCAGCGTGTCGAGTTGTGTGACGAAGCGGGCCAGGTAGTCGGGTGACAGGCCGCGCATCAGCTCTATGGTGCGCAACACCAGCATGTGCGAATTCAGCGGCCCGGCGTTGCGCGGCTCGCGCTGAAGGGCGCGCTGCACCTTGTCTTGGGCTGCCACCTTGGTCCACACCTGGCGGAAGCGCCGCAGGCTGCGCATTTCACCGCCGCCTTGCGCCGGGGCGGGCGCCAGGGCCGTTACTGTGGCGCTGCTATCACCCGCCCGCTCGGCTGCACGCAGGTGGCCGTTGAGTTTGGCCAGCGCCGTGGTGGCCGGTGTTTCCAGCAGTATGGCCAGCCGGCGCAGGCCCACCGCGTCGCCTTCTTGCAGCATGGCACGCAGGGCGCGGGCTTGGGGTGGATGGGCCTGCTGCAGGCGTGTGGCCTGCTCAGCCAGACTGTTTTGTGTTTGCTGCAGGCGGCGCTCGTGCTCGGTCAAGGCGCGCTCCAGGCGTTCGCTCAACAGGCGCCGTACACCCGGGGCAGCGGTGTCCATTCGGGTGCCCAGGGCTTCCAGGTAGCGAAAGCGCACCGGGTCCAGCCGGTCTGCTCCTTGCGCGCGCCAGCCGTCCAGCCGGGCACGCCAGGGCGGTACGGGGGCCGTGAGTTCACTCATTCGGCTGGGGCCGGGGACTTGGGCACCGGTGCCATTTCCACACGGCGGTTCAGGGCTCGGCCTTGCTCGTTCTCGTTCGACGCCACGGGCTGCTGCGGGCCGAAAGCCGCCGCGAACACCTGTGTCGGCGGCATGCCTTCGCCAATGAGTGCCCGGGTCACGGTGAGCGCTCGTTGCGCAGAAAGCTCCAGGTTGTCCGCGAAGCGGCGGTTGCCTTCGTGCACGGGCCGGTCGTCGGTGAAGCCGCTGACCATCAGCATTTCCTGCCGTTCGCTCAGGTACACCTTCAAGGGTGGCACCAGGCTGCGCAGCAGTTGCAGGCCTTCGGGGTGGAGCTGGTCGGAGTTGAGCGGAAACAGCACGCTGCCGCTGATGCCGATGCGCCCGTCGCGCAGCGTGACGCGGCCGGACTGCAGCGGCACCGCCAGGGCCTTTTCCAGGGCCATGCGGCGGTGTTCCTCCTCGCGGCGCTTGGCCACTTCGGCTTCCAGGCTGGACACCAGGTCCATCTGCACCACCAGCACGCCAATCAGCACCAGCACAAAGGCGCCCAGCAGACCGGCCATCAGGTCGCCAAACACGGCCCACACCGGGGCGGTGTGGCCTTCGCCGTCGTCGCGTTCGTCGAACTCGATCATCCAGCGGCCCCTTCGGCCTCCAGCGCCGCGCTGCCGCGCAGGCGTTGCAGGTCTTGCACGATGCTCTGCTGCGAGGTGATGCTGAGGTCGATGACCTCGCGGGCCTGGGCCACGTAGTAGTCAAGCTGCTCGTCGCTGCGGGTGATGGAGCGCTGGATGGCGGATTCGATGCGGGCCAGGGTGTCGAGCAGCTTGTCGTTGGAGGCGCTGTAGAGCTGCACGCCGTGGCCGAAGGCTTCGCCCAACGCGGCCAGTTCCACGGCGCTGCCGTTGACTTGTGCTGCCGCGTCGCCCACCTGCTGGGCCAGTTGCGTGGCCTGGGTCTGCAGGGTTTGCTCGAATTGTGTGCCCGCCTGCGCCAGCACTTGTGTGGCCGCACCCACCAGGGCTTCAATGCGGCTGCGTTGTTCGCCCGCCGCCTGGTCCAGGGACTGGATCAGCCTCTGCAACTGGGTGGCCAGGCGGGTGCGTTCTTCCAGGGCCAGGTTGTCGCGTTCAGACAGGCGCGACATTTCCTGGCGCAGCTCGGCAATCACCTGGGCGGCTGCCTGCGGCACTTCCGATGCCGTCTGCAGCAGGCGCGACAGCGGGGCTTCCAGGGCCGTGCCCAGGGTGGCCAGGTGGGTGGCCACGGCGGCCTGCAGTTCGCCCAGGCGGTCCACGGCGGCCTGGCCGCGCGCGGCTTCGTCGGTGCGCAGCTGGCCCAGTTCGGTCTTCAGCGTGTGGGCGAGCTGGTCCATGCGCTGGGTGTGCTGTTCCAGCCACTGCGCTTCAGACGCGGTGCGGTGGCGCACCAGTTCTTCGGACCGTTCCAGCAGCCGCGACACCTCTTGCAAGGTGGCGCCCGCCTGCTGGCTGGTGCGCTGGGCGATGTCGCCCACCGCCTGTTCCAGCGCCGCGCAGATGCCCTGGTGGCGCTGCAGCGACTGTTCGCCCAACCGCTGCCATTCGCCGTGCAGGTCGGCAGCCATGGTCTGCAGGGCGCCGGTCCAGGTTTGCAGGCGTTCGCTTTCGGCCTGGGCCTGGGCGGCCTGCTGTTGCTTGGCAGAAGCGTTGAATTCGGTGATGAGTGTCTGCAATTGGGCCTGGATGGCGTCTGCCTGGCGGCGCTGCGTTTCCTGCGCGAAGGCGCTCAGGTCTTGCATAGTGCTGGCCACCACGGGGCGCAGGCTGTCGCCAGCGGCCTGGGCGGTGGCGGTGAGGCTGTCCAGCAGGCTCTGGCGCACCTGGGCCGCCAGGTCGGTGTAGGTGGTTTTCACCTCGCGGTGGAAGGCGTCTTGCTGGCTGGCCAGTTGGGTGCTCAACTGCTGGCTGCGTTGCTCCAGGCCGTCCAGCACGGCGTGCAGGCGGTCCACCACGGCGGGCAGGGCTTCGGTCTGTGCCTGCAAGGCGTTAAGAGAGGCTTGCCGCTGGTGCGCGTGCGAGAAGGGGCGCAGCACGCTGGCCACGCGCTGGTCCAGCAGACGCGAGGCTTCCTGCCGTTCACGCCTGCACAGGGTGGCCATCAGCCCGAGCATGGCCGAGGTGGCCACCCCCGCCACCGACGTGCCAAACGACAGGCCCAGCCCCTTGATGGGCGCGGCCAGCGCGGAGCGGATGGCTTGCAGGTCGGCCGAGCCTTCCAGCGCGAACACGGCCCCCTTGAAGGTCATGACCATGCCCAGGAAGGTGCCGAGCATGCCCAGCATCACCAGCAGGCCCACCAGGTAGGGCGTGAGCGCCGGGCCGGGCAGGGTGGCGCGTTCACCTTCCACGCGCAGGCGCACGGCCTGGCGCAGCGGCGCGGGCACTTGCTCCAGCCAGTTACCCAGGTCGGGCAGGGGGGCAGGAATGTTGTCCAGCGCCTGGTGCAGCTGTGCGGTGTGGGCGCGAAAGCGCTGCAGCTCGCGCGCACCGTGCAGGTACACGGCGGCGATCAGCAGCGTCATCAGCAGCGCGGTCCAGCTGGTGCCGATGAAGCCGACGCCTATCCAGATGAGGGCGGCGAGTCCGAGGGCGAAGGCAGTGGCAAAGACGGTGCGGTTCATGGCTTGGCAGGGTGTTCGTTCTTCAGGGCTTCCAGCAGGCCGTGCAGGGGTTGCAGGCGCAGGTCCAGCTCGGCGAGCAGGGCGGCGCGCCAGTCCTGCCCGAAGCGCGGGGCAGGCTGGTCAGCCTCTTCGCTGGCCTGGGTGTGCAGCTGCTTGAAGCGCTGTTCCAGGTGGGCTGGCACGGTGGCCAGCAGTTTGTGTTCATGGGCGTCCAGCTGCTGCTCCAGCAGCGCGTCCAGCACGGCCAGCTGGCGCAGCGGGCCTGCCGCGCGAGCCAGACCCTGGCGCAGCCGCGCCCGCAAGGGGGCGATGGCCGTGGCCATCAGTCGCTGCAATTCGGTGTGGCGGCGGCGGTAGGGGGCAAAGCCCGTCTCCCCGGTTTCGGCGGGCTGGGCCTGTTGCAGCGTGGCGCTGAGCGAGGCTTGCAGTTTTTGCAGTTCATCTGCCAGCGCGCGTGCGGCGGCGGGGGCGGGGGCGGCTCGCTCCACTGGCATGGCCCTGATCGACTGCTGCGCCGCCTGCAGGCGCACCGCGTCCAGCGGCCCAAGCCACTGGCTCCAGCGCTCGGCCAGGTCACCGCCCGGGTCTGCGCCGGGCGCGCCCGCCCATCCGTCCAGCAGACGGACCAGAGGCGAGCTGGTGAGTGCGTTTGGTGCAGACATGTGATGTGGCCACCCGGCCGGGGGCCGGGCGTCAGGCGGTGCGGATATTGATTTGCCCAATGAACAAAGGCTTGCGCTGTTCAATAACGCAAGCCTCGGGTTTGTCTGGGGGCAAGGCGATTTTAGTGCAGGCCGAAGGGGCCCCTACAATCCGGCCCCTTGTCTTAGCCAGCCTCCGTTGTCATGAACATCGTCGTCAACCCCGACCTCAAAGCCTACATCGACCCCCTCACGCCCGACGAATACGCCGCGCTGGAACGCAGCCTGCTCACCGAAGGCTGCCGCGATGCCCTGGTGCTGTGGGGCGACATGCTGGTGGACGGCCACAACCGCCACGAAATCTGCACCAAGCACAACCTGCCGTTCAACACGGTGCAGAGCCAGCTGTTCAAGACCATAGAAGACGTGCACCTGTGGATGATCGACCAGCACCTGGGGCGCCGCAGCGTGTCGGACTTCCAGCGCGGTGTGCTGGCCCTGCGCAAGCGCGAGATCGTCGATCGCAAGCGCGCCAGCTTCCTGGCCGAAGCCACCGCCAAGGCCCCTGCCGAAGCTGCAGCCGATCAGGAAGGCAGCGACCTGCCTTGGGAAGGCGAACCCACGCCCGCCATTGCGGCATTGACCCAGCCGCTCAAGAGCCGCGAAGACATTGCCAAGGCGGCGCGCATTTCCAGCAGCCAAGTGGCGCTGATCGAAAAAATCCACAAACAGGCCGAACCCGAGGTGGTGGCTGCCGTGAAGGCCGGGGCCTTGTCACTCAACGCCGCCGCCGCCGTGGCCACCCTGCCGCCCGAGGAACAAAAGCAAGCGGCCACCGGCGGGGCGGGCGAACTCAAACAGGCCGCCAAGCGTGTGCGCGACGCCAAGCGCAAACACCGCGAGTCGCAAAAGCCCGAAGGCGAGGCCAGTGGCACTGCTGCGGATGACATGGCCGCAGCCCCCTTGAGTGACGATGCCGAGGCCGAACTCCAGCGCCTGCGCAAGCAGGTAGATCAGCTCACCGCCGAGAACAAGCAACTGCGCCAGCAGGTGGCCAATTTGCTGGCCAAGCAACTGCCGCCGACTTTCGCCGCCTCGGTCGAATAAGCGCTGCCAATGCCGTGCCTTGACACGGCGTTGTCACATGTTTATGCAATAATTCAAAAATTATTGAATTAATTGGCAACCAAGGCATGAACATGAAAGTAGGCATCAACGGCATGGGGCGCATTGGCAGGCTGGCATTGCGCGCGGCCTTCGGCGCCGCCGAACGGCAGGCAGACGACCCCCGTGCTGGCAACCGGCTGGAGGTGGTGCACCTCAACGAACTGAAAGGCGGGGCGGCGGCCACCGCACACCTGCTGGCCTTCGACACCGTGCAAGGCAAGTGGCGCGAGAACATCCGCGCCGAGGGTGATGATGCCATCCTGATCGGTGACAAGCGGCTTTCCTTCAGCAGCCACGCCAGCCCGGCCGACATTCCCTGGGGCGAACTGGGTGTGGACGTGGTGCTGGAGTGCACCGGCAAGTTCCTGACGCCCGAAACGCTGCAAGGCCACCTGGACCGCGGCGCCAAGCGCGTGATCGTGGCCGCGCCGGTGAAGGTGGGCGACGTGCTCAACATCGTGGTTGGTGTGAACGAACAGCTTTACGACCCGGCCGCCAACCGCATCGTCACCGCCGCGAGCTGCACCACCAACTGCCTGGCCCCCGTGGTGAAGGTGGTGCACGAGAAGATCGGCATCCGCCACGGGCAGATCACCACCATCCACGACCCCACCAACACCAACCTGGTGGTGGACGCCCCGCACAAAGACCTGCGCCGCGCCCGCAGCGCCATGGCCAGTCTGGCCCCCACCACCACGGGCAGCGCCACGGCCATTGCGCTCATCTACCCCGAACTCAAGGGCAAGCTCAACGGCCACGCGGTGCGCGCGCCCGTGCTCAACGCTTCGCTCACCGACTGCGTGTTCGAGTTGCAGCGCACCACCACGCCCGAGGAAGTGAACGCCCTGTTCAAGGAAGCGGCGCAAACCTACCTGGCGGGCATTCTGGGGTACGAGGAGCGCCCCCTGGTCAGCGCCGACTACGCCCGCGACACGCGCAGCTCCATCGTTGACGCCCTGTCCACCATGGTGACTGACGGCACCCTGCTCAAGGTCTATGCCTGGTACGACAACGAAATGGGCTACGCCTGCCGCATGGTGGACCTGGCCTGCCACATGAACAACGTGGGCCTCTGACCATGCAGCACGCTGCGCGCAACTACGCCATCGTCACGGCCGCCTACTGGGGCTTCACGCTCACCGACGGCGCCCTGCGCATGCTGGTGCTGCTGCACTTCTACCAGCTGGGGTATTCGCCCTTCACGCTGGCCTTCCTGTTCCTGCTGTACGAAGCCGCAGGGGTGCTGGCCAACCTGATCGGGGGCTGGCTGGCCACGCGCTACGGCATCACCCGCATGCTCACCGTGGGGCTGCTCACACAGATCACCGGCTTCACGCTGTTGTCGCTGCTCAACCCAGCCTGGACGGCGGCGCTGTCGGTGGCCTGGGTGGTGGCGGCGCAAGGTGTTTGCGGTGTGGCCAAGGACCTGACCAAGACCGCCAGCAAATCGGCCATCAAGGTGACGCAGGCAGCGGCAAAGGAACAAGACAACGGCCAGCTGTTCAAGTGGGTGGCCTGGTTCACTGGCAGCAAGAACGCCATGAAGGGTTTCGGCTTCTTCCTGGGCGGCGTGCTGTTGCAGACGCTGGGATTTCAGGGCTCGCTGTGGCTGATGGCCGCATTGCTGGCCGTGGTGCTGGCGGGGGTGGTCTCCTCGCTGCCCCGGATGATGGGCAAAAGCAAGGCGTCCAAGTCGGCGAAGGAACTGTTCGCCAAGAACGCGGGCATCAATGCCTTGGCGGCCGCCCGCGTGGCGCTGTTCGGCGCGCGCGATGTGTGGTTCGTGGTGGGCGTGCCGGTGTTCCTGTATTCGCAAGGCTGGAACTTCACCATGGTGGGCGGCTTTCTGGCGGCGTGGACCATCGGTTACGGCCTGGTGCAGGCTCTTGCCCCGCAGATCGTGAAGCGCAGCGCCGATGGCCTGAGTTCGGAAGTGCCTGCGGCGCGCCGCTGGTCGGCCATGCTTGCCGTCGTGCCAGCCGGGCTGGCCGCAGCAGTGGCGCTGCAGGCCCCCGCGCTGGAATGGGTCGTGGTGGCCGGGCTGGCCTTGTTCGGCTTTGCGTTCGCCGTGAACTCATCCGTTCATTCCTATCTGGTGCTGGCCTATGCAGGCAGCGAGAAGGCCGCCGAGGACGTGGGCTTCTATTACGCCGCCAACGCGCTGGGCCGCTTCCTGGGCACGCTGCTGTCGGGCCTGTTGTACCAGTGGGGTGGGCTGTTGTACGCCTTGATGGGGTCTGCAGTGATGCTGGCCGTCTGTTGGCTCGTCACGCTCAACCTGCCTACCCGTGCGCAGCAGCACACCGCGCTTCCATCCTGAGGAGATTGCCATGACCGAAGCTGAAGTCGTCAAGGCCCTGGCCGCCCTGGCACAGGAGACACGCCTGAAACTGTTCCGGCTGCTGGTGGTGGCCGGTCAGGAGGGGCTGACCCCAGGCCACATGGCCGAATCGTTGGGCGTGTCCACCACGGCACTGTCGTTCCACCTCAAGGAACTCAACAACGCTGGGCTCGTGAGTACCCAGCGTGATGGTCGCAACATCATCTACCGGGCCGCCTTTGCGGCGATGAACGACCTGCTGGCCTTCCTGACCGCCGAGTGCTGCCAGGGGCAACCTTGTCTTGATGTAACCACTGCCACCTGTACCCACTGCTGAGGAGGTCTCCATGAAGCGCTTTCACGTCCATCTCCACGTTCAGGACCTTGCCCAGAGCATGGCCTTCTACAACCGCCTGTTCGCGGCCATGCCCACCCGGGTCGAGGCCGACTACGCCAAGTGGATGCTGGAGGACCCTCCAGTCAACTTCGCCATTTCCACCCGGGGCGATGCGCCCGGCATTGACCACCTGGGCATTCAAACCGACAGCGAGCAGGAGTTGCTGGAACTCAAGCAACGGGCGCAGACTGCCGACAAGGCCTTGCTGGACGAAGGACAGACCACCTGTTGCTACGCCCGCAGCGAGAAACATTGGGTGACCGACCCCCAAGGCATTGCCTGGGAGCACTTCCACACCCTGGGCAACATCCCAGTCTTCCGTGAAAAGCGCGACGAGCCGGTTGCCGCAGCCTGCTGCGCGCCCGGCGGTGCTGCTGCCGAGGACGCATCCGCGTGCTGCGCTCCGGCTGCTGGTGCCAAAGCTGCTGTCGGCCACTGCTGTTGAGGTTGGCGCTGCGCCGGGGCCTTGATATGAGCTTCAACATTTCGTAAATTTAGGAACGTCAGTTCCAGAATGACTGTTTTTTTGTTTGGGCCAACAGCGCTATGCTGGCTGGCTTTTCATCTTTCGGCCCCAACTCAGCAACAGGTTGCACCATGGAATTTCTGTTCGACCCCAACATCTGGATCGCTTTTGCGATGCTCACCGCCCTCGAGATCGTGCTCGGGGTCGATAACATCATCTTCATCTCCATTCTGGTGGGGCGCCTGCCCGCCAACGTGCGTGACAAGGCGCGCCGCCTGGGCCTGGGCTTCGCCATGGTCTCCCGTCTGCTGCTGCTGGCATCGCTGAGCTGGGTCATGGGGTTGAAGGAAGAATTGTTCAACGTGTTCGGCCAGAGCATCAGCGGGCGTGACCTGGTGTTGCTGGGCGGCGGCTTGTTCCTGCTCTACAAGGCCTCGCACGAAATCTTTGTGGAAGTGGAGGCTCGCGAGGAAGACGGCCCCGGCGAAACCGACCCCAGCGCCGTGAAGGCCGGGGGCACGCGCCTGTTCTGGAGCATCATTGCCCAGATCGCCGTCATCGACATCGTCTTCTCGCTGGACTCCGTCATCACCGCCGTGGGCATGGTGGAGCAGTTGGGTGTGATGGTCGCCGCCGTGATCGCCGCCGTGGCCGTGATGCTGTTCGCGGCCAAGCCCATCGGCGACTTCGTGGACCGCCACCCTTCCGTCAAGGTGTTGGCCCTGGCCTTCCTCGTGATGGTAGGCATGGCGCTGACGGGCGAGGCCTTCGAGATGCATGTGCCCAAGGGCTACATCTACGCGGCCATGGCTTTCTCCCTGGCCGTGGAAGCGCTCAACATCCGTGCGCGCACCAAGCGCCTGGCCAAGCAGGCCATGGCGCAGTGATGGACACGCCTGGGGCCTTGAGGGGCTTCAGGCGGCCCGCTTGAAGGTGGCCAGTAACGTGCCAGCCAGCACAAACAGGCCGCCGAACACGCGGTTCATGGCGCGCATGTGGGCGGTGGACTTCAGCGCGCTCAGCACCCTGGCCGCCAGCGCGGTGTAACCTGCCATCACCACCAGGTCGGTGAACATGAGCGTGCAGCCGATCACCAGGTACTGCGGCCACAGCGGCGCGGTCAGGTCCAGGAACTGCGGCACCACGGCCAGCAGGAACACCGTGCCCTTGGGGTTGACGGTGTTGATCATCCAGCCGCGCAGGACCATCCGGGGGGCGGAGACGGCGGGCGCGCCATCGGTCACGGTGGCCAGGGGGCGGGCCGGGGCACGCCATTGCTGGATGCCCAGCCACACCAGGTAGGCTACGCCCAGCCACTTGATGATCTGGAAGGCCGTGCTGGAGGTGGCAACCACGGCACCCAGGCCCAGGCCCACCACGATGAGTTGCGTCCAGATGCCCAGCACCAGGCCTAGCGTGGTGACGTAGCCGCGCTTGAAGCCGTGGTTGAGGCCGGAACTCATGGCGGCCACTGCGCCAGCGCCCGGCGAGATGCTGATGGCCCAGGAAGCGGCGAAGAAAGCGAGCCAGGTGGAGAGTTCCATGAGAGAAGCGGTATAGGTGAACAGGGGGGGTAGCTTACACGGGGCGTAAAAACTCTGCAGGGCATGCGGCGGCATGCCAACGGCCGCCAACTTTTCTGCCCAACCCGCGTGGACCACCGATTGTCGTGAAAAGCGGGCCGCTATCGGCCGGTGCCAAACGTGTTTTGGACACCATCCTTGAACCACGTTGCTGCTTTCTCAACGATGAAGTCAATGAAAGTTCGAACCGCCTGGGTTTGATAGCGTCCCGGCATTC
>CBKZAG010000032.1:0-21703 GCA_966692625.1 uncultured Comamonadaceae bacterium
CGGAATTCAAGGTGTTCACCAACATCCACAGCACGGTGGTGGACCCGAAGAACTTTGACGAGAAGAGCTTCGTGGACATCCACAGTGATGTCTGCATCATCCCGCCCAACAGCTTTGCACTGGCGCGCACGGTGGAGTACTTCCGAATCCCGCGCAATGTGCTCACCATCTGCCTGGGTAAGAGCACGTACGCGCGCTGCGGCATCATCGTCAACGTGACGCCGTTCGAGCCCGAGTGGGAGGGGTACGTGACGCTGGAGTTCAGTAACACCACGCCGCTGCCCGCCAAGATCTACGCGGGCGAGGGCTGCGCGCAGGTTCTGTTCTTTGAAAGCGATGCAGACGACGTCTGCGAGGTCAGCTACAAGGACCGTGGCGGCAAGTACCAGGGCCAGCACGGCGTGACCCTGCCGCGCGCCTGAACACTCAGGTGCTGCCGGGCGTGTGCGCCAGTGGCAGGCAAACCGTGGCGCGCAGGCCGGTGCTGGCGGGATCGGTGTCACGGCGGTTGCGCAGGTCGATCTGCCCCCCCAAGGTCTGCACGATGGAGTGGCAGATGGACAAGCCCAGGCCAGCGCCGTGGGGGGCGCTGCTTGCCGTTGCGAATGGCTGGAACAGGCGCTCTTTCAGTTCGGCAGGAATGCCCGGCCCGCTGTCCTGTACGGTAAGGCAGGCGCCGCCTGTGTCGGGGTCACGTTGCAGGGTGATGTGCAGTTCCCCGCCTTCGGGCGTGTGCCGGATGGCGTTGTGCAACAGGTTGCGCGTCAGTTCCTTGAGCGTCCATTCGTGGGCGCGCACCCAGACCGGCTGAACGTTCAGGTCAAAGTCCAGTTGCTTGTCCACCACCAGGGCCGACACGTCCAGCGCAACGGTGCGCACGGCCTCGGCCCAGTCCACCACGGGCACGTCTGTCTGGTTGCGCAACTGCTCCACTTTTGCCAATGCGAGCATCTGGTTGGCCAGCTCCGTGGCGCCCTGCACCGTGTGCATCATTTCCTGCAGGGCAATGGCGGGCTCCACGTCGCCGCGCAGAGCGGATTGCAACTGCGTGCGCAGTACGGCCAGCGGCGTCTTGAGCTGGTGTGAAGAGTCGCGGACGAAGCGTTTCTGGTGTTCGAGCAGCTGGGACAGCTTGGCCATGTGCTGGTTGGTGGCCACCACCAGCGGCTTGAGTTCCTGCGGTGCGTCAGACATGTCGAGCGGACGCAGATCGTTCTCGGGGCGCTGGTTGAGCGCGTCGCTCAGGCGCCGCACGGGTAGCGTCGCGTGCTGTACCACCAGGAACACGACCAGACCAATCAGCGCGATGAGCGCGGCCTGGCGCCACAGCGTGTCGATCAGAATCTGGCGCGCCAGCGTCTGGCGCAGTTCCAGCGTCTCGGCCACCTGGATGGTGGCCATGCCCTGGCCTGTTGCACCGGCCACGGGCTGCAGCAGAACGGCCACGCGCACGGGTACGCCTTGGTATTCGTCGTCGTAGAAGTCCACCAGCGCGGCGTACAGGGTGCGCGTGGGAATGCGGCCCTTCCACATGGGCAGCTCAGGAAAGCCCGAGACCATTTCGCCCGAAAACCCCGTGACGCGGTAGTAGATGCGGCTGCGGTTGTCGGCTTCGAACGCTTCCAGGGCGGAATAGGTGAGTGAGCCCAAAAGGCGGTAGCCTCCCTTGCCGTCGGGCACTACCTCCAGTTGCTCGCCAATGGCCTTGGCTGTGGCCAGCAGGGTGCGGTCGTAGGCGGTGTCGGCCGAGCGCAGGGCCTGCCGGTAGAGCACCGCCGCATTGACGATGAGGAAGATCACGACTGGCACCAGAATGCCCAGCATGAGCTGGTTGCGCAAGGACGCAGGCGGCCGAAGGCGCAGCTTCATGCTTGGGCCTTGAGCAGGTAACCCAGCCCGCGCAGTGTGACGAGTTGCACCCCCATGTGGGCGATCTTCTTGCGCAGCCGGTAGACCACCACTTCAATGGCCTCGGACTGCACGTCGCTGGCATTGGGGAACACCAGCTCCAGCAGCCGTTCCTTGGCGATGGCATGGCCGGGGCGTTCCAGCAGCGCTCGCAGCAGGGCCGCCTCGCGTGGCGCCAGTTCCACGGGGGTGTCCTGAAAATACACCGCACCACTGCCTGGGTCCATGCGCAGGCCACAGAAGGCCGGGCGTTGGAGCATGCCGTTTGAAGGTGTGGCAGGCGCTGGCGCCGAGCGGCGCGCCAGCGCGTGCAGGCGTGCTTCCAGCTCGTCAAGGTCAAAGGGCTTGGCCAGGTAGTCGTCTGCGCCGGTCTTGAGCCCGAGCACCCGGTCACCCACCGTGCCGCGCGCCGTGAGGATGATCACGGGGGTGGCAAAACCCGCCTGCCGGGCTTTGTGCAGCACCTGCAGCCCGTCGAGGCCCGGCAATGTCAGGTCCAGCATCACCACGTCTGGCTGGCCGCTGGCCCAGGCGTCCAGGGCTTGCCGCCCATCGCCGCAGATCTGCACCTGCATGCCACGGCGTTCCAGCGAGCGTCGCAGGCTGGCTTGCATGGCCGGATTGTCTTCGATCAGCAGCAGTTTCATGGCTGGGGCAGATTATGCGGCGCCTGCTGGTGAAGATTCGTCCTAGGGTTTGTCCTGATAAGTCTGACAGCCGATTGACAGCCTGGCGAACGACCATCATGCCACCACAACCCTCAACAGGAGACCTCCATGCGTCGCGACGAATTTCTCAAGTCCCTGGCAGCCCTGGCTGCCGTTGGTGCCGGCGGATTGCCCTTGTCCGCCCTGGCTGCTGCCAACCTCAAGATGATGATTCCCGCCAACCCGGGCGGTGGCTGGGACCTGACCGGCCGTGCCTTGGGCAAGGCGCTGCAGGACGCAGGCGTGGCCAGCGCCGTGACCTACGAGAACAAGGGCGGCGCTGCAGGTGCCATTGGCCTGGCGCAGTTCTACAACGCCGCAAAGGGCGACCCGAACGCGTTGATGGTGATGGGCGCCGTGATGCTGGGTGGCATCATCACCGGCAAACCACCGGTTTCCGTCACGCAACTGACGCCGATCGCCCGCCTGACGAGCGAATACAACGTCTTCGTGTTGCCTGCGGATTCCCCGCTCAAGACCATGAAGGATGTGGTCGATCAGCTCAAGAAGGACCCGGGCAGTGTCAAGTGGGGCGGCGGCTCGCGCGGCTCCACCGAGCATGTGGCTGCAGCCATGATCGCCCGTGTCGTTGGCGTGGACGCCGCCAAGATCAACTACGTGCCCTTCCGTGGGGGCGGTGAGGCCGTGGCTGCCATCCTGGGCGGCAACGTCACCATCGGCGGCAGCGGCTACAGCGAGTTCCAGCCCTACATCGAGTCCGGCAAGATGCGCGCCATCGGCGTCACCTCCGACAAGCGCCTGCCCGGCCTGAACATTCCCACGCTCGTGGAGCAGGGCATTGACGTGGTCATCGGCAACTGGCGCGGTGTGTATGGCGCCGCCGACATCACCCCCGACCAACGCAAGGCACTCACCGACATGGTCATCAAGGCCACGCAAAGCAAGGCCTGGAAAGAGTCGCTGGAGAAGAACGGCTGGACACCTGCGGTGCTCACCGGCAAGGCCTTTGAAGATTTCGTCGAGCGCGACTTCGCCAGTCTGCGCGCGATCATGGTCAAGTCCGGCATGATCTGACCCGCCGGACCTGGGTCGCTCTGATGGGCCGTGACCAGCCGGTCGCGGCCCTCCTTTTTTCTGATTTCTGGAGATCGTGATGGACGCGTTGCCTGACGATGACGACGGTCAGCCCCTGCTGCTGACCAAGGGGCAGCGCCTGGGGCAGATGGCCCTGGGCCTGGGTGTGGTGGCTGTGGCCGTGGTCATGGCCGTGGGCGCGGCACAGATGCCTTCGGACGCGGGTTACGCGGGCGTTGGCCCCAGCTTCCTGCCGTGGGTGGTGGCGCTGGCGCTGGGTGTATGCGGTGTGATGCTTACCCGGCAGGGCATGTCTGGCGGTTTCCAGGATGTGGAGAAACCGTCTGGCGCCGAGCGTGGCGACTGGCCTGCCTTTGCATGGGTGGTGGCGGCGGTGATCGCCAATGCATCCCTGATCAACACCATCGGTTTCATCTTCAGTTGCACGCTTTGCTACGCCTTGGCTGTGCGCGGCTTGCGCCAGAGCGAAGGCAAGGGGGCCGGTAACCTGAAGGCCACGCTGCGCGACCTGGCTGTCGGTGTCGTCATCTCGGCGCCGGTTTTCTGGCTTTTCACCAAGTTCCTTGCCGTCAACCTGCCTGGTCTGACCGGCAGCGGCTGGCTCTGAAAGGGGAGCTGTCATGATGGAAACGATTAATCTTCTGATGCAGGGCTTCTCGACGGCCCTGTCGCCGGTCAACCTGCTTTGGGCGCTGGCTGGTTGCATACTGGGTACAGCCATTGGCGTGCTGCCAGGCTTGGGGCCGGCCGTGACGGTGGCCATGTTGCTGCCGATCACGTCGCAGGTGGAACCCACTGCCTCGATGATCTTCTTTGCAGGCATTTATTACGGCGCGATGTACGGTGGCTCGACCACCTCCATCCTGCTCAACACCCCGGGCGAGACCGGCTCCATGGTCACGGCGCTGGAGGGGTTCAAGATGGCCAAGAGCGGCCGTGCGGGTGCTGCCCTGGCAACGGCGGCCATCGGTTCTTTCGTGGCAGGGACCATTGCCACCGTGCTGGTGACCCTGTTTGCCCCCATCGTGGCCGACTACGCTGTGCTGCTGGGGCCGCCCGAGTACTTCTGTCTGATGCTGCTGGCGTTCACCACGGTGAGCGCGGTGCTCGGTGGCAGCACCCTGCGCGGCTTGACGTCGCTGTTCCTGGGCCTGGGCATGGGCCTGGTGGGTATTGACCAGATCACTGGCCAGACCCGCTACACAGCGGGTGTGCTGGAGTTCATGGACGGTATTGAGGTGGTGCTGGTTGCCGTGGGCCTGTTTGCCATCGGCGAGGCGCTCTACACCGCGCTTTACGAGGGAAAAACTGTCAGCAGCCTGAACAAGATGAGCCGCGTGCACATGACCAAGGAGGAATGGCGCCGTTCCTGGCCCGCGTGGTTGCGCGCGTCCTTCATCGGCTTTCCGTTCGGCACTGTTCCAGCCGGCGGCTCCGAGATACCGACCTTCCTGAGCTACGCCACCGAGCGCAAGCTGGCCGCGCCTGAGCACAAGAAGGAGTTCGGCACCACGGGCGCCATCGAAGGTGTGGCAGGGCCTGAGGCCGCGAACAACGCGGCCATCACCGCCACGCTGATTCCCTTGCTGACCCTGGGTATTCCCACCTCGGTCACCACCGCCATCCTGCTCAACGCGTTCCAGAACTACGGCATCCAGGCGGGTCCGCAGCTGTTCGAGACATCGTCCGGCCTGGTGTGGGCGCTGATCGCCTCGCTCTACATCGGCAACATCATGCTGCTGGTGCTCAACCTGCCGCTGGTGGGGCTGTGGGTCAAGCTGTTGCGTGTGCCGCGTGCGCCGCTGTACGCCGGTATCCTGATCTTCGCGACGGTGGGGGTGTATGGCATGCGCCAGAGCGCTTTCGACCTGTACCTGATGCTGGCCCTGGGCATTGCCGGGGTGGTGATGCGCCGATACGACTTCCCCATGGCACCGGCCATCGTGGGTCTGATCCTGGGGCCTTACGCCGAGGCGCACCTGCGCAATGCGGTGTCCATTGGCGAGGGCAGTTTCGCGGTGCTGTTCGAACGGCCGATGTCGGCGGTGTTGCTGGCCATCGTGGCGCTGGTGCTGGTCACCCCCAGGGTGCTGGCCTGGCACCGCCGGTCCTGAGTTTCCGGTCTGCCCTTCAGAGTCAAGGCCCTTCGGGGCCTTGACTTTTTTCAGCGCACCAAAGTAATGGCCAGCCCCGCAACTGCACAGGCGCCAAGCAGTGGCAGAACACCTGTCTTGAAGCGGAACAGCGCGATGGCCGCCGCCACCGTGATCAGGGCGGACAGGGCATCGAAGGTGCCCATGAAGCCCTGGGGCCACCACACGTGGTAAGCGAAGAACAGGGCAAGGTTGAGGATCACCCCCACCACAGCTGCCGTGATCGCAGACAGCGGCGCGGTGAAACCCAGTTTGCCGTGCGTTGCTTCCACCAGCGGGCCACCCGCCAGGATGAAAACGAACGAGGGCAGGAAGGTGAAGAAGGTGACCACCGTTGCCGCGAGCGCGCCTGCCATGAACAGCGCATCCGGCCCCAGCACCTGCTGCTGCCAGCCCCCCACAAAACCCACGAAGGCTACCACCATGATCAGCGGGCCAGGCGTGGTTTCACCCAGGGCCAGGCCGTCGATCATCTGAGGGCCGCTGAGCCACTGGTGCGCATCGACGGCGCCCTGGTACACGTAGGGCAGCACGGCGTAGGCGCCTCCGAAGGTCAGCAGCGCGGCCTTAGTGAAGAACCAGCCCATTTGCGCCAGGGTGGCGTCCCAGCCCTGCCAGGCCACCAGCACGACCATGGCCGCCAGCCACAGCAGGCCGCCCGCGGCCAGCACCTTCAGCAGGTGCGTGCGCGAGAAGCGCGCATGGGCTGGCGCGGGCGTGTCGTCGTCGATCACCGCCAGGCCATATCCTTTGTGTGCCTTGCCGTGGCCCCCGCCCAGCGCAAACACATGGGGGGCGCGCTTGGCGCCCAGCCAGCCGGTCAGGCCCGCTACCGCGACGATGGCTGGGAAGGGCGCGTCGAAGGCAAAGATGGCGACGAAGGACGCCGCAGCGATGCTCCACATCCACGGGTTTTTGAGGGCCCGGGTGCCGATGCGGTGCGCCGCGTGCAGCACCAGCGCGGTGACGGCGGGTTTGATGCCGTAGAACAGACCAGCCACCACAGGTACGTCGCCGTACGCGAGATAGACCCACGACAGCGTGATCAGGATGAACAGCGAAGGCAGCACGAACAGGGCCCCGGCCACGATGCCGCCCCAGGTTCGGTGCAGCAGCCAGCCGATGTAGGTGGCGAGTTGCTGCGCCTCGGGGCCTGGCAGCACCATGCAGTAGTTGAGCGCATGCAGGAAGCGGTTTTCGCTGATCCAGCGGCGGCGCTCCACCAATTCGGCGTGCATGATGGCGATCTGCCCGGCCGGGCCCCCGAAGCTGATGAAGCCGAGCTTGAGCCAGAAGAGGAACGCTTCGGCAAAGGAAACGGGGGCGGGCCGCTGATCGGGCGCCAGGGAGGGGGTGGATGTCGTCATGGGGCGCCGTCTCAAGGGTTGCCCGCCGTCCTGGCGTGGTTCCGGTCGTTCAGACCGCGACCGGTGCCTTGATGGCCGGGTGGTGCTGGTAGTCCAGCACCTCGAAGTCGTCGTACTCGTAGTCGAAGATGCTGGCTGGGCGGCGCTTGACGTTGAGCGTGGGGTAGGGGTGGGGCTGGCGGCTCAGCTGCAGTTCCACCTGCTCGAAGTGGTTGCTGTAGATGTGGCAGTCGCCACCGGTCCACACAAAGTCGCCCACGTCCAGGTCGCACTGCTGCGCCAGCATGTGGGTAAGCAGGGCGTAGCTGGCAATGTTGAAGGGCACGCCCAGGAAGATGTCTGCACTGCGCTGGTAGAGCTGGCAGCTGAGCTTGCCGCGGCCGCCTGGTTCGGCGGCGGGCGCCACGTAGAACTGGAAGAAGGCGTGGCAGGGCATCAGGGCCATCTTGTCCAGGTCGGCCACGTTCCAGGCGCTCACGATGATGCGGCGGCTGTCGGGGTTGGTCTTGAGCTGCTTGACCACCTCGGCAATCTGGTCGATGTGGCCGCCATCGGGTTTGGGCCAGTTGCGCCACTGCACGCCGTACACGGGGCCCAGGTCGCCGTCCTCGCGCGCCCACTCGTCCCAGATGGTGCAGCCGCGTTCCTGCAGCCAACCCACGTTGCTGTCACCGCGCAGGAACCACAGCAGTTCCAGGATGATGGACTTGAGGTGCACCTTCTTGGTGGTGACCAGCGGGAAGCCTTCGTTCAGGTCGAAGCGCATCTGGTGGCCGAACACGCTGCGCGTGCCGGTGCCTGTGCGGTCGCCCTTTTGCACGCCATGCTCGTACACGTGGCGCATGAAGTCTTCGTACTGGCTGCGGACGGGGCGGTTCATGGGGCAGGGTCTCAAAAGTACGGATTCTATGCCGCGGCAAGCCGGGCAAAGCGCGCCAGCAGGGAGGCTGCTTCCGGTGCGTCTGCCACGGGCGGGCGCGCGGTCAGGTCGGTGTTGGCCTGTACGTAGGCCGACGTGGCCTGCGGGCTGAATTCCGGGTGGAACTGGACGCCCCAGGCGTTGCGGCCAAAACGAAAGGCGTGGTGGGGTTCGAAGCTGTTGCCTGCGAGGTGCACCGCGCCTTCAGGCAGACGGCGCACGCTTTGGCGGTGGGCCGCCTGGCCACCGAAGCGCATGGGCAGTCCGTTGAAGAGCGGGTCGTTCTGCGCGGCGGGCGTCAGGTGGATGTCGACCGTGCCCAGCTCAATGCCTCCAGGGTGGTAGTCCACCTCACCGCCCAAGGCGTGTGCCAGCAGCTGGTGGCCGTAGCAGATGCCCAGCACCGGGAGTTCGACTGCAACAGCAGCTCGCAGCCAATCCGCAGCCTGCTCGCTCCAGGGCTCGCGGTCCGTCACCATGCTGTGTGAGCCGGTGACGATGGCTCCTGCCACATTGCTGCTGGCAGGCAGCGTCATGCCCTGGCGCGGGTCCACCACTTTCACGGGCAGGCCAGCTTCGCCCAGCCCGTCGATGATCCAGTGCTCGAAGTCGCCCAGCGCTTGCGCAATGTGCGGGTGGGTGCTGCCCACCTTGACGATGAGCAGCGGCTTCACTTGTAGAACGCCTCGACCGTGCCCTTGAGTTTGATGAGCAGCGGGTTGCCTTTGCGGTCCACGGTCTTGCCTGCTGGCACGCGCACCCAGCCTTCGCTGATGCAGTATTCGGCCACGTCAGAGCGTTCCTTGCCGTTGAAGACAATGCCGATGTCGTGCTCGAACACGGCGGCCACGTGGTGCGGGCTGCGCGGGTCGATGGAGAGGTGGTCGGGCAGGGCGGGGCGTTCGTTGCTCATGGTGTTTCAGTTGAAAAAAAGGACGCGGCTCAGAGCACACGCCCGGGGTTCATGGTGCCCTGCGGGTCCAGCGCGGCCTTGATGGCGCGCATGAGTTGCAGGGCGGTGGGGTCTTTGTAGCGGGGCAGGGTGTCGCGCTTGAGGCTGCCGATGCCGTGTTCGGCGCTGATGGACCCTCCGTGCCGTTGCACGGCGTCGAACACCAGCGTGTTGACGTGCGCTTCCTGTTCGCGCAGAAAGGCCGCGCCGTCCACGCCCTCGGGGCATTGCACGTTGTAGTGCAGGTTGCCGTCGCCCAGGTGGCCGAAGTTGACCAGCCGCACGCCAGGAATCTGCTCAGCCAGCAATGCATCGGTTTCGACACAGAAGGCAGGAATGCGCGAAACCGGCAGGCTGATGTCGTGCTTGATGTTGAGTCCTTCCTCGGACTGCGCCAGAGAGATGCTCTCGCGGATGTGCCAGAGGTTGCGGGCCTGGGCCAGGCTTTCTGCCACCACGGCGTCGGTCAAAACGCCGTCTTCCAGCGCCGTTTCCAGCAGGGCTTCAAAGCGCTGGCGGGCGTGTGCTTCGCCTTCGGTGTCGCTGTTTTCCAGCAGCACGCAATAAGGGGTGTCGCGCCACAGGGGTACGCGCAGGTCGGGGAAGTGCTTGTCCACCAGGCCCAGGGCGAACTGGCCCATCACCTCGAAGCCGGTAAGTCCCGGCCCCAGGTGGCGTTGCGCCAGGCCCAGCAGTGCCACGGCTGCGTCCATCGACGGCACGGCCGCCCAGGCGGTGAGTTGCGCTGCCGGGCGCGGAAACAGCTTGAGCGTGGCCCCGGTGATGATGCCCAGCGTCCCTTCGCTGCCGACGAACAGGTGGCGCAGGTCGTAGCCGGTGTTGTCCTTGCGCAGGCCGGTCAGGCCGTTCCAGATGTCGCCAGTCGCGGTGACCACTTCCAGGCCCAGGCACAGGTCGCGCGCATTGCCAAAGCGCAGCACCTGGGTGCCACCGGCGTTGGTGGCCAGGTTGCCGCCCACCGTGCAACTGCCTTCGGCGGCCAGGCTCAGCGGCAGCCACAGGCCAGCATTCTCGGCCACCTGCTGGGCTGCTTGAAGCACGCAGCCCGCGTCAACCGTGATGGTGAGGTTGGCCACGTCGATGGCGCGCACGGCGTGCATGCGCTGCAGGCTCAGCACCACCTGGGTGCCGGTGGCGTCGGGCACGCTGCCCACTACCAGGCCCGTGTTGCCGCCTTGGGGTACCACGGTCACGCGTGCAGCGGCGCAGGCCTGCACCACCGCAGCCACTTCCTGGGTGCTGCCGGGGCGCACCACGGCCAATGCGCGGCCATGGTGACGTTTGCGCCAGTCCTGCTCGTAGGCCGACAGGTCGGTGCCGTCCTCATGGCAAAGCACGTGGGCCTCGCCCACGATTGAGCGCAACTGCGCCCGAAACTGCGTGACGTCAGGCTTCATGAGGCGGCAGCCTTTGCTGCTTTCAAGCGCAGTCGAACATGCAGGCTGCAAGCCGCGAACAGCAGCAGGCAGAGCAGCACCTGGGCCACTGCCAGCCAGGCGCTCAGGCCGTTGTCGCTGGTGGCGCGCACCAGCCCTTCTGTGATGTAAAGCCACACCAGCAGGCTCAGCCAGCGGTAGGTGTACATGCGATGCTTCAGCAAGCCTGCCACGGGCAGCGCCAGCGGCAGCACCTTGATGGCCCACCACGAGCCGCCAGGCCGCAGCGGCGCCAGCCACAGTTCCCACGCAAGTCCCAGCGCTATCAGCGCGAGCAGGCTGCCCAGGGCCAGAGCCTGGATGCGTTTGAGGGTGGGGCTGGCGGGCGTGGCGGGCGTGGCGCCGTTGATGGGCGGGTTCGAGGCTTCTGGGGCTTGCATGGTCGGTCAATCTCGGTGGCATGATACCGGGATGAGTGAAACCACGCGCTGGGCCGGGCGCATCGATCGGGCAAAAAAACAAGCTGAACAACTTTGGGAAGACATCCGGCACTTCCCCTGGCGCAACACCGCCGTCACCCTGCGCGAACGCTTCCGGGAAGACCGGCTGGCCGTCACGGCAGGCGGCCTCACGTTCACTACCATGATTTCCCTGGTGCCGCTGTTCACGGTGGCGCTGGCCATCTTCAGCGCATTTCCGGTGTTTGCGCGCATGGAAACCATGCTGCAGAAGTGGCTGGTGCAAAGCCTGGTGCCCGAGAACATTGCCCGGCAGGTGACGAACTACATGGTGCAGTTTTCGAACAAGGCCGGGCAGATGGGCTGGGCGGGCGCCTTGCTGCTATTGGCCACCGCGCTGGCGCTCATACTCACCATCGACCGAAAGCTCAACGACATCTGGCGGGTGCGGCAACTGCGGCCGCTGGCCCAGCGGGTGCTGGTGTACTGGGCGGTGCTCACGCTTGGACCTTTCGTTCTGGGGCTCAGCCTCAGCCTGAGCTCCTATGCCATGTCCGCTTCGCGGGGGTGGGTGGGGGGGCTGCATGGCGGCCTGCTGTTCGTGCTGGACGTGCTTGAGTTCGTCATGGTCATCGTGGCGCTGGCGGGGTTGTACCGCTACGTGCCGAACGCCCGTGTACGCTGGCCGCATGCCCTGGTGGGCGGGCTGTTTGTGTGGATCGGGCTGGAGCTGGCCAAGAAGCTGCTGGGCTGGTATCTGGTGAAGGTGCCCACCTACTCGGTGGTGTACGGCACCTTTGCCACGGTGCCCATTCTGCTGGTGTGGCTCTACGTGGCCTGGGTGACCCTGTTGCTGGGTGCCGTGGTCACGGCCTATCTGCCCAGTCTGCTCAGCGGTATTGCGCGGCGGGGCGACACGCCGGGCTGGATGTTTCAGTTGGCGCTGGAAGCGGTGGACCAGCTTTGGCGCAGCCGAGACGCCGAGGACAAGGGCTTGAGCCTGGCCGTTCTGGCACAACGGCTGCGGGTGGACCCGCTACAGCTGGAAGGGCCGCTGGAGACCCTGCAGGCGCTCGATTGGGTGGGCAAGCTGGCCGAGGAAGAAGAGCGCTATGTGCTGCTGATCCAGCCCGAGGCGGTGGACGTGGAACCGCTGGCGCACCGGCTGCTGTTGCCTCGTTTGGAAAGTGCCCTGCCGTTCTGGCAGGCGGCAGAACTGGCCAATCTGAGGCTGGTGCAGGTGCTGCCGCCGCGCTGACCCGGGGCTTTCTCAGCGTGATGCGAGTGCCAGGCCCTTCTTGGCCAGGGTGTCCACTTCGGTGCTGATGTTGGCCAGCGTGTTGGCCACCACGGCAAACTCCCTGCCCACGGTGCCAGCACGCGCCGCAATCACCTGGGCGTTGAAGGACACCACCTTGGCCTCGCGGGCCACAGACTGGATGTCACCCACGATCCCTTTGAGTTCTTTCATGATCGAGGCCTCTTTGGCCGCGCTGATCTGATCGAAGGCGCTGGTGGCCGTGTTCAGGGCCTGCAGCACGCCATCGACGCTGCCGACCATGCGTTCCAGCGCAGCGTTGTTGCCGGTATGCGATGAGCGCGCATGCTGCAGTGCGTCTTGCGCGTGGCGAATGAAGGTGTCCACGGTGCGCGCCACGTTTCCGGGTTCAAAGTAGGTTTCCCGCAGCAGCTTGCCGTCCCCGTTGTCCATGCTGCGTGCCGTTTGCACCAGTTGCGTCTGGCTGCCCATGAACAAGGCCAGCGTCTGTTCTGCTGCAGCCAATTGGCTGGGGTCGCCCCGGGCAGCCAGCACGATTTGCAAGGTCAGGCGCTGCGAGAGCATGCGCTGGCGTGCCGCCACATTCATCAGGGACATGCCGTTGCTCGCGTTGGCGGCTGCCGGGCGGCTGACCGGCGGCGCGATGGGCTGCGTTGGTGCTGCGCCAGGCACGACGGCGGGTATGTGACGCTGTGGGGCAAGGGCTAGGCTGTTCATGGTGGTGTGAGGTGGTGGTTGGATAGGGTCAGCGCGGCATCATGCGCACCTGTGCCAGGCTGGCCAGCGGCCTGGGTTCACCCAGGTGAAAGCCCTGGCCGAAGTCCACGCCAATGTCCTGGATGCGCTCCAGGATGCCTGGCGCAGATACGTATTCAGCGATGGTCTTGAGGCCCATCACATGGCCAATGGCGTTGATGGCCTGCACCATGGCCAGGTCAATGGGGTCGGTTTCGATGTCCTTCACGAAGCTGCCGTCGATCTTGAGGAAGTCCACCGGCAGGTTCTTCAGGTAGGCAAACGACGACAGGCCGCTGCCGAAGTCGTCCAGCGCAAACAGGCAACCGAGCTGTTTGACCTCCTTGATGAAGTGGACGACCTTGGACAGGTGAGCCACGGCGGCGGTCTCGGTGATCTCGAAGCACACCGAGCCGGTAGGCAGCTGCAATTGCTCCAATGTGGCGTGCAGGTTCTGGCGGAAGCGCTCGTCCGACAGCGATGCCCCCGACAGATTGATGCAGTAAACCCCCTCCAGTTGGCCGTTCTGGCGCAACTGGTCGCCCATCCACGCCAGGGTGTTGTTGACCACCCACTGATCGATGCGGGGCATCAGGCCATAACGCTCGGCGGCAGGTAAAAAAGCTCCGGGCAGAACGATCTTGTCGTCTTCCTCCAGGCGCACCAGAATTTCAAAGTGCGTTTTCTCACCAGGGCCGGGGTGCAGCGGCACGATGGGTTGCACGTAGAGCCGCAGGCGGTCCTGGTCCAGTGCCGACTGCAGGCGAGACACCCACTGCATCTGGCCCTGCTGTTCCATCACCTCGCTGTCGTCGGCCTGGTACAGGTGCACCCGGTTGCGCCCGCTTTCCTTGGCGGCGTAACAGGCCGCGTCTGCGGCGGCCAGCAACAGTCCAAGGTCCTTTTGCTCGTGGCTGATGCACACCAGGCCAATGGATACGCCGATAGAGAAGGACTTGCCCTCCCAGCCGAAGCGGAAGTCTGCAATCGCCTCGCGGATGCTGTTGGCCAGTTGCAGTGCGCGTTCCAGCGGGCAAGCCTGCAGGATGAGGCCGAACTCGTCGCCGCCGAGTCGAGCCAGCGTATCCGATGCACGCAGGTGCGAGCGCACAAGTTGCGTGACCTGCCGCAGCAATTCGTCGCCAGCCACATGCCCGCACGTGTCGTTGACGATCTTGAACTGATCCAGGTCCAGGTAGCACAGCACGTGGTTCTGGCCAGGGGCGTCGCTGCGGTTGAGCAGCTCGGTGAGTCGGCGCTCAAACTCCCGCCGGTTGGGCACGCCGGTGAGCGCATCGTGCGTGGCCTGGTGGGTCAACTCACGCGCCAGGTTCAGCGTCACCGTCACGTCGTGGAACACCAGCACCGCGCCAATGATGAAACCGTCGCGTGAGCGTATGGGGGCTGCCGTGTCCAGCACGGGCACGCTGTCCTGGTCGCGCCGCTGCAGCAGCGCGTGCTCGCGCCTGGGCATGAGCTGGCCGCGCTTGAGCACTTCACGCACCGGGTTGGGCAGCGGCTGCAGGGACTTCTCGTCCTGCAGGTTGTAAACGGTGGTGATGAACTGCCCCTTCGCCTGGTGGGCAGGCCAGCCGGTCAGCCGCGAAGCCACGGGGTTGATGTACTGGATGACGCCTGCCTCGTCGGTGGTGATGACACCGTCGCCAATGGAAGCCAGCGTGACCTGGGCCAGATCCCGCTGCTGGTGCAGTTGTGATTCGACCAGCTTGCGCTCCGTGATGTCGCGCACCGTTCCGGTGAACCGCAGTTCCTGGTCCTGGTGGTTCTCGCTCACCGACACCTCGTAATACACCCGCTGGGCGCCGGGGCGCAGCATGCGCAGCTCCAGCTTCACGCCGGGCTGGCACAGGTGGTCACTGGTCAGGGGCAGGGCGTGCCCGGCTTGCCGCAACACGTCGGTGAAGGGCAGGCCCACGCTGGTGCCAGCGCTCACGCCCAGCAGTTTTTCAGCGCCTGGGTTCAGGCTGGTCAGGATGCCGTCGCGCGTGAAGGTGACGATGCCATCGCGCATGTCTCGCACGATGGCCATCGTCCGCTGGGTTGCGCCTTCCAGCGCTTCGATCACGCGGTTGTAGGCTTTGGCCACCTGGCCTACCTCGGTGAATTCCTCCACGGGTACGCGCTGGCTCATGTCGCCCGAGCAACGCTGGGTCTCCATGGCATCCAGCAGTTCGATGAGTTCGGTGCGTGCGCCATGCTCTGCCACGTTCAGGCCGGCGCGTTCCTCTTCGGGTGTCACGCGCAAGCCCCGGCGTGGAACGAACAGGCGCAGGAAGAGCCAGGTCATCACCACGCACCACAGCCCGCATGCCGTAACGCCGAGGAGCTGCACGCCCATCTGAGCCCAGCGCGTGTTGCCTGTGCCCAGCAGTTCCAGGTTGCCAAACAGGCCCACCGCCAGCGTGCCCCATATGCCCGCCACCAGGTGCGTGGGAATGGCGCCGACCGCGTCGTCTATGCGCCAGTGCAGCAGCTTTTCGTTCGCCCACGCCATCAGCAGCGCACCCACCACGCCGATCAGGATCGCCTGCAGACCGGTGACGGCATGTGCGCTGGCCGTGATGGCCACCAGTCCGGCCAACAGTCCGTTGATGATGTAGAGCGTTTCGTAGTAGCCGTGCCAAAGTCTTCCTATGGCAATACCGGCCACGCCGCCAGCTGACGCCGCCAGAACCGTGTTGATCAGCACCCCTGGTACCCTGCCGTCCAGCGCCAGGGTGCTGCCCCCGTTGAACCCCAGCCAGCCGAAGCACAACAGCATGGTGCCCAGCATAGACATGGGCAGGTTGCCCGCAGGAATCACCGCTGGCGCCTTGTCGGCCGAAAAACGGCCGTCCCGCGCGCCAATGACCCAAACCGCCACCAAAGAAATCCATCCGCCCACGCTGTGCACCACCGTGGAGCCCGCGAAGTCCACGAAACCCAGTTGTGCCAGCCAGCCCTGGCCACCTTCGCCCCAGGCGCCGCCCCAGGCCCAATGCCCAAAAATGGGGTAGACCACCAGCGACACGGCTGCAGACAACGCCAGGTAAGCACCAAAGCGCATGCGCTCGGCCACGGCGCCCGAGACGATGGTGGCCGACGTGGCGCAGAACATCAGCTGGAACAACGCGAAGGCCAGCAGTCTGGGGTCGTGGGGAATCTGATCAAGGACTCCGAAAAAGTTTGTTCCAACCCATCCGCTGGCGCTGGGGCCGAACATCAACCCGAAGCCCAGCAGCCAAAAAAGCAGAGAAGCGACCACGAAGTCTGAGACGTTCTTGGCCGCAACGTTGATGGAGTTCTTGTTGCGGGTCAGGCCGGACTCCAGGCACAGAAAGCCTGCCTGCATCACAAAGACCAGGCCCGCACAGAGGAGAACCCAGAGTATGTCGAGCGGCTGGCTGTTGGTCATGGCGGTGCGGATGGGGTAGTGCCCCTTTTTGGGGGGCTTTGCCACACCTAGCAATTAGCGTTCCCGCCTGGATTGCGGTCCCTGAAACCTTGGTTTCGGCCGGGATGGGCGTCCGCGCTAGCAGCGCCCCGTGCACGGTGTCATCCGCAGCAGGCGCCGAGAATCATCTTCTGATGAAGCGCAGCAGCGCCATCAGCACCCCGTCCGGGTTCTCAGTCATCAGCGAGTGCCCTGCGCGCAGCAGTACGGTTTGCCCATGTTTAGCGCGCTTGCTCAGGCTCTGTGCAGCCTTCGGGGGCGTCATCTGGTCGTGCGTGCCCAGAATGAACAGGGCAGGGCATTCCACCTTGTCCATGGCCTGTTCACCCTGATCGTAGCTGTCGCAGGCCGCAAAGCCCCGGTGGAACACGTTCACCTTGGGGTTGCTCGCCAGCACCCGGCGCATCAGCGCGCGCGAGCCGCCATGCAGCCAGGTGCCAGGCCCCAGCGCAGAAGGCGGCGGCGCCAGTGTCGAGTGGCTGAACACGTTCACCATGTCGATGGCCTTGAGCGGCTGGTTGAGTGAGCTGTCCAGCAGCGCAGGCGACACCTTCATGGGGTAGGCTGTGCCCACCATCACCAGCTGACTCACGCGGCTGGGGGCATCGGCCGCTGCCTGCAGGGCAACAAGCGAGCCGAAGCTGTGCCCCACCAGCACGGCCTTGTCGATCTTCATGGCATCGAGCAGGGCGATCACGGTGCCCGCCGCTTCCTGTACGGTGGAGGGCGGCTCGCCGCCGCTCTTGCCGTGGCCGGGCAGGTCGATGGCCAGTACGTTCCAATTGTGGTGTGCCAGGTAGCGGCTCTGCAGAATCCACACGCTGTGGTCATTGAGCACGCCGTGGATGAACACGATGGTGGGCTGCGCGGGTTTGAAGGGCCTGGTGCCGGTGTAAACGTAGAGCGGCGCGCCTTGAACGTCGATGATCATGGTCAGGCCTCCCGCCGGGCCGCCCCAAGGGAGGCATGCTCCCCCTCGGGGGGCAGCGAATGAACGAAGTGAAAGAGCGTGGGGGTAGTCATGCGTTCTCCGCTTTCTCGGCCGCTTTCAGGGCGCGCTTCAGGTCGTCGATCAGGTCGTCCGGGTCTTCCAGGCCAATCGACAGGCGGATGGTGCCCGGCCCGATGCCTGCCTGTGCCAGCGCGGCGTCGTCCATGCGGAAGTGCGTGGTGCTGGCCGGGTGGATGACCAGGCTGCGGCAATCGCCCACGTTGGCCAGGTGGCTGAAGAGCTTGAGCGCCTCTATGAAGGCTTTGCCCTGGGCGCGGCTGCCCTTCATGTCGAAGCTGAAGACACTTCCCGCGCCGCGTGGCAGCAGCTTTTGCGCCAGCGCATGGCTGGGGTGGGACTCCAGCATCGGGTGCCCCACGCGGTTCACGAAGGGGTGGCTGGCCAGGAAGCTCACCACCTTCTCTGTGTTGTTCATGTGCCGCGCCATGCGCAGCGGCAAAGTTTCTATGCCCTGCAGGATCAACCACGCGGTGTGCGGGCTCATGCAGGCGCCAAAGTCGCGCAGGCCCTCGCGGCGGGCGCGCAGCATGAAGGCGCCCACGGTGGATTCCTCGCTGAACACCATGTTGTGGAAGCCCGCGTAAGGTGCGGTCAGCTCGGCGAACTTGCCGGACTGTTCCCAGTCGAAGCTGCCGCCGTCCACCACAATGCCGCCCACCACCGTGCCATGGCCGCTCAGGAACTTGGTGGCCGAGTGGTAGACGATGTCGGCACCCAGGTCCAGCGGCTTCATCAGCCAGGGCGTGGTCAGGGTGGAATCCACCAGCAGCGGCACACCGTTTTCGTGGGCCATCTGCGCCACGGCGGGAATGTCCAGCACGTCCAGCCCAGGGTTGCCCACCGTTTCACCAAAGAACAGCTTGGTGTTGGGCCGCACGGCGGCGCGCCAGCCGTCAATGTCGCCGGGCTTCACGAACGTGGTTTCTATGCCAAAGCGCCGCAGCGTGTAGTGCAGCAGGTTCTGGCTGCCGCCATACAGCGCCGTGGACGCCACGATGTGTGAGCCCGCGCCCATGAGCGTGGCAATGCTCAGGTGCAGCGCCGCCTGCCCGCTGGCCACGGCAATGCCGCCAATGCCGCCTTCCAGCGCCGCCACGCGCTGTTCCAGCACGGCGTTGGTGGGGTTGCTGATGCGGCTGTAGACGTGGCCCGAGCGTTCCAGGTTGAAGAGCGCCGCCGCGTGGTCGCTCGACTCGAACACGAACGAGGTCGTCAGGTGGATAGGCACGGCCCGAGCGCCCGTGGCCGGGTCGGGCTCGGCGCCCGCATGCAGTGCCAGTGTGTCAAAGCCAGGATCGGCGTATCCGGTCATGTCAGCCTCCGTCGAGCCGCCTCAAGGAGGCTGAGGCCCCCTCGGGGGGCAGCGAACAATGTGAGCGTGTGGGTCATGTCACCTCCTTTTTTGTGTGCAATCTGGTGCGATTGTGGGCTATATTGACGACAAGGCCAGACAGGCTTGTGACAGAACACCGCACCGAGGAGAGTACCTATGAAAGTCAGTGACATCCTGCGTGTCAAGGGCAACACGCTCTACACCATCACGCCAGAAGACAGTCTGGCCGACGCCGCCAACCTGATGGCCGAGAAGGACATCGGCTCGCTGGTGGTCATGGCCAACGGGCTGGTGGTGGGCATGCTGACTTTTCGCGAGGTGATCCAGGCAGTCGTCAAGAACGGCGGTTCCTTCGGTACCGCCACGGTGTACCGCGCCATGGACCCGGGCCCGCTGACCTGCACCATGGGCACCGAGATGGACGAGGTGCGCCGCATGATGCTGGACCGCCACGCACGCTACATGCCCGTCATCGAAAACCGCATGCTCATGGGCGTCATCAGCTTCTATGACGTGGCCAAGGCCGTGGTGGACGCGCAGAAGTTCGAGAACAAGATGCTCAAGGCCTACATCCGCGACTGGCCCGAGGAAGAGGAAACCCCGCCCGACGAGAGCGAGTCCAAATCCGCTTGACGCCGCCAGGCTGAGATGATGTTGCCCCCACGCTCACTTCGTTCGCTGCTCCCCAGGGGGGCAGCCTCCTTGAGGCGGCTCGGCAGAGGCTGAGATAATGCCGCCCATGAGCGGCAATACTTTCGGAACCCTGTTTTGCGTCACCAACTTCGGTGAATCCCACGGCCCGGCCATCGGCTGCGTCATCGACGGCTGCCCGCCGGGCATGGAACTGAGCGAGGCCGACATCCAGGGCGACCTGGACCGCCGCCGCCCAGGCACCAGCAAGTTCGTCACCCAGCGCAACGAGCCCGATCAGGTCCAGATCCTCAGCGGCGTGTACCAGGGCAAGACCACGGGCACGCCCATCTGCCTGCTCATCCAGAACACCGACCAGCGCAGCAAGGACTACGGCGACATCGTCCAGTCTTTCCGACCCGGCCACGCCGATTACGCCTATTGGCAGAAGTACGGCATCCGCGACCCGCGCGGTGGCGGCCGTTCCTCGGCTCGCCTGACTGCACCCACTGTGGCGGCGGGCGCCGTGGCCAAGAAGTGGCTGAAGGAAAAGTACGGCACCACCTTCCGTGGCTGCATGACGCAGATTGGCGACGTGGTCATTCCCTTCGAGGGCTGGGACCACGTGCCCAACAACCCCTTCTTTGCGCCGGTGGCCGATGTGTCTGCATTGGAAGCCTACATGTCGGAACTGCGCAAGACGGGGGACTCCTGCGGCGCGCGCCTGCGCGTGACGGCGCAGAACGTGCCCGTGGGTCTGGGCGAGCCGCTGTACGACAAGCTCGACGCCGACATTGCCCACGCCATGATGGGGCTCAACGCCGTCAAGGGTGTGGAAATCGGTGCGGGCTTTGCCAGCGTCACCCAGCGCGGCAGCACGCATGGCGACTCGCTCACGCCTGAAGGCTTCCTGGGCAACAACGCAGGCGGTGTGCTGGGCGGCATCAGCACCGGGCAGGACCTGGAAGTCTCCATGGCCATCAAGCCCACCAGCTCCATCCTCATCCCGCGCCAGTCCATCGACGTGCAGGGCCAGACCACCGAACTCATCACCAAAGGCAGGCACGACCCCTGCGTTGGCATACGCGCCACGCCCATTGCCGAAGCGTTGCTGGCGCTGGTGGTGATGGACCATGCCTTGCGCCACCGTGCCCAATGCGGCGACGTTGCGGTGCCTTTCGGGCCTATTCCTGCCTCGGCGCCCAGCCAGGGTTGAGCCGCAAGATGCTCTGGCCGTTTGCAGCGCTCTCGGCCAGCTACTTCGCGCACATAGGCTTTTTCAACCCCTACCTGCCGCTGTGGCTGCAGGAACTGGGCTATGGCCTGTTCGCCATTGGCCTGCTCACCTCGCTGCAATCGGCCACGCGGCTGTTTGCGCCGTACTTCTGGGGCTGGCTCAGTGACCACAGCGGCCAGCGCGTCAAGCTGTTGCGCCTGTGCGGCGGGGTGGCCTTGCTGGCGTCCATGCTGCTGTGGCAGCCCTGGGGCACGCTGGGCCTGTTCCTGGTGCTGCTGCTGATGTTCACCCACACCAGCGGCATGATGCCGCTGAGCGAGGCCGTGCTGGCCCAACACGTCAGCCAGTCGGGCGAATTTGACGCCCGCCGTTACGGGCGCGTGCGCTTGTGGGGCTCACTGGGCTTTTTGGTGACGGTGGTGTTGGCGGGCGCGTGGTTCCAGCGCCATGGCTTGGGCAGCTTTCCCATGTGGGCCACGGCCACGCTGTTTGGCGTGGTGGTCAGCGTCTGGGCCATGCCCGACCAGCCCGAAGCGCGGCACGCTTCGCACGAGCGTGTTCACATCTGGCCGGTGTTGCGCCAGCCACGCGTGGCGTGGTTCTTCACTTCGGTGTTCTTCCACGTGCTGGCGCATGTGTTCGTTTACATCTTCTTTTCGCTGTATCTGGACGCGCTGGGTTACGGCAAGGGCACCATCGGCCTGCTGTGGGCCGCCGCTGTGGTGGTAGAGATTGGCTGGTTCTTCACCCAAGGGCGCTGGCTGCCGTGGTTGCGCCTGCCACATTGGTTGTTGCTTGCGGCGGGGCTCATGGCGCTGCGCATGGCGGTCACGGCTTCGGCGGGCGCCTGGCTGTGGGTGCTTTTCCTGGCGCAGGCGGTGCATGCCATCACCTTTGCGGCCCACCACTCGGTGTGCATTGCTCTGCTCAGCGAACACTTCCCCGACCGCCTGCGCGCCCGCGGGCAGGCGCTCTATGCCATGTTGGGCTACGGTCTGTCGGGTGTGTGTGGCGGCACGCTGGGGGGCTGGGTCAGCAGCCAATGGGGGCTGCAC
Source organism: uncultured Comamonadaceae bacterium (assembly GCA_966692625.1). Lineage (GTDB taxonomy): Bacteria > Pseudomonadota > Gammaproteobacteria > Burkholderiales > Burkholderiaceae_C > CAMLOF01. The sequence continues at coordinate 21,653 of CBKZAG010000032.1, forward strand.
GCGGTGTTCTGGCTGTCGGCGGCGTCTGCCGGGCTGGCCATGGTGGCCGCC
>CBKZAG010000033.1:0-21508 GCA_966692625.1 uncultured Comamonadaceae bacterium
GCCCTGGCCGTCCACGGTGAAGCCGTGGGTCAGCAGGCCCTTGTAGGGCGCGCGGTCGTACATGGCGCAGGCGGTGAGCAGCGAGCTGTGGAACCAGCCGCGGTGCTGGTCATGGCCTTCCAGGTACAGGTCGGCCTCGGGGCCGCTGTCGTGGCCGCTGCCTGCGTGGCTGCCCTTGAGCACGGTGGTGTGCGTGGTGCCGGAGTCGAACCACACTTCCAGAATGTCGGTGCTCTTGCTGTAGGCGGCCGGGTCGGTGGCGTCGCCAATGCGCGCCAGAATGTCGGCCACGCTCAGCTTGCTCCAGGCCTCGATGCCGCCAGCCTCCACCACCTCGGCGGCCAGGTCGATGATCTCGGGCGTGCGTGGGTGCGGCTCACCGCTGTCCACGTGCAGCAGGAAGGGCAGGGGCACCCCCCAGCTGCGCTGGCGGCTGATGCACCAGTCGGGCCGGTTGGCGATCATGTCGCGCAGGCGTGTGCGGCCGTTCTCCGGGTAGAAGCTGGTGTGTTCGATCGCCTCCAGGGCCAACTAGCGCAGCGTCTTGGCGGCCTTGTCCTTGGTGAAGATGCCCTCGCCCTCGTCCATGCGCACGAACCATTGTGCGGCAGCGCGGTAGATCACCGGCGTCTTGTGGCGCCAGCAGTGCGGGTAGCTGTGAGTGATGGTCTCGGTGGCGAACAGTCGGTCGTGGTCACGCAGCGTGTCGATGACGACGGGCGCGGCTTTCCAGATGTTCATGCCGCCGAACAGGGGCAGCGCATCTTCGTACTGGCCGTTGCCCTGCACGGGGTTGAGGATGTCGTCGTACTTCAGCCCATGCGCAACGCAGGAGTTGAAGTCGTCCACGCCGTAGGCGGGCGAGGAGTGCACGATACCCGTGCCGTCGTCGGCGGTGGCGTAGTCGGCCAGGTAGATGGGGCTCAAGCGGTCGTAACCCGGGTGCACGTGTGCCAGCGGGTGCTTGAAATGGATCATCTCCAGCGCGCGGCCTTGGGCAGTAGCCAGCACGGTGCCTTCCAGCTGGTAGCGCTCCAGGCACTTTTCCACCAGCGATTCGGCCAGCACAAGCAGGCCGCGCGGGGTTTCCACCAGCGCGTAGGTCAGCTCGGGGTTGAGGTTGAGCGCCTGGTTGGCGGGGATGGTCCAGGCCGTGGTGGTCCAGATCACCACGAACATCGGCTTGTTTTCCAGACCGGCGGTGTCAGCATGCGGCAGGCCGCTCTGGCCGAAGAAGGCGTGCAGCAGCTTGGCCGGTTCAGCGCAGGGGAAGCCCACGTCCAGCGTCTGGCTCTTCTTGTCCTGGTATTCGATCTCGAACTCGGCCAGCGAGGAGCCGCAGTCGAAGCACCAGTACACGGGCTTCAAGCCACGGTACACGAAGCCGCGCTCCATCACGCGCTTGAAGGCGCGGATTTCATTGGCTTCGGTGGCAAAGGCCATGGTCTTGTACGGGTTGTCCCACTGGCCGAGCACGCCCAGGCGCTTGAAGTCGGCCATCTGCTGGCCGATCTGCTCGGTGGCGAAGGCGCGGCTCTTGGCCTGCATCTCGTCGCGCTGCAGCCCCCGGCCGTGCAGCTTCTCGATGGCGTTCTCGATCGGCAGGCCATGGCAGTCCCAGCCCGGGATGTACTGGGCGTCAAAGCCGGCCAGCTGGCGCGCCTTGACGATCATGTCCTTGAGTACCTTGTTGACGGCGTGGCCGATGTGGATCTGGCCGTTGGCATAGGGCGGGCCGTCGTGCAGGATGAACTTGGGCGCGCCCACGCGGGCGTCGCGCAGGCGGCGGTAGATGCCTTGCTCTTCCCATTGTTTCACCCAGTCCGGCTCGCGCTGGGGCAGGTTGCCGCGCATGGGAAAGGGGGTGTCGGGCAGGTTCAGCGTCTTGCTGTGGTCAGGGCCGGACTGGGGGGCGTTGGCTTTGGCGTCGGACATGGCTTGTGTCTCGGAATTTCTGACAGGCTCGGCCCGCGCAGGCGCAGGAATCCGGGGGAGGGGGCCACGCACCCCGAGCCCGTCCAGGGGTGTGCGGCGGCAGCCGGGCGGCTGGGCGGGCTTTAAATTCGGTCGCGCGTCGTCTGGCGGCGCACCGACGCGTGGGGAGTTGCGTTCGCGGAGAACCAGGCGCGTGCGTCGTCGCAGTCCTTGGCAATGCCCTTCGTCAGGGCGTCCAGACTGTCGTACCTCAGTTCGTCGTGCAGTTTGTGCAGCAGTTCCACGCGGATGATTTTACCGTAGGCCTCTCCGGGCGACGGGGCGTGGGCCAGGGCGCGCCGCACGCGTTCTGGCCACTCCAGGCAATGGGTTTCCAGCAGCACGCGCCCGCCGTTGACGTCTTCGGGATCGAGGGAGGGGCGCACCCCGAGGTTGGCCACGCCGGGCAGCGGTGGGGCTTCGGGGTCTGGGTCCAGCCCGTGCACCTGCACCACGAAGATGCCACTGGCGGCCGGTTTCCAGTGGGCAAACCGCAGGTTGAGGGTGCGAAAACCGTTCCCGGCGCCCTCGGCCGTGGCACCCAGTTCGCGGCCCAGCTTGCGGCCGTGCACCACGTGCCCGCTGATGCTGTAAGGTCGGCCGAGCAGCGCGGCCACGTCGTCCATGCGCCCTTCGGCCAGGGCGTCGCGCACGGCCGAGCTGGACACGCGCAGCCCGTGCACCTCGTAACTCATCATGCGCGCCACGTCAAAGCCGTGGGTGGTGCCTGCTGCGTCGAGCATGGCGTAGTCACCCTGGCGTTGCGCGCCGAAGCGGAAGTCGTCGCCCACCAACACGTAGCGCACACCCAGGGCGCGAACCAGCACATCGTCGATGAAGGCCTGGGCCGGCAACGCAGCGAGCTGCTCGTCGAAGGGCAGGATGACGCACTGGTCCACGCCGCAGCGGCGCAGCTCGTGCAGCTTGTCGCGCAGGGTGGCAATGCGCGCGGGTGCCAGTTCAGGCTTGTGGAACTTCTGGGCAAAGAAGTCGCGCGGGTGGGGCTCGAAAGTCATCGCGCAACTGGGCACGCCCCGGTGGCGTGCTTCGTTGGTCAGCAGGGCCAGCATGGCCTGGTGGCCGCGGTGCACGCCGTCGAAGTTGCCGATGGTCAGGGCGCAGCCCGTTTCCCGCGCGCTGGCGTGGCGCAGCAGGTTATTCAGGCCTTGGATGATCTTCATGCGACGAGGTGAAACAAAAGCGCGCTATATTGACACAAGTTCACGCATCCGCCCGGCGCCTCGTTTCAGAAGCGCCAGGCAGGACGAATTCCTGTGGTTCGGTGCCCGGTTGGGCGTTACGCGCGGAGGTCGGTCTTGAAGGTGTTGAAGCTGTCGGCGCAAGGTCTGCCGCAATCGTGGATCAGCCTGGAAGAGGCTGTGCTCCACTACGCGGCTGACGAGGTGCGATGGGAAATGGGCCAGCGGGTCGCGGTGTTCCATGGCGGACACAACGCCGTCACGGGCCTGCAGTCGGTGATCGAGGTCAACTCCATCATCGGGACCCGGGGCGTGCCCAGCATCAACCCGTTTGACCTGAAACCCACGCTGAGCAACGGCAAGCTCTTTGCGCGGGACCGCAACGTCTGTGCCTACTGCGGCGGGCATTTCCACGAAGAGGAACTCACGCGCGAACACATCGTGCCGCTGGCCCAGAAGGGGCGAGACCAGTGGATGAACGTGGTCACCGCCTGCCGTTCGTGCAACCACCGCAAGGCCAACCGCACGCCAGAGCAGGCGCGCATGCCGCTGCTCTACGCGCCCTACGTGCCCAGCCTGTGGGAGGACTTCATCCTGCGCAACCGCCGCATCCTGGCGGACCAGATGGAGTTCCTGATGGCGCACCTGCCCAAGACATCAAGGTTGCACGCCTGAGTGGCTCACTGCGCGGCAATCGTGGTGGGTTTGCCAGCTTCTCCAACAAAGACCACCAGCAGCCGGGTCGGGCCGTTGGCAACATTGAAGGCCTGGTGCTTGTGGTTCTGGGACTCGATGAAGGCGTCTCCAGCCTTGTAGCGTTGCGCCTGCTTGCCATCGGTGCGCAATTCGATTTCGCCTTCCAGCACGTAAACGTACACCGGGATGGGGTGGGCATGCAGGGCTGTGCGGCCGTTGACCTCCAGGGTGCCGATCACCGAGATTATCTCGGGCTTGCCCCCTGGATAGACGAAGGGTTCGTTGTCCCTGGTCACCCCAGACTTGAGCAGCGGCTGGGCGGTGAACCCGGCTGGCAAGGGGTTGTCCTGCGCCAGGGCACCAGTCTGCAAGGACAGGCTCAGCAGGGCAGTGGCGGTAAGGATTTGGATCTTCATGACGGTACTCCTTGAGTGGAAATGCGGGGGCAGGCGTCAGGCGACCAGACGCAGGATTTCCCAGCGGGTGGACCCCGACACCAGCAGAGGCTCGATCCGGCGTGAAAACGCCTTGTGTTCGCTGTTTTGTGCGAGCTTGTCCCACTGTTGCTGCAATTCAGTCATGTCCTTGCACCGCACGTCCACGCTGACCAGCGATTCGGCGGCGCCCACGCTTCCGGTCATGATGGAAGCGTCGGTCTGACCGATCTCTCTGCCGATGGTGCCCCACCAGCGCTGAAGCTCCTCGATCAGTTCCTGCTTGTGCCCGAAGCGGGCATTGACTTGCCAGCGCGCGATGATCATGATGTTCTCCTTACAAGACTGGACGAGGTGATCATCCGGGCTCGGGCGTCACAAGTCCTCCAGAAAAGCTTGTCTTTCGCTGGATTTGTGCTGCAGCGGTCCGGCATCTGCCCCTGCCCGGGGTGCTGTCATGGACATCCTGTTCGAAGACTTTATTCTGGACCCGGTCCGGCGGGAGTTCAGCCGGCGGGGCACCGAGGTGGCACTGGAGCCTCAGGTATTCGATTTGCTGCTTTACCTTGTGCGCGAACGTGCGCGCGTGGTCAGCAAGGACGACCTGGTCGAGAACGTGTGGCATGGCCGGGTCGTTTCGGATTCCACGATTGAGAGCCGCATCTCCCTGCTGCGCAAGGCGCTGGACGACGACGGACACACGCAGCGCCTCGTCCGCACCTATGCGCGCAAGGGTGTGCGTTTCGTCGGGGACGTGCGGGAGGAGTCACGCCCTGACCGGTTGGCGCTGGTCTCCCATGGCAAGGACATCCCGGTGGTGTCCACCGCAGGCAGCGACGATCCGGGGCGCCCCAAGGTGGCCGTGCTGCCGTTCGTCAACCTGAGCGGGGATGCCGGCCAGGATCACGTGGCCGATGGCATCGCGGCCGACATCATCGCGTTGCTGGTGCGCTACCGCTCGCTTTTCGTGGTCTCCCGCAGTACGAGTTTCGCCCTCAAGGGGCGGCAGATTGATGCCCGGGAGGCCGGGGCGTGGCTGGGGGCGGATTACGTCGTGGCCGGCAGTTTCCAGCGGTCGCCCTCGCAACTGCGTGTCACCTTCGAGCTGGTCGATGCCCGGGACGGACAAGCCATGTGGACCGAGCGCTACGAGCGTGACGTGGACGACATCTTTGCCGTGCAGGATGACATCACGGAGAAGATCGTGGGCCGCATCGAGCCCGAGATCGGGCGCTGGATGCGTCGCCGCGCGTCCAGGCGCCCGCCCCAATCGTTGCAGGCCTGGGACCATTTCCACCTGGGCATGACGTGTCTGTTCAAGGCCACGGCAGAAGAGAACCTGCAGGCACAGGCGTGTTTGCGCCAGGCCATCGAACTGGACCCAGGCTTTGCGCAGGCGCATGCCTTTCTGTCGTATGCCGTGGTCTTGAGCATGATCTACTTTGGCGCCCCTCCCGAGAGGGCACGGCTTGAAGATGCCCTGGCCAATGCCCGCCGCGCCGTTGAACTGGACGACCGCGATGCGGCGGCGCGGTTCACGCTCGGCCGGGCGCTGACCGTGCTGCAGCAGTACGACGATGCCATCGCCGAAATGGAGCTGGCCACGGAACTCAATCCCGCGCTGGCCATGGGCTGGTGTGGCCTGGCCGATTCACACGTCTATGCGGGCGAACTTGACCGGGCGTTTCCGCTGTTCCAGCGGGCCATCGACCTGAGCCCGCGCGACCCGATGCTGTGGGCATTTCTGGCCTACCGGGCACAGGCACACCTGTTCGCCGCAGAGTTTTCCGAGGCTGAGGCGTGCGCCCGCAAGGCAGTGCATGTCCCGCAGTGCCACTACTGGCCGTTTGCCCACCGGGCGGCGGCGCTGGGGCTCCTGGGGGAGGCCGGTGAAGCGGGGCAGGCCAGCGAGCAACTGCTGCGGCTCAAGCCCGACTTCAACTGTTCCTGGGCCCGTGAGCGCCTGTTCTACGTGCGCGACGGCGAACAGTTGCGTCTTTACATCGAAGGTCTTCGCCTGGCCGGTCTGCCCGACTGAGCGGGGCTGCTAACATCTTTGGCAGATGGCGCCGCGCCAGCGGACGGCCGTGCACAACATGCGACCTCAGGAGCAAAAGCATGGATGAACAACTCGGCCAGCACCGCTGGCGTTTCTTCCGGTCCGGCGGGTTTGACCAGGTGCGTATCGACAACGTGCAGGACCTCATGCACCTGGGTGAGCTGGACCAGAAGCTCTGGGCCGTGCTGGCCTGCCCCACCTCGGGTCTTGAACTTGACACGCGGACCCTGCAACTCATCGATACGGATGGCGATGGCCGCATCCGTGTGCCTGAATTGCGCGAAGCCGTGCGCTGGGCCTGTGCTTCGCTGAACGACCCGGACGTGCTGTTCCAGCCCGGTGACACGCTGCCGCTGGGCGCCATTCACGCAGATACAGAGGAGGGTGCACGGCTGCTGGGGGCTGCGCGTCAGGTGCTGGAGCGGCTGGGCAAGCCTGAAGCCGCTGCGCTCGCCGTGGACGACTTCGCCGACCTGGCCCTGATCTTCCCGCCCGCGCAGCTCAATGGCGACGGTATCGTCCCTGCCGAACTGGCGCCTGACGAAGCTTGCTCTGCGTTGATCGGCCACGTCATCGCTGCGCAGGGCGCGTTGACCGACCGCAGTGGCCAGCCCGGCGTTTCCGGCGAGACGCTGGACGCGTTTCTGACCGCCGCGCAGCAGGTGGTGCAATGGCATGTACAGGCCGAAGCGGGAGCCGCCAGCGTGATGCCCTGGGGCGAGCAGACCCCCGCCGCCCTGGCTGCCTTTGATGCCGTGCAAGACAAGGTGCGCGACTATTTCACACGCTGCAGCCTGGCAGCGTTCGATGGACGGGCCGAGTCAGCGCTCAATCCTGCCGATACCCGCTATGCCGAGTTGTCAGCTCTGGCTTTGAGCGAGGCCAGCGATGAAGTTGCCAGCTTGCCCTTGGCCAAGGTGGTCATGCAGGGGCGGCTGCCGCTGCGCGATGGCATCAACCCCGCCTGGCAGGCCAGGGTGGCCGCCTTGCGTGAGTTGGTGGTCAAGCCAGTATTGGGGGACTGTGACCAGCTCACACCGCAAGAGTGGGCCGCGCTGGCCGAGCGGTTCGGGGCCTACCGTGAATGGCTGGCGGCCCGGCCCGTCACCCTGGTGGCTGACGTTCCGGTGGAAACGCTGCGCGGCATGCTGAGTGGGTCGGCCCCTTCCACTCTCAAGGCCCTGATCGAAAAGGACCTGACCGCCGAAGCCAGCGCCACCGCCATCGAGGCCCTGGAGCGCCTGGTGCGTCTGCGCCGCGACCTGGTCACGCTGTTGCGTAACTTCGTCAACCTGAGCGATTTCTACGGTCCGGAGCGGCCAGCTATTTTCCAGGCGGGCACGCTCTACATCGATCAGCGCAGCTGCGACCTGTGCCTGCGTGTGGCCGACATGGGGCGCCATGCCACTCTGGCCCCGCTGTCGGGCACCTACCTTGTCTATTGCCAGTGCGTGCGCCAGGGTGAAGCGCCCATCACCATCGTGGCCGCCATGACCGGCGGTGACGCCGACGACATGATGGTGCCGGGCCGCAATGGCGTGTTCTATGACCGCCAGGGCCGCGACTGGAATGCCAGCGTGGTGAAGGTGGTGGAGGCGCCCATCAGCGTGCGGCAGGCCTTCTGGTCGCCCTACAGGCGCATTTCACGGCTGATCGGAGACCAGGTTCACAAGTTTGCTGCTTCGCGTGACAAGGATGTGGAAGCCAAGGCAGCGGCCCGTGTGGCCGACGCTGGCGCGAAGGCTGCGGCGCCAGCGCCTGCTGCGGAAGCCAAACCCGCCCAGGCCTTCGACATTGCCAGGTTCGCGGGCATCTTTGCCGCCATTGGCCTGGCGCTGGGGGCGCTGGGTACCGCGCTGGCAGCGGTGGTGACCGGGTTCCTGGGCTTGCCCGCCTGGCAGATGCCTATGGTGGTGCTGGGCATCATGCTGCTCATCTCGGGGCCGTCCATGCTGCTGGCCTGGCTCAAGCTGCGCAAGCGCAACGTGGGGCCGCTGCTCGACGCCAACGGCTGGGCGGTGAACATCCGTGCGCGCATCAACATACCGTTTGGCGCTTCGCTCACTGGCGTGGCACAGTTGCCGCCCGGCTCTGAGCGTTCGCTGACCGACCCCTACGCCGAAAAACCCAACCCCTGGCCCTGGCTGCTGCTGGCCGCCGTGCTGCTGGCTGCACTCTTCTGGGTCTTGCCCCGCGGTTGATGGCCTGGCCGATGGGGGCCATCGGCCTCAAAGCCCGCCCATCAAAGCAACCGGAAAGCCAGGATGGCGACGATCGTTGACGGCAATGCTGCGATCAGCAGGCCCAGCGGGTTGATCGTCGAATCTTCGAACTTGCCGCGCAGGATGGAGACCCCCGCCGGGTTGGGAGCGTTGGCGATCACGGTCAAGCCGCCGCCCGTGACCGCACCGGCCACCAGCGCGATCTTGAACTCGTCCGTCAGCCCCTCGACCAGCGAGCCCAGATAGGTCAGCGCAGCGTTGTCGGTGATGGCGGTGAGCGCCGTGGCGCCAAAGAAGACGGCATTGGCGTCCATGCCCATCAGCACGGGTTGCAGCCACCACTGCTGCAGGCCCCCCAGCACCACCAGTCCGGCCAGAAAGAAGGCCACCAGCAGGCCTTCGCGCAGGATCAGCCGGTCCTGGTATTGCGAGTACGCGGCGGCGAATCCCATGAAGAACAGGAAGAGACCCATGAACATCGGCGGATGGTGCGCGAACACCACGACGCCCACCAGGAACAACAGGTGAACGAGGACGACCTGCCACGGAACGGGGATGGCCGCCTCGTCCGTCTGCTGGCTGGCCATGTGGCCGAGCTCCTTGCGGAACAGCAGCATGGCACAACCGGCGTTGATCATCACCGCGATCGCCGCTTTCCAGCCGAAGTTGGACAGCATGAACCACATGTCCCAGTTCCAGGTGCCGGCCACCATCAGCACCGGCGGGGCCGCGAACGACGTCAGCGTCCCGCCAATCGACACGTTGACGAAGAGCACGCCCACGGTGGAGTACTTCAGCGCCCGCGACACCGGCCGGGCCAGCAGCGTGTCGCGCAGCATCAGCGCCGCCAGGGTCATGGCGGCTGGCTCAGTGATGAAGGAGCCCAGCAGGGGCACCATCGCCAGGGTCAGGAAGTACAGCGCCATGCCACGGGGCAGCGGCAGGAACGTTGCTGTCAGCCTGACGAGAGAGCCCGCAAACTGCAGCACAGACCGGGTGCCCGCGATCACCATGATCACGAACACGAACATCGGCTCGGTGAAATTGCGGCTGTCGATGTATGCCGTGGCTTCCGTCTTGCCGACCACGGCGAACATGAAAACCATGAGCACCATGGCCCAGAAGCCGAAGACAACCTCCACCTCGCCCAGCAGATGCCAAATGCCAGCATGGCGCGGCTGGGTGTGGGCCAGCCGCTCGAAGAATTTGGTGGAGAAGGTGTGGATGACGGCCAGCCCGAACAGGGTTGTGCCGATGATCTGCATCAGGGTTGGGGTCATGGGCGCGAACGAATGCTGCGAGGCGGCCCGACCTTCGCATGAACCTGCAGCCCCGGATGGGGCAGCACCCGGCGCGAGTCTAACGCACTTTCCATCCCCTGGCGGCGCGGGCGGCGCATCAGGTGTCAGGCGAACACGCTGGCCGTGTCCTGCATCCGCGCCGACACCTCGCCCAGGTGGTGCAGCGTGTCGCCCCAGGTCAACTCCAGTTGTGTGAGCTTCTTGAAGCAGTGGCTGACGATGTATTCGTCCGTGACGCCAATGCCGCCGTGCAACTGCACTGCCTGCTGCCCGACGAAGCGCATGGACTGGCCGAGTTGCACCTTGGCGCGTGCGATGGCCTGGCGACGTTCACCCGTTGGCGCGTTGAGCTTGAGACTGGCGTAGTAGCTCATGCTGCGGGCCAGTTCCAGCTGCATCTTCATGTCTGCCACGCGATGACGCAGCGCCTGGAAGCTGGCAATGGGCACGCCGAACTGCTTGCGGGTGTTCAGGTACTCGGTGGTTAGCGCCAGGGTCTTGTCCATCACGCCCACGGCTTCGGCGCACACGGCGGCAATGCCGATGTCTGCGGCATGTTCCAGCGCGGTCTGGCCGTCGGTTGTGATCAGTTGCGCGGGGGAGTTTCGGAACACCACTTCGGCGGCGCGGCTGCCGTCCTGCGTGAGGTAGCCGCTGGCCTGGGCGCCACTGGCGCCGCGCTCCACCAGGAACAGGGCCAAGCCTTGCTCGGTTTGTGCGGGCACCAGCCATGCGTCGGCTAAATCGCCAGCGGGCACGATGCTCTTGGTGCCGCTGACGGTCCAGTTGCCCGCGGTCGCGGTGGCGTGGGTGTTGACGGCACCCAGATGGTGGCGCAAACCGCGTTCCTGGTGGGCCTGCACGACCAGCGCCTCGCCAGAAGCCATGCGGGGCAGCCACTCGCCTTGCAGTTCAGCGCCTGCATGGCCGCCCAGCACGCCAGAGGCTATCAGCGTCTGGGCCAGCGGCTCCAGCACCAGGCCTCGCCCCAGTTCCTCCATCGCCACCATGCCTTCCACGGGGCCCATGGCCATGCCGCCGTGTTCGTCGCTCACATACAGGCCGCACAGGCCCAGTTCGGCCAGTTCACGGTAGGCGTTGCGGTCGAAGCCGCCATTGGCCACCGCAGCACGGCGGCGTTCGAAGGTGTAGCCCTTGTCCACCCAGCGGCGCACGGCGTCGCGCAGTTGTTCCTGATCGTCGGAAAAGTCGAAGTCCATGTGTGTTCTCCTCAGCCCAGCACGGTCTGCGCCACGATGTTGCGTTGCACTTCGTTGCTGCCGCCGTAGATGGTGGTCTTGCGCATGTTGAAGTAGTTGGCCGCCAGGGGCGCGTTGGCCACCACGCCGCCGGGGAAGTCGCCTTGCCAGCCAGCGTCCATGGCTTCGAAAATGAAGGGCAGGCTGAAAGGGCCTGCGGCCAGCATCATCAGCTCCGTGTAGCGCTGCTGGATTTCGCTGCCCCTGATCTTGAGCAGGCCCGCAATGTCCAGGGAGTTCCTGCCCGACTTTTCCGCGCTCAGCACGCGCAGCACCAGCATCTCCAGCGCCACGATGTCCACCTCCAGCAGAGCGATCTGGTCGCGAAAACGCAGGTCGTCCCACACGCCTTCGGTTTTGGCAATGCGCTTGAGCCGCTCCAGCTCGCGCTTGGCGCGGTTCACGTCGGCAATGTTGGTGCGCTCGTGGCTCAGCAGGTGCTTGGCGTAGGTCCAGCCCTTGTTCTCCTCACCAATCAGGTTGTCGGCGGGCACTTCCACGTTGTCGAACCACACCTCGTTGACCTCGTGTTCGCCGTCGAGCAGCTTGATCGGGCGCACGGTGATGCCGGGGCTCTTCATGTCGATCAGCAGGAAGCTGATGCCGGTTTGCGGCTTGCCTTCGGTGGCGGTGCGCACTAGGCAGAAGATCCAGTCGCCGTACTGGCCCAGTGTGGTCCAGGTTTTCTGGCCGTTGACGATGTATTTGTCGCCCACGCGCTCGGCGCGGGTCTTCAGGCTGGCCAGGTCGGAACCGGCGCCCGGCTCGCTGTAGCCCTGGCTCCACCACACGTCCCCGCTGGCAATGCCAGGCAGGAAGCGCCTTTGCTGTTCGGCGTTGCCGAAGGCCATGATGACGGGTGCCACCATGACCGGCCCGAAGGGCACTATGCGGGGCGCGCCCGCCAGTGCGCATTCTTCTTCGAACAGGTGCTTTTGCACGGCGTTCCAGCCCGGCCCGCCAAACTGTTTGGGCCAGCCGTAGCCCAGCCAGCCCTTTCTGCCGAGTATCCGGGCCCAGCCTTGCATGTCGTCGCGTGTCAGGCGCTGTGCGTTGTGCACCTTCTCTGCGATGTGCCGGGGCAGGTTCTCCCTGACCCAGGCGCGCACTTCGGCGCGGAAGGCCTGTTCCTCGGGGGTGAATGCCAGATCCATGGGTATCTCCTTTGCTGCGGGTTTTTAGCACGCGCGTTCGATTTTGGGTTGTCCGGCCCGTGACATTTACACTCCTGCCCCATGCCTTCCCAGACAGACAAGAACATCGTCATCCTCATCTCCGGCACGGGGTCGAACATGGCCGCCATCGTGCGTGCGGCGCAGCAGCAGCGCTGGGCCGAACGCCTGGGTGCCCGCGTGGCGGCCGTGGTGAGCAACCGCGCAAGCGCCAAGGGGTTGGACTTTGCCCGCGAACACGGTATTGCCACCGCCGTGGTGGACCACAAGGGTTTCGATTCGCGCGAGGCTTTCGATGCCGAACTGGCTCGTGTCATCGACGGGTTCGATCCGCAGGGTCACCCGGCCTTGGTGGTGCTGGCGGGGTTCATGCGCATCCTCACACCAGGCTTTGTGGCGCACTACGAAGGCAGGCTGGTCAACATCCACCCGTCATTGCTGCCCGCATTTCCGGGCCTGCATACCCATCAGCGCGCCATTGACGCGGGCTGCCGTTTTGCCGGCGCCACGGTGCACCGCGTCACCGCCGAATTGGACCATGGCGAGTACCTGGACCAGGCTGTGGTGCCAGTGTTGCCGGGGGACACGCCCGAGGCGCTGGCCGCGCGCGTGCTCACGCAGGAGCACATCATCTACCCCCGTGCCGTGGAGCGCTTGCTGGCGTAGCGTTGACGCGGAGGCTTAACGCAGGGCGTAGGCTGCCGCGCCCACCGCAACCAGGGCCACGGTGGCCCAGCCTATGCGGTCGATGTGCCTGTGGAGTTCGGCCTCCATGCGCGCGCCGCCCCAGCGCATGAGCCCCGCCACCAGGAAGAAGCGTGCCCCACGCCCCACGAACGACGCCAGTGTGAACGGCAGCAAGGCCATGGACAGCACCCCGGCGGCAATGGTGAACACCTTGTAGGGGATGGGCGAGAAACCCGCGATGAACACCGCCAGCACGCCCCACTCACCAAACCACGCCAGCGCCGTCTGGTAGGGTGCCCAATACTTGCTCGTCTGCAGCCAGGGCTCAATGGAGGCGAAAGCCACCATGCCGATCAGGTAGCCGAGCAAGCCGCCCAGCACTGAAGTCAATGTGGTGAGCCAGGCAAAGCGCCAGGCTTTTTCCGGCTGCGCCAGGCACATGGGGGCGAGCATCACGTCTGGTGGAATCGGAAAGAAGGACGACTCCACGAAACTCAGTCCGCCCAGGTACCAGGGCGCATGGCGGTGGCGCGCCCAGCGCATGGCGCGCGCGTACAGCGGTGCAAACAGCTTCATCGGCGGTCAGACGCTCTTGTGGAACACCAGGCCCGCGTGCTCGCGCATGGCATGGAACTGGATCTTGGGCCAGTTGGCTTCCACGGCGCGCAACGTGGCGTTGTGGTCCACCAGAATGGCGGGCGCGTCCACCGCGTCCCAGGCCATGCGGTGGATGTTGGCGTCGATGAAGCGCTTGAGTTCTGTCTCGCCGCCGTTTTCGGGCGGGCAGGTGACCCAGCGCGCCACTTGGTAGGGGCTGTGGGTAATGCGTGCCTTCACGCCGTATTCGGCTTCCAGACGGTGCTGCACCACCTCGAACTGCAGCTGACCCACGGCACCCAGCATCAGGATGGAGCCCGCCATAGGGCGGAACACCTGGATCGCGCCTTCTTCACCCAACTGCGTCAGGCCGGCCTTGAGTTGCTTGCCGCGCAGCGGGTCGGCCACTTCCACGCTGCGGATGATTTCGGGCGCGAAAAAGGGCAGGCCGGTGAATTGCAGCTGTTCGCCTTCGGTCAGGGTGTCGCCCAACTGCAGAACGCCGTGGTTGGGAATGCCGATGATGTCGCCGGCGTACGCCTCGTCCAGCAGTTCACGCCGCTGGCTCAGGAAGCTCACCACGGTGTTGGGGCGCAGCTCCTTGCCGCTGCGCACCACCTTCAATTTCATGCCGCGCTCGAAGTGGCCGCTGGCCACACGCACGAAGGCGATGCGGTCGCGGTGCGCCGGGTCCATGTTGGCCTGGATCTTGAACACCACGCCGCTGAACTTGGGTTCAACGGGCTCCACCACGCGCTGGATGGCGGGTTTGGGGCCTGGGGGCGGGGCCAGGTCCACCAGCGCGTCCAGCACTTCGCGCACGCCGAAGTTGTTGATGGCCGAGCCGAACAGCATGGGGGTCTGCTTGCCTGCCAGGAATTCGGCTTCGTCAAAGGCGGGGGAAGCGCCCTCCACCAGTTCCAACTCGTCCTTGGCCTGCTGCCATTCCAGGCCGAAGCGCCGGGCGGTTTCGGAGTTGTCCTGTCCGGCCAGCACTTCCTCGTCGCCGCCAGCGCGGTCTTCACCGGCGGTGAACACGCGCATCTGGTCACTGCGGCGGTCGTACACGCCGTGGAACAGCTTGCCCATGCCCACCGGCCAGGTGAAGGGCACCACCGTCATGCCGAGTTCGCGTTCGATCTCGTCCATCACGTCCAGCGGCGCCTGCACCTCGCGGTCCATCTTGTTCACGAAGGTGAGGATGGGCGTGTTGCGCGCGCGGCAGACTTGCAGCAGACGCCGGGTCTGCGGCTCCACGCCGTTGGCCGCGTCAATCACCATCAGCGCCGCGTCCACGGCGGTGAGCACGCGGTAGGTGTCTTCGCTGAAGTCCTGGTGGCCCGGGGTGTCCAGCAGGTTGATGACGCAGTCGCGGTACTCCATCTGCATCACGCTGGATGCCACTGAGATGCCGCGCTGCTTTTCAATCTCCATCCAGTCGGACGTGGCGTGGCGCGCGGCCTTGCGCGCCTTCACCGAGCCGGCGATGTTGATGGCGCCCGAGAACAGCAGCAGCTTCTCGGTGAGGGTGGTTTTACCCGCGTCGGGGTGGGAGATGATGGCGAAGGTGCGGCGGCGGCGCACCTGATTTTCAATTTCGGACATGGGGCGGGATTATCTCGGACAATCCAGGCCATGCACCCGAAAGCCTTTTTTGAAGCCTGTGCCGCACTGGTGGCGCAGGTGTTGACGTTTCAGCACCCCGCCGACGCCACCGTGGCGCGTTATTTCCGCGAGCATCACCACCTGGGGCCGCGCGAGCGGCAAACCTTGTCGGACACGGTTTACACCGTGCTGCGCGAGAAGCCCCGGCTGGAATGGCTGGCCCGGCAAGGCGAGGGCGGTTTGCCCAAAGGCACGCCGCCAGCCGCCGTGGCGCGCCGCCTGGCATTGCTGGCCTTCAAGGGCGACCCAGAGTGGCGCGATGCCGCTTGCACCGACGACGAGCGCGCCTGGTTGGTACAAGCCGCGAAGGCTGACGAAACAGTGCTGCCGCCAGAGGCGCGCCACCTGCTGCCCAACTGGCTGGCCGAACGCTTGCAGGCGCAGGTGGGCGAGGGTTTTGATGCGCTGGCGGCGTCGCTGAACGTGCCCGCCACCTTGGACTTGCGCGTAAATGCCTTGAAGACCAAGCGCCCGGCGGTGTTGCGCGCCTTGCAGGAAGCAGGCATGCCCGCCGAGCCCACCCCCTATGCGCCGTTGGGGGTGCGCCTGCAGGGCAAGCCCTCTCTGCACAAACTCCCGCTCTACACCGAAGGCGCTGTAGAGGTGCAAGACGAAGGCTCACAGTTGCTGGTGCTGCTGATGGAGCCCAAGCGCAACGAGATGGTGGCGGACTTCTGTGCCGGTGCGGGCGGCAAGACACTGGCCTTGGGCGCCGCCATGCGTGGCACTGGGCGGCTGTACGCCATGGACACCTCCGCGCACCGGCTGGAGGCCATTCAGCCACGCCTGGCCCGCAGCGGCTTGAGCAACGTGCACCCCATGGCCATTGCGCACGAGCGGGACGAACGCCTCAACCGGCTGGCCGGCAAGCTGGACCGTGTGCTGGTGGATGCGCCTTGTTCCGGCCTGGGCACGCTGCGCCGCAGCCCCGACCTGAAATGGCGCCAGTCGCCCGGGGGCGTGGCGGAACTGGCTGAATTGCAGGGGCGCATCCTGGCCAGCGCGGCAAGGCTCGTCAAGCCCGGCGGCCGGTTGGTCTATGCCACCTGCAGCCTGCTGGAGGAAGAGAACGAGGCGGTCGCTCAGGCCTTCACCGCCGCACACCGGGATTTTGTACCCGTGCCCGCAGAGGAACTGTTGACGCGTGCCGGTGTCGAAGACGCGGAGGGCTTGTGCCGTGGCGGCTACCTGCGCTTGTGGCCGCATCTGCATGGAACCGACGGCTTTTTTGCGGCTGTCTGGAATAAAAAGCCTTGAACTCTCGGCAATTGCCGCGAAATGCCTGACGAGTGGCGCTTGGCGATTTTGGCCTTGCGCCCTAAAATCGCTGGTTATGCCTCTCGCGGCCCCTTGAAATGGGGCACTGCAGGGTGAGTTTTTGTTTTTCCAAAGGACATACATGTCTGTGTTTGAATCGGGCTGGAACGGGTTGATCGGTTTCCTGTCTCAGGGCCTTTCCGGTGCCACGTGGTGGCAGGTGTTGATCGTCGCGCTGGTGATGACCCACATCACTATCGTCAGCGTCACGCTGTTCCTGCACCGCCACCAGGCCCACCGCGCGCTGGACCTGCACCCTGCCGTGTCGCACTTCTTCCGCTTCTGGCTGTGGATGACCACGGGCATGCTCACCAAGGAGTGGGCGTCCATCCACCGCAAGCACCACGCCAAGTGCGAACAGGAAGGCGACCCCCACAGCCCCGTGGTGTTCGGCATCAAGAAGGTGTTCTGGGAAGGTGCGGAGCTGTACCGCGCCGAAGCCAAGAACAAGGAAACGATGGAGCGCTACGGTCACGGCACGCCCGACGACTGGGTCGAGCGCAACGTCTACACCAAGTACTCCCGCCTGGGTGTCAGCGCCATGCTGATCATTGACGTGGCGCTGTTCGGCGCGCTGGGCTTGGCCGTGTGGGCTGTGCAGATGGCCTGGATTCCCTTCTGGGCGGCTGGCGTGGTCAACGGCATCGGCCACTTCTGGGGTTACCGTAACTTCGAGGCCACCGACGCCAGCACCAACGTGTTCCCCTGGGGCATCATCATTGGTGGCGAAGAGTTGCACAACAACCACCACACCTACCCCACGTCTGCCAAGTTCTCGGTCAAACCCTACGAATTTGACATTGGCTGGTTGTACATCAGCATTCTGGCCAAGTTTGGCCTGGCCAAACCCAAGAAGACACCGCCCAAGCTGGCCTTTGGCGACGTGAAGCCCGTGGCCGACGAGAAGACGCTGGAGGCGATCATCGCCAACCGCTACGAGGTGATGGCTGGTTACGCCCGCCAGATGCGCGCCACCGTGCAGGCCGAACTGGACGCCATGAAGGCCAAGCGCGCTGACGTGTCCGTGCTGGAAGCCGCCCGCCGCTGGCTGCACCGCGACGACGACAAGGTGCCGGCCAAGTACAAGGCCAAGGTTGAGCAGGTGCGTGCCCAGAACCCCACACTGGCCAAGATGCACGCCATGCGCGAGGAGCTGCGCCAACTGTGGTCCAACACCCACGTGACGCGTGAGCAACTGGCCAAGGACCTGCAGGCTTGGTGCCGCCGTGCCGAGGAAAGCGGCATTGCTGCGCTGCGCGAGTATTCGATCCGCCTGCGCGCGGTGCAGCACGCCTGATACGGCTTCCCAGTTTCGTCAAAAAAGCCCGCCAGTCTTGCGACGGCGGGCTTTTTGTTTGCTGTTTGACGTTCAGTTCTGCGGCTGCAGGAACACCTTGGCCTTGCGTGGCGACACGATCAGTTTGTCGCCCTCTTTCAGACCCAGCGCCCGGAAGCGTTCGGCCGTGATCTGGGCTTCAATCAGCGGATCATGGCCATCGGGTTGCTGAGGGTTCTCCGGCCACAGTTCCAACCGGGCGATGGGGCCCACGACGATGGCGCGTTGCAGTTCGGCCACGATGCCGGTGGCGCCCGGGCTGTAGCGTTCCACTTCCAGGTCGTGCGGGCGCACGTAGGCAAAGGCCTTGGCGTCGCGCGCCTGGGCGTGTTCGGGCGAATCGATGGCCACGCCTTCCAGGTGCAGCAGGCCTTCATGCGCACGGCCGTGGAACAGGTTCACATCGCCCAGGAAACCATAGACAAAGGGGCTGGCGGGATGGTCCCACACGTCCTGCGGGGTGCCTACCTGTTCCACCACGCCCTGGTTCATCAGCACCACACGGTCGGCCACTTCCAGCGCTTCTTCCTGATCGTGCGTCACGAAGATGCTGGTCACGTGCAGTTCGTCGTGCAGGCGGCGCAGCCAGCGGCGCAGTTCCTTGCGCACCTTGGCGTCCAGCGCGCCGAAGGGCTCGTCCAGCAGCAGCACCTTGGGCTCCACGGCCAGCGCGCGTGCCAGGGCAATGCGCTGGCGCTGCCCGCCGGAAAGTTGCGCCGGGTAGCGGTCGGCCAGCCAGTCCAGCTGTACCAGGCTCAGCAGTTCATGCACCTTGGCCTTGATCTGCGCTTCGCTGGGGCGCTGGCCGCGCGGCTTGACGCGCAGGCCGAAGGCCACGTTCTCGAACACGCTCATGTGGCGGAACAGCGCGTAGTGCTGGAAGACGAAGCCCACGTTGCGCTCGCGCACGTGAACGTCGGTGGTGTCTTCGCCGCTGAAGAGGATGCTGCCGGTGTCCGGTGTTTCCAGCCCGGCGATGATGCGAAGCAGGGTGGTCTTGCCGCAGCCCGATGGGCCCAGCAGCGCCAGCAACTCGCCGGACCCGATGTCCAGATTCACGTCGCGCAGCGCGTGGAAGTTGCCGAAGTGTTTGTTGACGTTGCGAATCTCGATGCTCATGTTCGTTCCTTGCGCTGCGTTTTCAAGCAGCTTGGCTGGCGGGCGCGGGCCGCTCGGGAGGCGGCTCGCTCAGCGCCTTCATCTCGCGCTCCATGCGCCACTCGGCCACAGACTTGATGACCAGCGTGACCAGGGCCAGCAGCGCCAGCAGCGAGGCCACGGCGAAGGCAGCCACCGACTGGTATTCGTTGTAAAGAATTTCCACGTGCAGCGGCATGGTGTTGGTCTGCCCGCGGATGTGGCCCGAAACCACGCTGACCGCCCCGAACTCGCCCATGGCGCGCGCGTTGCACAGAATCACGCCGTAGATCAGGCCCCACTTGATGTTGGGCAGCGTTACACGCCAAAACGTTTGCCACCCGGTGGCGCCCAGCACGATGGCGGCCTGTTCCTCTTCGTTGCCTTGTGCCTGCATCAGCGGAATGAGTTCGCGCGCAATGAAGGGGAAGGTGACGAAGATGGTGGCCAGGATGATGCCCGGCACGGCGAAGACGATCTTGATGTCGTGCTCGGCCAGCCAGGGGCCCAGCCAGCCTTGCGCGCCGAAGACCAGCACGTAGATGAGACCCGCCACCACTGGCGACACCGAGAACGGCAGGTCCACCAGCGTGGTAAGGAATGACTTGCCCCGGAACTCGTACTTGGCGATGGCCCAGGCTGCGGCCACGCCGAACATCAGGTTCAGCGGCACGGCGACCAGGGCCGTCAGCAGCGTCAGCCGCACGGCGGACCAGGCGTCGGGTTCCTTCAGGGCCTCCAGGTAGCCCTCGACGCCTTTGCGCAGCGCCTCGGTGAACACGGCGGCCAGCGGCAGCACCAGGAACAGGAACATGAACACCAGCGCCAGGCCGATGAGCGTGTAGCGCACCCAGGCGGCTTCGGTGGTGCCCTTGCGCGCACTGCGCGTGGAGGCTTTGTTTGCGGGTGCGGCGCTCATGCACGGCCCCCCGTGGCGCGCTTGCGCTGCCAGCCTTGCAGCCCGTTGATGATGAGCAACAGCACGAAGGAGATGGCCAGCATGACCGTGGCCACAGCGGTGGCACCAGCGTAGTCGTACTGTTCCAGCTTGCCGATGATGATGAGCGGCGTGATTTCCGAAACCATGGGCATGTTGCCTGCGATGAAGATGACCGAACCGTATTCACCCACCGCGCGCGCGAATGCCATGGCAAAGCCAGTGAGCAGCGCCGGCATGATGGAGGGGAAGATGACCTTGGTGAAGGTTTGCCAGCGCGTGGCACCCAGGCAGGTGGCGGCTTCTTCGAGTTCTTTCTCGGCGTCTTCCAGCACGGGTTGCACTGTGCGCACCACAAAGGGCAGACCGATGAAGATGAGCGCGATGACCACGCCATTCGGGTTGAAGGCGAGCTGGATGCCATGCGGCTCCAGGTACTGCCCGATCCAGCCGTTGCCCGCCAGCAGGGCCGTGAGCGAGATGCCCGCCACCGCCGTGGGCAGGGCGAAGGGCAGGTCCACCAGCGCGTCGGCGATCTTCTTGCCCGGAAAGCTGTAGCGCACCAGCACCCACGCCACCAGCAGGCCGAACACCACGTTCACCAGTGCCGCGATCAGCGACGCGCCGAAGGTCAAGCGATACGAGGCCAGTACGCGGGGCGCGGTCACCGCCTCCCAGAACTGCGGCCAGGTGAGCGTAAAGGTCTTGAGCACCAGTGCCGACAGCGGGATCAGCACGATCAGGCTCAGGTACAGGATGGAGTAGCCCAGCGTCAGGTTGAAGCCGGGCAGCACGCTGCGCCGGTTTGGGCGCCGTGCGCCCGCAGGCTGTGTTGCCAGAACTTGGCTCATGCTCAGCGGCCCTGGGTGTAGAGCTTGTCGAACTGGCCGCCGTCGTTGAAGTGCACTTTCTGTGCTTCAGCCAGCGAACCGAAGTACTGCTCCACCGTGAAGAACTTGATGGGCTTGAAGGCGCTGGCGTACTTCTTGAGCACGGCTTCGTTGCGCGGACGGATGTTGTGCTTGGCGGCGATTTCCTGCCCTTCGGGGCTGTAGAGGAAGTCTAGGTAGGCCTTGGCGTCGGCGGCGGTGCCCTTCTTGGCCACAGTGCGCTCGACGATGGCGACCGGGTTCTCGGCCACGATGGAGGCGCTGGGGTGGATGGCATCGACCTTGCCCTTGCCGAATTCGTTGTCCACGGACACGACTTCGGACTCGAAGGTCACCAGCACGTCGCCGATGTTGCGCTGCAGGAAGATGCCGGTGGCGTCACGCCCGCCGCGTGCCAGCACGGGCACGTTCTTGTAGAGCTTGCTCACGAAGTCCTGCGCGTCGGCGTCGCTGCCGCCCTTGCTGCGCACGTAGCCCCATGCGGCCAGGTAGGCCATGCGGCCGTTGCCACCGGTCTTGGGGTTCACAACCACCACTTGTACGCCGGGCTTGATCAGGTCGTCCCAGTCCTTGATGTTCTTGGGGTTGCCGTTGCGCACCAGGAACAGCATGGTGGAGGTGGTGGG
>CBKZAG010000034.1:0-21290 GCA_966692625.1 uncultured Comamonadaceae bacterium
GGGTGGCGCTGGCGATGGTGTCGGTGGTGGCGTTGACCTCGCTGATGGTCTGGGCGAGTTTGGCCACGGTGTTGTTCAGGCTTTGTTTGACCTGGTCGAAGGCACCCTGGTAGTCGCGGGTGACGGTGCGCGTGAGGTCGCCGCGCTCCAGCGCCTCGGCCACGTAGATGGTGTCCTTGAAGGCGGTGTCCACCGTGTCGCTCAGCTGGTTGAGCAGTTCGGAGAGGGTTCGGGGGAAGCCTTTCTTGCCCGCCAGCTCGAGCTTGACGCTGAAGTCGCCCTTGTTGGCGGCGGCGGTGAGGTCCTGGATCTCGGAGACGATGCGGCGCAGGTTGGCGCGCAGCTGTTCGATGGTGTCGTTGATGAATTTCTTCTTGCCGGGGAACTGCTCCAGGGAGGCGTCGAGGTTGCCCTCGCCGAACTGCTGGATGCAGGCCATGGCTTTTTTCTTGACGGCGATGTGGCCGTTGACCATGTTGTTGACGCCTTCGCCCATGGCCTTGAAGGCGCCCTGGAACCTGGCTGCGTCGATGTTGACGTCGATGTCGCCGCGGTCGTGCTCGGTGCTCATGCGGTTCATCTCGTCGATCAGCCCCTGCAACGTGGCCTGCATGCGCTGCATCGCAGCCTTGAGCTGACCGGTTTCCTCCTTCGAGTCCACCTCGATCTTGCTGCTCAGGTCGCCCGAAGCGATGGCGCTGGCCACGGCCACCGATTCGTTCAGCGGCTTGGTGATGCTGCGCGTGATGATCCATGCCAGCACCACACCCGCCAATACCGCCGATGCGGCCAACCCCAGCATGAGGTTGAAAGCCGCCGCATAACCCCGCGTCGACTCCTTCACCAACTCTTCCGTGAACTCCTCTTGCTGCTCGACCATGGCATCCAGGCTTTCGAGCCATTTGTTCTGGACCGGCACCACCTCTTTCAGCAACATCTCCGCCGCCTCGGCGTTCTTGTTGGCACTGGCCAGCTCCATGACCTTGTCAACCAGCGGCGTTGCCTTGGCCTGGCCATCGTTGATCTCGGCCATGATCTTTTTACCGGCGTCCAGCACCAGCATGGACTGCAACTTGTCGCGCGAAACGTTGTAGTTCTCGCGAGACTTCAAAAGATTTGCCGCCTGCCCCTTGGTATAGGTCAGGTCGTTGCTCAACATCATGTTGCGGACCGCGCGTGCTGTGTCGTTGATCTGGTCCCGCATGTCATTGGCCAGTGCGGTCTTCACGTTGTTGTCGCTGGTGACCTTTTCAAAATTCGCCTGTACCGCTGCCATTCGAGTGATGCCGATATAAGCGATAACGCCCAGCAGGACCAGCACCAGGCCAAAGCCCAATGCCAGCTTGGACGCGATGCGCATGTTCTTGAACATGATGTCTTCCTTGGATATAGATGTAATTGAAATCAATGCGCCAGAGACAAGGTCCTGGAGGCGCTGGGAGCGGTCACTGGATGCCCTGAACGCCGGGATTCCTGACCGGCCACGCGCCGCACCAGGCCGGGCACGTCCAAAATGAGCGCGACGCGCCCGCTGCCCAGAATGGTGAAACCGCTGACACCCTGCAGCCCGTTGAACACGGCGCCCAGCGGGCGGATGACGGTCTGGTATTCGCCCTGCAGGGTGTCCACCACCAGGCCGGCGCGCTGCCCGGCGTACTGCACGACCACGATGTTCTCGCGCCGGTTGGCCCGAAGGCCTTCGGCGCCCCCGGCGGGGAGGGTGCCCGCCGGGAGTTGGGTGGCAGTCGCCGTGGAAGGAAGTTCGTTGATGTTGAAGAGTTCCTTGAGCCGGATGAAGGGCAACACTTCGCCGCGCAGGTTGATCTGCCGACGGCCATGCGCGGCCTGCACTTCTGCCTGCGACAGTTCCACGCACTCCACCACCAGTTCCAGCGGGATGATGAAGGACGAATCCCCCACCGCCACCAGGAAGCCGTCGATGATGGCCAGCGTGAGCGGCAGGCGGATGCGCATGGTGGAGCCCACGCCTTCGTTGCTGACGATTTCGATCGTGCCGCGCAGGTCGGTGATGTTGCGGCGGACCACGTCCATGCCCACGCCACGGCCGGAGAGGTTGTTGATCTGGTCGGCGGTGGAGAAGCCGGGCTCGAAGATGAGGTTGTGGACTTCGTTGTCGGTCAGCACCTGGTCGGGTTTGACGATGCCGCGCTCGATGGCCTTGGCCAGGATCTTCTGCTTGTTGAGACCGCCGCCGTCGTCAGACACCTCGATGGCGATGCTGCCGGAGTCGTGGTAGGCGTTGAGCTTGAGCGTGCCATGGGCAGGCTTGCCGCGCGCGACGCGCACCTCCTGCGGCTCGATGCCGTGGTCCATGGAGTTGCGAACCAGGTGGGTGAGCGGGTCGCCGATCTTCTCGACCACGGTCTTGTCGAGTTCGGTCTCGGCGCCGCTGATCTCCAGGCGGATGTCCTTGCCCAGCTCCTTGGAAACGTCGCGCACCACGCGCTGGAATTTGTTGAAGGTGGCGCCGATCTGCACCATGCGCAGTTGCAGTGCCGAATCGCGCACGTCTTCCACCAGCCGGTTCATCAACTCGGCGGCTTCTTGCAGTTCGGGCAGGCCGCTCTTGAGCGCCGACAGGTTGATGCCTGCGGCGGCAATGATGAGTTCGCCGATGAGGTTGATGTGCTCGTCGAGCTTGTCGGCGTTGACGCGGATGAGGCCCGCCTCGCCGCCCCGGTTCTGCTTGACCTGCTGCTGCTTTTGCAGGGCAGCGCTGACCACGGCCGGTTGCACCACGTGCTGCGCCACCAGCACCTGGCCGATGGTGGGGACGGGTTCGCCGCTGTCTTTCGCGGCCACCTGCGCGCTGGCCTGCATCTTGAGCGCTGCGTCCAGCTCGGCACGAGTGAGCGTGCCGCAGCGCACCAGTATCTCACCCAGCAGCATCTCCTCCTCGGGCTGGCTCTGGATGAGCTCGAAGTATTCGACCACCTTGCTGTGCGGCGGCAGGATGCTGACCTTGGCGTCGTCGCGCACGAACTCGAAAGCCCCTTCCACCGTGGCCTTGTCGGCGCTGGTCTGGTAGCTGATCTCGAAGCCCAGGTAGCAGGACTCGGGGTCCATGTCCTCTGCCGCGGGGATGTCGTCGGTCAGGGTGACGATGGCGACGATGTTGCCGAAGGTGTTGAGGTAACGCACGAAGGACAGCGGGTCCATGCCGTTGCGCAGCACGTCGCGCCCGAAGCGCAGGGAGATGTGCCAATTGTCGGTTTCGGCCCCCGGCCCGCCGGTGCGCACGAACGGGTTGGCGGCTTCCGCCGGTACGTTCTGGCTGGCTGCGGCGTGCGCGGCAGGCGCCCCGGCCTCGGCCGCAAACCCCTGCAGGCTGATGATCAGGCTGGCGCTGCGCTCGCGCGTGGGCTCGTCGTCGGCCTGCCCGTGTTCCACGTGGTCGATGAGCACGCCCAGGTGGTCGCACACCTGCAGCAGCAGCGCGGCCAGGTCGTCGGTGATGCGCAAGTCGCCCGCGCGCACCATGTCGAGCACGTTTTCGGCGTGGTGCGTGAACGCCACCAACCCGTCCAGGCCAAACAAGCCCGCCGACCCCTTGATGGTGTGCGCCGCGCGGAAGATGGCGTTGATGAGGTCGGCATCGTCGGGCACCTGCTCCAGGCGCAGCAGCGATTCCTCCATGGTCAGCAGGAGTTCGCGGCTTTCGATCACGAAGGTCTTGAGGGCGTCGTCGAGGTTCATGACATGATTTCCTCAGTTCTTGGGGCCGATGAGCAAGGGGTCGCCGAGCTGACCGGCCAGGTCGCACAGCTCGATGAGGTCCACCACCGCTTCGCTGTGCCTGACGAAACGCACGCGCTTGTTCTGGCGGGCGGCGTCGCGCTTGGCCATGACCATGAGTTGCAGGCCGGCGGAGTCGATTTCGGTCACGCCCGACAGGTCCACGTCGACGTCTGCGCCGTCGGCAGCTTGCTGCACGGCCTCGACCAGTTGGGCCTTGGTGGCCGTTGCCGTGAAGATGTTGAACTCGCCGCTCAAGACCAAGGCTGTCTGGACAGGCGCTGTGGCAACGGTTTGTGCTGTGTCGCTGGTCATGGCTGGCTCCTCAAGGGAGGATGAGCTTGGAGACCGCGGTGAGCATCTGCGCGGGCTGGAAGGGTTTGACGACCCAGGCCTTCACGCCCGCCAGCTTGCCTTCGTTCATCTTGGCTTCGCCCGCCTCGGTGGTGAGCATGATCACTGGCGTGAACTTGTACAGCGGCATCTGCTTGGCGGCCTTGACGAAGGTGATGCCGTCCATGTTGGGCATGTTCACGTCGCTGATGATCAGGTGCACCTTGCGGCCGTCGAGCTTGGCCAGGGCGTCCTGTCCGTCGCGCGCCTCGACGACGCTGTAGCCGGCCCCCGTGAGGGCGATGTTGACGACCTGGCGCAGGGATGCCGAGTCATCGACGATGAGAATGGTCTTGGACATGTGGTCTCCGGTTCAGAAGAAGGTGATTTCGGCAGCGGCCGCCGCAGGCTTGGCCGCGCCGCCGTGGTGGACGGCCATTTGCTCGGGCATGGTGTAGGCGCGGGCCATCTGGTCTTTCCAGGCGGCCACGTCGAAGGGCTGGACACCCTGGCCCGCAGCCTTGTCCTGCTCGTTGCGCTGGAGCTGCTCCTGCAGACGCTGGGTGTCACCCTGCACCTGCTGCAAGATCTGGCTGACGCGGTCCTGGAACTGCAGGGCCACCAGAACGCTCGACACGTCCCCCGCAATGGAATGGTTCTCCTGGCGCAGGAATTCGGCCGCGTCGGCCAGGTCGGTGGCGGCGTTCTGGAAGCGCGTGACCACGTCACCGATGACCTGGCTGGACTGGTTGACCAGCACGTCGTCTTTTTCGGCGAAGGAACGCGAGACGTTGAGCGTGTGATCGATGGCACCGCTGACGGCGTTGACGGTGTCGCCGATCTTCTTGCCCGTCTCGGCAGAGAGGCTGGACAGCTTGCGGACCTCGGCGGCGACGACAGCGAAACCCCTGCCCACGTCGCCTGCGCGTGCGGCTTCAATGGCCGCGTTGATGGACAGCAGGTTGGTCTGCCGGGCGATGTCGCCCACGTCCTTGGCCATGCGTTGCAGCGACGAGGTGTAGCCCGACAGGGAATTGATCTCGCGCAGGAGCACATCTTTGGTGGACACGGCCTGGCGCAGGGATTCAACAATGGCGTCGAGTTGCTGGTGGGCTTCGTTGAGCAGCTCCACCAGCGCCTGTCCGCCGGTTTTGTTGGACGCTTCCACCGCAGAGTCCAGCCGCCGGGAAATCCCGGCAAAGCGGTGCGCAAGATCGGTGATGGACTCCTCGGTGACCTGGCGCGCCATGTCGATCTGCCCGGACCAGACGGGCAGCACCTCTTGGCACAGCTGGTCCAGCTGATCGTCTTCGTCAGTGAAGTAGCGGGATGACCGCTTGCGCCGCGTTGCCTGCAGATAGCCGGTGACGAGCGTGCCGAACAGCAACACGCCAGCAAGCACCAGCGCCTGCGGCCCAAGGCCGCCGACGTAGACACACGCCAGCGCCCACAGCGGGCCCAGCACGGCAAACGGCCAGAAGACGGCCAGGCGCAACTTGGTTCGAACGGTCCCTCTCCGCCCTGCATTTTGGTGGTTGTTGTTTGTGGACCCCGAGTCCATGTATTGACCTTCCGCAAAATTCCCGGATGGATCTAGCATCGCAGCTTCTTGTTGCTAAAACTATCAGTCACGCCCGATTTGAGGGGTAAGGAAACGCCTCTTTCGGCTGGGAAAATCCCTACAAACAACTCAGCCCGCTGCCTCACGCCATAGGCACCTTGATGCGGACCCGGACCCCATGACCCGGACAGGTGTTGATGCTGACCTGACCGCCCAGGTGGCGTGCCTGCTCGTTCATGTGGATGAGCCCGAACGCGCCTTCGGGGCGAAGGGCATCCAGATCGAAGCCCTGTCCGTTGTCCTTGACCAGCAACTCGCAGATGCGGGGGCCCGCGCTGAGGTGCACTTCCACCCGCGATGCGTTGGCGTGCATGGCGGTGTTGAGCAGCGCCTCCTGGGCCGCACGGAAGAGGAAGGTGGTCACCGCGTCATCCAGCTGCAGCTCTTCGGGGGAGTGGAGTTCGATGTCGACCCTGGAGCCTTTGCGGAAATCGTCGACGAGCCAGCGCAAGGCAACGACGATGCCCATGTTGAGTGCCGCGGGCCGGATCATGCTCACCATCTCGCGCAGGCGCTCGATGCTGGAATCGACGACTTGGCGCATCTTTTCCAACTGCCCTGGCAGCTCAGCACGCTCAGCATCCAGGTCAAGCAGCGCCAGCCCCATGCGCAAGGCCATCAGGTTTTGCGCCAGGTCCTCGTGGATGCCGTGCGCCAGACGGCGGCGCTCGTTCTCCCGCTCGCTGTCCTGGCGCAAGACCATGGCGCGCAGCAGGTCGTGCGAACGGCGTACCCGCGCCTCCGCATTCTGGATGACGGTGCCAAGATGGCGGCGAACCTGCTGCAGTTCTTCCTCGAGCAACTGGATGCGCCGCAGGGCGGCGTCCGTGGACGGGCTGTTGTCCATCTCAGCGTCCGCCGAGCCGTCTCAAGGAGGCTGAAGCCCCCTCGGGGGGCAGCGAACAAAGTGAGCGTGGGGGCAGTTGCACTTCAGTCCAGCAAGGCGTGGGTGATGGCGTAGCGCACGATGTCGGCGGTGGTGGACAGCCCCAGCTTCTCCATCAGCCTCGCCTTGTGCGTCGACACCGTCTTGTTGCTGATCGACAGCTCCTGCGCTATCTCGTTGACCCCCAGCCCCCTGGCCAGCAGGCTGAACACCTGCAACTCCCGGTCCGACAGCGTCTCGTGCGGCGGCCTCGCCACAGCCACCGCCGTGTTCTCGAACGCCATCGCCTCGGCCAGCGCCGCGTCCAGGTACCGCCCGCCCCCCGCCACTCGCCTCACCGCCGCCAGCAGCACCTCCGGGTTGTTGTCCTTCGTCAGGTAGCCGCTCGCCCCGGCCGTCAGCGCACGCCTCGCTATCTGCGGCTCGTTGTGCATCGACAGCACCAGCACCGGCGGCGCACCTTCCTGCACACGGATGCGCGCGATCAGGTCCGGCCCCGAGATCCCCGGCATCGTCATGTCCAGCAGCACCAGGTCAAATTTCTGCTGCCGCAGCGCCTCCAGCACCTGCGCCCCGTTCGTCGCCTCCGACTCCACACGTATGTCCGTCGTCAGCGCAAACAACTGCTTCAAGCCCTCGCGCACCAGCGCGTGGTCGTCTGCAAGCAAAAGGTGGTAGATCATGGACGATGGCGTCTCAGGCTGCCTCGAACAGATGGCGGTAGCGCCGGCAAAGGTGTTCGCGGCTCATGCCGATTTCCTTGCCCACGGCGGTGAACGTGACCCGCTTGCCCGCCGCGCGCAGGCGGTAGATGGAGTCGAGGACCTGTGTTTCGGTGACGAGGGTGCGCTGGCGGTGGGTGATGTAGGCCCCCTGGCGCATGCGCTCGGTGGAAGAAAGCTCTTCGGCCTGGGGCTGCGCCGAAGGTGAGAACCACAGGCATTCCTGCGGGCGCTCCCGGCGGTAGCTGGCGTAGGCGCCCGGCAGGTCGTAGTCGACCCGCGTCCAGCCAGCTTTCTCAAGCCTGTCGTAAGCTGGGCACCGGTGCCCGGACAGGACCACCATGCCCTTGAGCGGCAGGACCGTCTCCGCGACGTGGTGGTGATCCTCCTCCGTCAGGCCCGACGGCCTTTGCGCAAGCATGGACGACTTGGCCATGTGCGCCGGATCCAGGTAGAACAGCGTGCGGTGGGTGTCGTAGCGGTCGACCACACTGCGCCAGTCATCGGATTCGATCTGCACCTGGCGCATGCGGTGATGGATGGCAGGCAACCTGTCGAGCCCGGTCAGCCACCGGCTCACCGACATCGGCACCCCGCCCTCTGCATCGTCGACGCTGTAGCTCCAGCGCCGGCCCATGCTGTCGTGCGACTGGCGCTGGCGGACGATGAAACGGCGCGCGGCTTCGACCGGGTCGTCCGTGGGCTGCGAAGCGAGCTCGAACTCGGCGCGCGAATACGCGGTGTTGTGACAGCCCTCTTCCAGACGCTTGAACAGGTCGGCGTCGCGCAATACGCGAAAGAGGTTGGTGAGACCCAGGTCCATGTCGTTGTAGACCTCGACCTGGGCGGGGGCCTTGGCCATCAGCACGGCAGCGCTGCTGCCAAATGGCTCCACGTAGGTCTGGTGCTCGGGAAAGTGGCTGACGATGCGGGCGGCAAGCTTGGACTTGCCACCAAGCCACGGTGTGAAGGGTGGCGAAATTCTCACGGCGATTCCCAGGGTTGTTCAGATGCCCCAAGGATCGCAACACGTGCCCGCCTGCACCATCAGTCCGGGATGATTTTTGGGTAGGACTTGATGATGGATGGGTAGGAAAATTCCTACTCCAGCAAGCGGTAGGACATTGCGTAGCGCACGATGTCGGCGGTGGTGGACAGCCCCAGCTTCTCCATCAGCCTCGCCTTGTGCGTCGACACCGTCTTGTTGCTGATCGACAGCTCCTGCGCTATCTCGTTGACCCCCAGCCCCCTGGCCAGCAGGCTGAACACCTGCAACTCCCGGTCCGACAGCGTCTCGTGCGGCGGCCTCGCCACAGCCACCGCCGTGTTCTCGAACGCCATCGCCTCGGCCAGCGCCGCGTCCAGGTACCGCCCGCCCCCCGCCACTCGCCTCACCGCCGCCAGCAGCACCTCCGGGTTGTTGTCCTTCGTCAGGTAGCCGCTCGCCCCGGCCGTCAGCGCACGCCTCGCTATCTGCGGCTCGTTGTGCATCGACAGCACCAGCACCGGCGGCGCACCTTCCTGCACACGGATGCGCGCGATCAGGTCCGGCCCCGAGATCCCCGGCATCGTCATGTCCAGCAGCACCAGGTCAAATTTCTGCTGCCGCAGCGCCTCCAGCACCTGCGCCCCGTTCGTCGCCTCCGACTCCACACGTATGTCCGTCGTCAGCGCAAACAACTGCTTCAAGCCCTCGCGCACCAGCGCGTGGTCGTCTGCAAGCAAAACCCCGATCATGCTGTCAGCCTCCTGCCGCCGCGAGGCGAGGGGATGACCACTTCCACCGTGGTGCCCTGCCCCGGACGGCTGTCGATGCGAACGTCCCCCCCCAGCATGAGGGCCCGCTCCCGTATCCCCACCAGGCCGAACGACCTGCCTCGCACACCGTCGGGATCAAAGCCCTTGCCATCGTCCTTGATGGCCATGACGTACCCGCCGGTGCTCTCCCGCAGGCTGATGTCAACCTGCCGCGCCTGCGCGTAACGCGCCACGTTGGTGAGGGACTCCTGGACGATGCGGAACACCGCCGTGGATTGTTCTTCGGTAAAACCGTCGAGCGCAGGGCCGACGTGCAACCGGCACGGCACGCCTGTGCGGACCTGGAATTCGTTGGACAGCCATTCCAACGCAGCAGACATGCCCATGTCGAGGGAAGCGGGCCGCAAGGCCGACGCGATGTTTCGCACGACCTGTATGGTCTGGTCGGTCATGTCGATGAGTTTCTGGCAGCGCTGGGCAATGGCCGGGTCCTTGGCGCCGTGCTCGAACTTGAGTGTGGCCACGTCGAGGCGGAAGGCCGTGAGCATCTGGCCCAGCTCGTCATGGATCTCACGCGCGATGCGCTTGCGCTCTTCCTCGCGCGCGCTGTCGCGCCGCGCGGCCAGCACGCGCAGCATGTTGCGCGAGGCTTCCAGGTTGAGTTCCTTTTCCTTGAGTTCACGGACGTCGCGCGCCACGGAGACCACGCCGGTGAC
Source organism: uncultured Comamonadaceae bacterium (assembly GCA_966692625.1). Taxonomy (GTDB): domain Bacteria; phylum Pseudomonadota; class Gammaproteobacteria; order Burkholderiales; family Burkholderiaceae_C; genus CAMLOF01. Next base: position 9,793 of record CBKZAG010000034.1, read on the forward strand.
GTTGCCATGCTGATCGAACTCGGGCGCATACAGCGTGTAGAAATGCAGCCGCCGCCCGTTGACCACCCCCCAGAAGGTCTCCCTCTCCAGCGTCTTGCCGGTCCTGATGACCTCGCGGACAGAGTCCTCGGCCAGCTGCGCGGTGGAACGCGCTTCCGGGGTATCGACCATCAGCGCCTCCAGCGGCGTCTTTCCCAACAACCGCGAGGGCTCCACACCCGCCAGCTTGGTCATGGCCGGGTTGATGTAGATGCGGCGGCACTGGTTGTCGAGCCGCACGATGATGTCGGGGGAGTGTTCGACGATGGCCCGGAACATCTGTTCGCTGGCGTGAAGTTGCTGCTCGGCACGTTTGCGATCGGTGATGTCGCGTGACATGGCCACAAAGCGCGGGTCTGACAACGGACGCCCTTTCTTGGGGGCAATGGACAATTCGAACCATCGGTTGCCCGTCTCAAGAGGCAATTCGATTTCCAACCCAGTCACCACGGCCCCGGTTTCATGGGCCCTGCGCAACCCGTTCATGCAAGCCTCCGCGACCGCGGGCGGCTTGAAGTCAGAAAGCTTCCTGCCCAGCAATTCTTCAGCCGGTGCAGCCAGCAATTCCGGACGGGAGGCATGCACGTCCAGGTAGCGCCCTTCCAGATCGACCACGAAAAGCGGGTCAGGGATGGCCTGGATGGTGGCCTGCAACTGGTTGCGGGACTGCTGCAACTGGGTGTTGAGGTTGGCAAGCTGGGCATTGTTGCGCTGCTGCCGCATGAGGATGTAGGCCGTCAAACCCAGCAGGACGACGCTGGCGGCAAACACGGTCCACAGCCACCGCATCTGCAAGTCGCTTTGCGCTTCCTGGACCTTGAGTTCGTCGATCTGGCGCTGCTGGCTGTCGGCGCGGTAGCGTTGGGTGAGTTCCAGCATGCGCTCGCTGGTCTGGGATTGGTCACGCTCGTTCTGGAGCTTGTCGGCCTCGGCCAGCAGGTCGTAGGCACGGCGGTGATCGCCCTGAGCTGCGGCGATGGCCCCCAGGCGCTTGGTGCTCTCGGCCTTCATGTAGGCGAGCCCGACCTGCTTGCCTATGGCCAGGGCGGCCTGGGCGTCGGCATCGGCAGCCGCCAGGCGCCCCAGCCTCAGCAGGTTGCTGCCGCGCGCGTGCAAGGCCCACCACATGCCCAGGGGGTTGGGGTGTTGCCGATAGATGGCCAGGGCCTGGTCCAGAAATTGCACCGCCTCACTGTGGCGCTGTTGGAGCTGCAGCAGATCCGCATACCCATAGAAGGCGATGGCCATGTTGAAGGGTGAACCCAGCTTTTGCTTGAGGTCCAGCACCTCACTCAACAGGGTCTCGGCCTCAGCGACCCTGTCCAATGTGCGCAGGCTTGCTGCCATGCCCTCCATGGCATAGGACTCCTGCACGCGGCTGCCCAGGAAGCGGGCGGCGTTGCGCATGTGCTCGAAGTAGTCGACCGCCTCCTGGTGCCGCCCCGCCAGCTGGTGCAGCACACCCAGAGCCCTGTCGGCATGCACCAGCGCCCAGGGGTCGCCGCTGCGCTGGGCAATGTCCATGGTCTGCATGGCCATGGTCACCGCCGCGTCCTGTTGCAGGCTGCGCCAGTAGTGCAGTGCCGCTCGCAGCATGGCTTCGGCCAGCAGGTCCGGGCGGTTCACGCCGTCGAGCTTGGTCAGTGCGTCCTGCACGGACTGGCGCTCCAGAGCCAGGTCCCCCTGGGTCAGGCCGATCAGGCCGATGACCAGGTGTGCCTCGGCCTGTTCAGCCTTGTCACCAGCCTTGCGGGCCTGTTCCAGGGCCTCCCGCGCCAGCGGCAACGCGGTGCGCACCTCGGACAACATCAGCAACACCCTGCTGCGCAAGATGAGCAGACGGGCGAGGTCCTGATCCGTCAGCCCCGTCGGCGTTTTCTGCCGCAGCAGCTCCACCTTCTGCCATGAGGCAGGCACGTCGTTTTCGACCGCCTGGCGTGCATCCAGCAGACCTTGCCGCCATTCACCCAGGGCGTCCGCCTGGGCGGTGCCGGTGGATGCCCACAAAGCCAGCAGCAGACAAATGAGACGGAGCATGGCAGGTCAATGGCGCCAGGTAAGGGACACGGCCAACTGGCGATCGTTGGTCCAGATGCTCTGGGGCCGCGTGGTGGTGCCATAGTATGAACGACGCACCGTCTTGAGCAAATTGTGGCCTTCCACAGTGAGCGAGAGTTGCTTGCTGAAACGGCAGGTGTAGGAGGCGTCCAGCCAGCCATAGGCTTGGGTATGGATGGGAAACGCACCCAGACCGACGATGCTGGTGATGCTTGAGTGGTAACGGCTGCGCCAGTTGTACGCCACCCGGGCCGAATGCGGACCGCGCTCGTACATGCCGACGACGTTGAAACTGTTCTTCGACAGGTTCTGCAAGGGCACATCCTGCCCGAGCAGGGCGCTGGGCGTGCGGCTGTCGACGTAGGTGTAGTTGACCTGCAGCCCCAGGCCGCCGAGCCAGCCGGGCAACTGCTCGTAGAACTGTTTGTAGCCCAGCTCCAGCCCGCGGATGGTGGCGCGGTCGCTGTTGCGCGGGCGGCTGACCTGGTAGAACGCGCCATTGATGAGTTCGGTCTGACTGACGGTGGTGATGAAACCATCGACCTGCTTGAAAAACAACGTGGCATGCAGCACGGTATTGGCGTCGACGTAGCGCTCCAGCGCGAAGTCGAGGTTGTTGGCGCGTATGGGCTGCAGGTTGGGGTTGCCGCCGGTGCCTTGGTTCTGCAAAGGGTTGACGGTGTTGGGCGTCAGCGTGATGGAGGGCGAGAGCTGGTTGAAGTCTGGCCGGGTGATGCTGCGGTGTGCCGCCGCCCGCAACACCCAGCCGTCGCTGGGTTCGTAGCGCAGGTGGGCGCTGGGCAGCCAGTCGGTGGTGCTGCTGTTGATGCCGATGGGCGAGATGACACCGGAGAGGGACTGGTTGCCCGCCAGGCGGGACTTGGTCTGCACGACACGCAGGCCGAGCACGCCGTCCAGCGGCAGGCCAGGTGACGCGAAATTCACCGACGCATAGCCGGAGTAGGTGTCTTCGCGGATGCGCCACACACCTATGGGGTTGCCACCCGTGGGCAGTGCCGTGGTGATGCCGTAGGCTGCGCGCAGGGCTTCGGCGTCGCGGGCGTTGTCGAGCGTGCTGGTCAGGTAATCCTGCAGGCTGGCCGCGCCACTGCCCTGCAGGAAATCGGCCCAGGGGTAAGGCATGAGCAACCCACTGACGCTGCTCGCGGGCACGCTGACCGCCGTGTCGCCGAACACCAGATTGGCGCCGTTGTTGGCAGAACGCTGCGCCAGGCGCAGGCCGCCGGAAAGCTGGCGCCAGAAACCCTTGCCCAGTTCGTATTCGGCATCGAAGCGCACGGCGCTGAGCTTGCCCTTGAAGGGGCGGTAACGGTACAGGACGTTGTTCACCGTCAGGTTGGCCGGATCCAGCAGATTGGTGCCGGACACGGATGTGGAACCGCTGGCCAGATCCTGGGTGAAGTTCGCCGCCGTGCCGGACAGGCCGATCCCTGCGAAGTAGAGGCTGCTGACGCTGCTGGTGTGGCTGAGATCGGCCTTGAGGGTGAGCGGCCCGTCCTTCCAGCTGCCGCCCACAGCCCCGCTGGAAACCTTGTCCACCGTGTCGCGCGCAAACGCCAGGATGGACACTGGCGCGTTGGTCCAGGTGATGCTCTGCAAATCGGTGGTGCCGGGGAACAGCTGGACGCTGCCCGGCGCAAAGGTGGCCGAGCTGTTGGGGGAAACGTTGATCTGGTGTGTGTCCTGCCGCGTGAACAGGCGGGACACACCGCCTTCGGCATACAGTTCCACCCCCGCCGAAGGGCGCCACTGGAAAGCCATGTGCAGGCCGTCGCGCTTGCGCACGCCAGCACTGGCAGATTCGGTGGTGCCATTGGGGGCCGTGATGGTCTGGCCCGCGATGAGACCGGTGCGCTGGGTGGGGTTGCCTGCGCTCTTCTGGTCTTCGCGGAAAGCCCTTTCCTGGTGCGACAGGCTGATGAGCGCGCCGAATTCGCTGCCGCCCTCGTTGGCCCAGCGGCGGCTCAGCAACAAACTGTACTGGGGCTTGCCCTGGTCCACCAGGGAGCCATGCATCCAGCGCAAGCTGAGCGCCGACACGCCCTCGGCAAAGTCAAACGGGCGGTGGGTGCGCAAATCGATGACGCCGCCAAGGCCACCCTCGATCTGGCTGGCGGTGGGTGTCTTGTACACCTCTATGGCAGACACGAGTTCGGCCGGGATGCTGGTGAAGTCGAGGTTGCGTCCCGTGCCCGCGGAAAACATCTCGCGCCCATTCAGCGTCGTTTCCATCTGGCTGAGGCCCCGGATGGTGACGCCGCTGCTCTCGCCCCTTTCGCGAGTGATCTGGATGCCGGTGGCCCGCTGCAGGGAATCACCCACGCTGTGGTCCGGCAGCTTGAGCACATCGTCGGCCACGATGGCATCGACGATGGCGGGAGACTGGTACTTGATGTCTTGCGCGGTAGCCAGGCTGGCCTTGCTTCCCGTGACCACGACAGGCGCCAGCGTGCCTTCCACGGCAGGTTCAGGCCCCCACGCTTCGCTGCCCCCCGAGGGGGCTTTCGTCGCCTTGGGGCGGCCCGGCGGCGACTCAGCTGGCACATCTGCCTGAGACCAGGCCGGCCAAGCACACCCCGCTGCAAAGGCAAGCAGCGAAGCCGACGAGGAGAGCCGTCGCGTGACCATGACCGCTGGAGAATGTTGAATGCACCTTGAAGTATGGGTGGCATTCTATGAGCGGCAACTCCAAATCCTGAATATTTTCACTATTTTTACCACTTCATGACCAGCCAATACAGGCCAGAGTCCAGACACCGCCTCTCCCAACAGACTGCGGCATGCGTCCTCGTCAGACCCTGCCAGGTGTTCGTATCACTCACGAACCCGCCTTACGATGGCATTCATCACACTTCAAGCAAAGTGGTAACGGGAGCCAACGCTGGCGTCCTTCAGGTCACTTCTCTTCCTGGATGGCAACGGTAGCCCCCAGGGCAACCACCCGCAACACTTCTGCGCCGTAGGCTTCCAGCTTCTTCTGGCCCAGGCCGGGAATGCCATGCAGGTCGGCCGGGCGCTGAGGCTGGGATTCGGCAATGGCACGCAGCGTGGCGTCGTGGAATATGACGTAGGCGGGAAGGTTGTGCTCACGCGCCACCTCGGCCCGCCAGGCCTTGAGAGCGGCCAGCGTTTCGCGTGCAGCCAGGGTGAGGCTGGCTTCGGCGGCCACCACGCGTTGGCGGTCGGCACGGCTGCGCCCGCCGGACTTGGCGGCCGTGGCCACGCGCAGGCGTACTTCGCCTTCGCCCTTGAGCAGCGGGCGGGCTGCATCCCCCAAGCGCAGGGTGTTGAAGTGGTTGGCATCCACCCAAACCGCGCCACGCGCGATGAGCTGGCGCAGCAGCCCGCGCCATTCGCTTTCGCCCAGGTCGGCGCCGATGCCGAAGGTGCTCAACGTTTCGTGGCCGTGCTGCTCGACCTTCTCGGTGCGCTTGCCGCGCAGGATGTCGATGAGGTGCCCCGCGCCAAAGGCCGTGCCGCTGGCCTGCTGCACGCGGTAGATGCACGAGAGCATCTTGCGGGCGGCCTCGGTGGCGTCCCAGGTCTGGGGTGGGTTGAGGCAGTTGTCGCAGTTGCCGCAACGCGCCCCCACGGTCGGCCCTCCGGGCCATCCCTGCCCCCCGAGGGGGCTGCCCCCGCCTTGGGGCGGCCCGGCGGCGGGGCCGTCCGCCGCGTACACCTCCCCAAAATAGCTCAGCAGGCGCACGCGGCGGCAGTCGGTGGCCTCGGCCAGCGCCAGCAGGGCATCGAGCTTGTCACGCAGCACCTGCTTGAACTCTTCAGCGGCCGGGCTTTCGTCGATCATGCGGCGCTGGTTGACCACGTCCTGCAAGCCGTAGGCCATCCAGGCGTTGGCGGGCTCGCCATCGCGCCCGGCGCGGCCGGTCTCCTGGTAGTAGCCCTCGATGTTCTTGGGCATGTCGAGGTGGGCCACGAAGCGCACGTCAGGCTTGTCGATGCCCATGCCGAAGGCGATGGTGGCCACCATGATGATGCCCTCCTCGCGCAGGAAACGGTCCTGATGGCGCTGGCGGGTGGCGGCGTCCAGCCCGGCGTGGTAGGGCAAGGCGTTGAGCCCGGCTTCGGCCAGCTGCGCAGCCACGTCTTCTACCTTGCGGCGCGACTGGCAGTACACCACGCCTGCGTCGTGCCCCTGGGAGCCGCTGTGTTCACGCTCGATGAAGCGCAGCAGCTGCTGCAGGCTGTCTTTCTTCTCGACGATGGCGTAACGGATGTTGGGCCGGTCGAAGCTGCTGACGAAGTGGCGCGCCTCTTCCAGGCGCAGGTGGTGCACGATGTCGGCGCGGGTGAGGGCATCGGCCGTGGCGGTGAGCGCGATGCGCGGCACGCTGGGAAAGCGCTCGTGCAGCGTGGCCAGGCCCCGGTATTCGGGCCGAAAGTCGTGGCCCCACTGGCTCACGCAGTGGGCCTCGTCGATAGCGAAAAGGCTGAGCCGCCCGCGCTCGTGCAGCGACTGCAGTTGCGCCATGAAGCGCGGCGTGGTCAGGCGCTCGGGCGCGGCGTAAAGCAGCGTGAGTTCGCCCCGGGAGAGGCGGCGCTCCACGTCGGCGGCCTGCTCGCTGTCCAGGCTGGAGTTGAGGAAGGCGGCCTCGACGCCGGCTTCCAGCAAGGCGCCCACCTGGTCGTGCATGAGGGCGATGAGCGGCGAGACGACAATGGCCACGCCCTGCCCCGCGCGGTGACGCACGATGGCGGGAATCTGGTAGCACAGGGACTTGCCGCCGCCCGTGGGCATGAGGACCAGAGCGTCGCCACCCGTGCCGACATGTTCGACGATGGCCTGCTGGTGACCCCGGAAATGGTCGTACCCAAAGACCTCGCTCAGCACCTCGCGGCACGCGCTGGCTACCGCCGCTGGCGCGACGGCGGCATCGGCCGAATCGATCACATCTGCTCCCAGGGCAGGCCCGAAAAGCGCCAGCCGTTGATGGTGGAGCGGTGGAAGTGCGCGTTGAGTTCGCCCTCAAAGCCATGGACAACGTGCGACACGTCGGTGAACCCTGCGGCTTCCAGCGCCTTGCCTGCGTCCAGCGTGCGCTTGCCGCTGCGGCAGATCAGCAACACGGGGCGGGTCTTGCTGCCCGCTTCCTCTTCGACCAGGCGGGCGAAGCGGACAGGGTCGGGCGTGAGATGGGGGTAGTCGTACCAGGCAATGTGCACCACGCCGGGCGGGCGGCCCACGTAGAGCGATTCGATTTCCATGCGCACATCGAGGAACAGCGGCGCCTGCTCGGGCACCGTGTCTGCGCGGGCCTGCAGCCAGGCCCAGGCCTCGGTCGGTTGGAGATGCTTCATGTGGGTATTGTCAGGCCTGCCACGCAGGCGTCAGCGGCCGCTGTCCAGGTAACGCTTGCGCCAGAAGTAGCCGCTCAGCACCACGGCGATGATCAGCATGCCGACAATGGCCAGCCAGAAGCCGCGCTGGCTGTGCAGCAGCGGAATGAACTCGAAGTTCATGCCGAAGATGCCCGCGATGAGGTTGAGCGGCAGGAACACCGCCGTGAGCACGGTGAGCGTGCGCATGATGTCGTTGGTGCGGTGGCTTTGCGCGGAAAAGTGAATCTGCACCGCCGTTTCGGCGCTCTGTTCCAGCCGGCGCACGTGGTGCACCACACGTTCAATGTGTTCCAGCACGTCGCGGCTGCGCACCTTGAGCAGCTCCTGCTCGCGCCGGGCAGCGGGGTTTTCAGCCTCGGGCCAATCGTTCAGGGTGGCTATCCAGTCCAGGATGGCCACGCGCTGGTCTTCGCAGATTTCGTCCAACTGGTGCAGGGCAATGCGGGCGTCGAGCAGGCTGCCCCAGTTGCTGAAGCGGGTGCGCGGGCTCAGCAACTCCTGCTGCCAATGGTCGAGCTGGCGGGTGAGTTCGCGGCGCAGCTCCAGGAAGCCATCGACCATCTGCCCCACCAGCCTCAGCATGAGGTCGGCCGGCCCGGTGGGCACAAGCCGCACCGGCGCGCTGCGGCCGGGCTCCTGGGCTTCGGCGGCTGACAGGGTCAGCATGCGCCCGGCGTAGGCGTCGAGCACCTTGCACCCTTCGGGGTGGACGCTGACCAGCACCTGGTCGAACAAGGCAAAACCCACTGGGCTGGTGTCCAGCCGGTGCAGCACCGGGGGGCCACCGCGGCGCCTGGGCGCAGCCTCACCCTCCAGCAGGGCTTGCGTGTCTCGGGCCAGGCTGCGGAACACCAGCACGTCGTACAGGCCGGTGTAGTCGAAGCGCGAGGGCAGGTTCGGGTTGAACAGGTCGGAGACGTGCAAGTCCACCAGCGTGGTGCCGCACAGGCGCTGCAGACTGGCTTGCAGGTTGCCGATGTGCGTTTCGACCTCGGAGCGCTCCAGCGCCACCCAGACGAAGCCTTGGCCGGGCAAGGTCTGGGGCAGCACGGCGGCCTGGCCGATGTGTGTTCCCTGGAAGGTGAAGACGCGCATCTGTGTGGCTGGTGCGAGTTCAGGCCTGACGCAGCAGGCGTGCGGCTTCGCGCGCGAAGTAGGTGAGGATGCCGTCGGCGCCGGCGCGCTTGAAACCCAGCAGGGACTCCATCATCACGGCGTCGTGGTCGAGCCAGCCGTTCTGCGCGGCGGCCTTGAGCATGGCGTATTCACCGCTCACCTGGTAGGCGAAGGTGGGGACCTTGAACTCGTCTTTCACGCGGCGCACCACGTCCAGGTAGGGCATGCCGGGCTTGACCATCACCATGTCGGCGCCCTCGGCCAGGTCCAGCGCCACTTCGCGCAGGGCCTCGTCGGTGTTGCCAGGGTCCATCTGGTAGACCTTCTTGTCGGCTTTGCCCAGGTTGGCGGCGCTGCCCACCGCGTCGCGGAAGGGGCCGTAGAAGGCGCTGGCGTACTTGGCGCTGTAGGCCATGATGCGGGTGTGCACGTGGCCATGGGCCTCCAGAGCCTGGCGGATGGCGCCAATGCGGCCATCCATCATGTCGCTGGGGGCGACGATGTCCACGCCTGCGGCAGCCTGGCACAGCGCCTGTTTCACCAGCACCTCGACCGTGGGGTCGTTGAGGATGTAGTTGTGGTCGTCGAGCAGGCCGTCCTGGCCATGGCTGGTGTAGGGGTCGAGCGCCACGTCCGTCATCACACCCAGGTTGGGCACCTTGGCCTTGAGTTCGGCCACCACGCGGGGGATGAGACCATCGGGGTTGAAGGCTTCGCGGCCATCGGGGGTCTTGAGGGACTGGTCGATGACGGGGAACAATGCCATGACCGGGATGCCCAGATCCACGCACTCCTGCGCCACGGGCAGCAGCAGGTCCAGGCTCAGGCGTTCGACACCGGGCATGGAGGCCACGGGCTCGCGGCGGTTGCTGCCTTCCAGCACGAACACGGGGTAGATGAGGTCGTGCACCGTGAGGTGGTTCTCACGCACCAGGTTGCGCGTGAACACGTCGCGGCGCAGGCGGCGCGGGCGCGCCAGGGGATAGGGGGCGGTGTTGGCGTTCATACCGGTATTGTGGCAAATTGGCCGCAGTGCACGGTTTGCCCATGGGCTGCGGGCACAGTACACTCAGGCGCGCCACGGGTACTCCCCCTGGCAGTGGGCGCCAACGACCCGAAGGGCGCCTTTTCGGCACGGCTTACACACGGAGTCCATTTCATGCCTCCCAGCGACCAGCAAGCCCCCGCCGGGCCCCGCCCGCCGGAAAGCACTGCGCCCGACCAGTGGCGCATGGCCGAGCACTGGCCCGAGCTGGTGTCAGCGGTCACCGACCAGTCCATCGAGTCGGTGAGCCTGCTGCTGCGCGGGCTGGACCTGCTGGTCAAGCGCGGGCGGCTCAGCCCGGCCGAATACAAGGTGCTGTCCATGCCCGCCGAGCGGCTCAAGCATTGCGGCATCAACGCCCAGCAGATCGTGCGCTTCCAGAGCGGCCGGGTGCGCCAGTCACATGAAAAGATCGACCTGGCTTACCTGATCGAGTCGGTGCTGCAGGAGCGGCGCAACGAACTGGCGATCCAGGGCATTGCCGTGCGGCGCAAGTTCAAGCCGGTGGACGTGCTGATCGACCCTACGCTGGGCTTCAGCCTGACGAGCGCCATGCTGGAGTGGAGCACGCACTTTGGCCACCGCATCGACCTGCGGCTGGAGGCCGACGGCGACCCGACACGCGCACGCCTGTGGATGAAGACCTACACCGAGCACGAACCCGTGCAGAGCGCCGTGTTTGAAGACAACATCCACTGGCTGCTGCTGCGCCAGATTGCCGCGACCGATGGCGGCATTGACGTGGAACGCAACGTGGCCGACGACGGCGTGGAGCTGACGGCCTGCTTCAAGCGCACGCTGGGCCTGGGCAGCGCTGAACCCGCCAGCAACGCCCCCGCTGCGGGGCTGAACCCGGAGTCGGTCTTCCGCAGCATCACCGGGGCCTATGTGGTGGTGTGCTCGGCCGACGCCGACACGCGCCTGGAAGCCGTGGACATTGTGCGCAAGCTGGGCGTGGCGGTGGACGGCGTGGCCAGCGGCGCGCAGGCACTGGACGCCATGCGCGGGCGCGACGTTCACCTGCTGATCCAGGACATGGTGCACCTGCCAGCAGACGTGGCAACCCTGCACCAGGAAATTGCCAGCGCCCACCCCTTGATGCCGCTGGTAGACATAGGCGCGGCGGGCACCCCCGCGAAAAGCGGTGAACACCCGTTGATTCCCCGCGATGCGCTGCGGCAGTCGCTGGGCTCCACAGTGATGTTCACGCTGTCCAAGGTGATGTGAACCAACCTTGCCGGTGCGCTGCCGCCAAGCGGTTTGCGACATCTGCCAGACGTGAGGATGGCAAGGCAAGCGCCAGCTGCATTGCTGCTGCAAGGTCTGCAACGCAGACCACACCCGGCTGCTCTTGCGGCTCCCAGGTTTGGGCGAAGGCCCACTGCTTGGCACCTATGCCCGCATGCTCCAACGCCAGCCCCACGCGGGGCAGGGCATGGGCCATGGCCACCATGCGCCCGTGCAGGCTGCTGCCGCAATACCCCCGGCTGGAGGCAATGAGCGCGGCGATGTCCCACAGGTGCAAGGACTCCATCACCCGCACATGCGGCGAAACCATGCGTGCAGCCACGCGCTGCAGCAGGGCCAGATCGTCGTGCCAAGGAGCGGCTCCCGCGCGGAACAGCACCATGCCCAGGCCGGTGCTGGCGGCCAGTTCGTCCAACTGAGCGGCGAGAGTGGCAACGGTGGCATCGTCGCCAAAGGCAGCGCTGAACTGCACCGCCAGGTAACCCTGGAGCAGGGCTTCACGCAGACGCAGCACCTCGCCTTGCGTGGCATGCTGGCTGATGGTGGTGCCGAACAACTCCGCCACGCGCACGGCGGCGTCTGGCACGAGTTCTGCCGACAGGCCTGCAGCACG
>CBKZAG010000035.1:0-20978 GCA_966692625.1 uncultured Comamonadaceae bacterium
ACCGTGCCGTGGTGCTGGACCACGGCAGCCTGATCCACCAGGGTGACGCACAGGTGCTGCAGAACGATCCCTCGCTGCTGGAGCGCTTGATTGGCGTCGGCGGTTCGGCGGGAGGCACCCATGCAGGCTGAACCCTTGTTGCTGGTGCCGGGGCTGATGTGCGACCACACTGTGTGGGCGCCGCTGCTGCCCACGCTGAAAGCCGGGCGCGCCTGCACGGTGGTGGACCACGGCATGGCCGACAGCCTGCCGCGAATGGCCCAGCAGTTGCTGGACGCCGCGCCTGACAGGTTTGCCATTGCCGGGCACTCCATGGGCGCGCGCGTGGCGCTGGAAGTGTTGCGCCAGGCGCCGGGGCGGGTGACGCGTGTGGCGCTGCTCGACACCGGCTACCAGGCCCGTGCAAGCGGTGCCGCCGGGGAAGAAGAGGCCCGCAAGCGCCACGCGCTGCTGACGTTGGCCAGAGAGCGAGGCGTGCGCGCCATGGCCACGGCCTGGGTGCAGGGCATGGTCCATCCTGCTCGTCTGGGTGATGCGCCGCTGATCGAAGCCATTCTGGCGATGTTCGAGCGCAAGTCGGCAGACGTGTTTGCCTGCCAGATACACGCACTGCTGGAGCGGCCGGATGCCAGTGATGTGCTGGCCAGTTTGCAGGTGCCAACGCTGATCCTTTGCGGCCGCCAGGACGGTTGGGCGCCCGTGGCGCAGCACGAGGCGATGCAAAGGCTTGCGCCTGGTTCCGTGCTGAACGTCATTGAGGATGCTGGCCACATGGCGCCCATGGAACGCCCTGAGGCTGTGACCGGTGCACTTGTAGACTGGCTCGCATCATGATGATGCCCCTGGAATGCCTGCTGGCAGAAAAGGCCTGCCGCGACGTGGTCCTGGCTGCTGCGGATGCGGTGGACGCGCGGGAATACGATGCACTGGTGCGCCTGTTCACCCCTGACGCAACATTGGTGCGCCCGGGCGGCCAGCCCTTGCAGGGGCGCGAGGCCATCCTGGCAGCATACGCTGCACGCGACCAGGACCGGTTGACCCAGCACCTGATCTGCAATCACGTGGTTCATGTGGAGCCGCAGGGCTCGGCGCTGTCGCGCTGCCGCGTGTTGCTGTGGAGCGGCAAGCGCAGTGACCCGCTCACGCCCAAGGGCCGACCGGCGGGCCCTGCCGAGCAGGTTGGCGAGATTGTTGACCGGCTGAAACTCACGCCAGAGGGTTGGCGCATAGAGCGCCGCGACGCCAGTTTCACCCTGTTCCGCTGAGGCACGGGCTGGCGGGCGGGATAATCGCTGCATTGCAGCAGCGTCAGTGTCCGCCATGTCAGAACAAAGCGCCAACAGGGAGCGCACCTCCACCGAACCTCGTCGCCGGAACTTCCGCCAGATGGGCCGCGCCGTCTTGCGTTCGGCGATGCGCATCACGCTGGTGCTGGTGCTGATATTGGTGGTGGCCATTGGCGCATTCGCGGTCTGGGAGGCAGAACACTCCCGCGTTCAGGCGGCCGAGGCCAGCCGCTACGCCACCACCCTGCGCCACGAGTTGGGCAAGGGGCCGAGCGAGCACATACGCTTTCCTACCCATGGGCCGTTCGACGAGCGGCTGGGCTACACGCGCATCCCGTACTTCACCCAGCGGCTGCAGGCGCGTGGATTTGAGGTGGCCGAGCAGGCGCGCCACAACGACGCGCTGCTGGCGCACCAGGACCGGGGGCTTTTTGCCCCCTACGCGGAAAAAACCCAGGCGGGCCTGACCGTGCTGGACTGCCGCCGCGAACCCATCTACGCCTTCCGCTACCCCTTTCGGCATTTCGAATCCTTCGACAGCGTGCCGCCCGTGCTGGTGCAGGCGCTGCTGTTCATCGAGAACCGCGACCTGCTCGACGAAAAACGCCCCCACATGAACCCCGCCGTGGATTGGGTGCGCTTCACCCGTGCCGTGCTGGGGCAGGTGGGCAGCAAGCTCCACCCCGAGATGGACACCCCAGGCGGCAGCACGCTGGCGACCCAGATCGAGAAATACCGCCATTCGCCCGACGGCATCACGCAGGACGCACGCGAGAAGCTGCGCCAGATGGTTTCGGCTTCTGTGCGCGCCTACCGGCAGGGGGGAAGAGACCTTGCCCGTGCGCCGCCAGTTGGTGCTGGACTACCTGAACACCGTGCCCCTGTCTGCCGCGCCACGCCATGGCGAGGTCAACGGCCTGGGCGACGGGCTGTGGGTCTGGTTCGGCACCGACCCGGAACGTGCCCGCCGCCTGCTGGCGCCGCTGGACGGCCCGCCGGACGGGCAGGGCGACATCGACCTGGCCGAACGGGCACAGGTGTTGCGCCAGGCCGTGTCGCTGATGATCGCGCACCGGCGGCCCTCGTGGTACCTGGCGCAGGGGCGTGATGACCTGAACGAAAGCACTGACGCCCACCTGCGCCTGCTGGCGGCCGAAGGCATCATCGACGCCGCCACGCGCGACGAGGCCCTGCGCCAGCCCCTGGTGTTCCGCGACATGGCGCGCAACCCGCCGCTGTTGCCCGCGCAGTCCGGCAAGGGCACCACTGCCGTGCGCACCCGGCTGGCGGGTCTGCTCGACACCTCGCTCTACGGCCTGGACCGGCTCGACGCCGAGATGTCCGCCACGCTGCACGGCCAGTTGCAGTCGGCGGTCACGGACTTTCTGGGTAAGCTCTCCGACCCCGCCTTTGCCCGCGAAAAAGGACTGTTTGGCGAACGGCTGCTGCAGCCCGGCAACTTTGGCGAGGTGCGCTACAGCTTCACTCTGTGGGAAACCACCCCGCAGGGCAACCAGGTGCGCGTGCAGACCGACACCACCGCGCAGCCGCTGGACATCAACGAAGGCAGCAAACTGGAACTGGGCTCCACCGCCAAGCTGCGTGTGCTGGCCACCTACCTGGAGCTGGTGGCCGAACTGCACGAACGCCTGGCCCCGCTGCCACCCGACCAGCTCCGCGCCACCGAGGTGGACCGGCAGGACAGCCTGACCCGCTGGGCCGTGGACTACCTGCTGGGGGCCGAAGACCGCGACCTGAACAAGATGCTGGACGCTGCCATGGACCGACGGTTTTCTGCCAACCCGGCGGAGAACTTCTTCACCGGCGGCGGATTGCACACCTTTGGCAACTTCAACCGCGACGACAACAGCCGCAACCCCACGCTGCGTGAAGCCATGCAGGCTTCGATCAACCTGCCGTTTGTGCGGCTGCTGCGCGAGGTGGTGCGCCACACCATGGTGCAATTGCCGGGCAGCACCGCGCGCCTGCTGCAGGACGAAAGTGACCCGCGCCGCGAGGAATACCTGGCCCGCTTCGCCGACCGCGAAGGCCAGACCTTTGTGCGCCGCTTCTGGCGCAAGTCCGATGGCCGCGAGCCGGAAGAGTTGCGCGCCATGCTGTTTGATGGGCTGGGGGCCTCGGCCGAGCGCCTGGCCGCCGTGTTCCGTTACCTTGAACCCGGGGCCTCACCCCAGGCGCTGGCGGTGTTCCTGACCGACCGCCTGGGCGACAGGGCGCCCGGGCCCGACCGTGTGCTGCAACTGCACCAGCGCTACGCGCCAGACGCGTTCGACCTGCCCGGTCGTGGTTTTGTGGCACGCCTGCACCCACTGGAGCTTTGGGTGTTGGCGTACCGCCTGTAACATCCTCAGGCCACCTTGGCCCAGGCGCTGGCCGCCAGCGCCGCCGAACGGCAGGCGGTGTACCGCTGGCTGTTCCAGACGCGCGCCAAGGACGCCCAGGACTCCCGCATCCAGACCATGCTGGAAGTTGAAGCCTTCGGCGAGATTCACCGCCGCTGGGCCCGGCTCGGCTATCCCTTCGGCCAGTTGGTGCCGTCGCTCGCCACGGCCCTGGGCAGCTCGGGCGACCGGCCTGCTGCCTTGGTTGAACTCATGGGCATCATCGTCAACGACGGCGTGCGCCAGCCGTCGCGGCGAATCTCGGCCTTGCGCTTCGCGCAGCACACGCCTTGGGAAACGTCTTTCCAGCCCACGGCGGACGAAGGCGAACGCGTGATGGCGCCCGAGGTGGCACGTGCCTTGCGGCGGGCGCTTTCCGAAGTGGTGGAGCGTGGTACAGCCCGGCGTCTGGCCGGGAGCTTCCGTGCCAGCAATGGTGAAGACTTGTCGCCCGGCGGTAAGACGGGCACTGGCGATAACCGCGTCGTTGTCAAAGGGCGCAGCACTTACGCCCTCAACCGCACGGCCACGTTCGTGTTCTACCTTGGGCCCAGGCACTTCGGCAGCATTACGGCCTACGTGGTCGGCACCAACGCGGCAAGCCACAGCTTCACGTCGGGCTTGCCGGTGCAGATATTGCGCTCCATGGGGCCCATCCTCATGCCGCACCTGGAACGCGGGGCGGATGGTGGCTGCCCGCCCTGATGCTTTCCTGATGCCTTGCGTGGTAGTGTGAAGCATGTCCAGTGGCTTTCGCATCGAACACCTGCTCGGCCAGCGCTTGCGCTGGGCGCCGCTGCTTGTGTGGGGGCTGGCCTGGACGGCCATGGCCGCGCTGGACGAGCGCATGGACTTGGCCAACAAAGCCCTGGTGGTGGTGCTGGGGGCTGCGCTCACCGGCCTGTGGTGGGGCGCCAGAGCATCGCTGCTGGCGGGTGTGGTGGCGGTTTTGGCATTCAACGTGGCGTTCGTGCCGCCGCGCGGAACGCTGTCGGTGGACTTGCGCCAGCACCTGTTGCTGCTCGTGGCCACGCTGGGGGTCAGCGGCACGGTCGCCTGGCTCATGGCGCGGCTGCGCCAGCTGGCCTTGGACGCAAATCTGCACGCCGAACGTTCTGACCAGTTGCGCGCTATGGGCGACTTGCTGCGCGCCAGTGACGATCCGGCTGAACAGTTGCCCGCCCTTCAAGCATGGTTGGCGGGCATGGGCGCGGCCGACGTTCTGGTGTTGTTGCGTCTGGCAGCAGAGGCGCCGGGCAGGCACACCGAGCGGTTGCTCGGGGCGGCCAGCGCCGACGAGGCCATGGGGCTGCGCCTTTGCGCGCAAGACGGGCGAGCCATGGGGCCTTTCACCGCCCGGCACGCGGAGCAGCGCGGCTGGTACCTGCCCCTGCGCGGGCGGGTGGCGTCGCAAGGGGCGGTGCTGGTGCGCCACGGCGAGGGCGCGCAGCTGTCTGTCGACTCGCTGCAACACGCTCAAGCCTTGTGCGACCAGATGGGGCAGGCCCTGGAGCGTTGGCAGGCCCTTCGCCTGGCCGCCACCGCGCGCGAGCAAGCGCAGGGGCAGGCCTTGCGCAATACGCTGCTGGCGGCCATTGCGCACGACCACCGCACGCCGCTGGCCACCATCCTGGGGGCCGCCAGCTCGCTGCACGACCAGGACGAGCGGCTGAGCGCGCCGCAGCGCCGTCAGCTGGCCGCCACCATCATTGACGAGGCGGGGCAGCTGTCCCGCTTGACCGAGAACACGCTGCAGCTGGCACGGCTGGAGGCTGTGGGGCTGGACGTTCAAAAAGACTGGGAGTCGTCAGAGGAAATCGTGGGAACCGTGATGCGGCGGCTGCGCCAGCGTGGTGCCCCGGCGCGCCTGCGCCCGAGGCTGGAGCCCGCACTGCCCCTGCTGCGGTGCGATGCCGTGCTGCTGGTGCAGATGCTGGACAACCTGATCGACAACGCCTTCAAGCACGCACCCGAATCCACGGCGGTGGACCTGCTGGTGCGCCGCGAGGGGCCCATGCTGTGCCTGGCGGTGTGTGACCGTGGTCCAGGCATCGATGCGGCCTTGCAGGCGCAGTTGTTCGAGCCCTTCCAGCGCGGGGGCGACCAGCGTTCCACACGCGGCGCGGGCGTGGGGCTGGCGCTGTGCCGGGCGATTGCGCGCGCCCATGGTGGTGACATTCAATGGCACCCGCGCCGCGCGGGTGGCAGCCGCTTCGAGGTGCGCTTGCCGCTGGAGCCCCAGCCCAGCCAGCCCCAACCCCAAGAAACCGGCGAGGCCAGTTCATGAGTCTGACCGTGCTGCTGGTGGAGGACGACCGGGAGCTGCGCGCCACGCTGCGCCAGTCGCTCATGGTCGAGGGCTACCGCGTGCTGCCCGCCGCCAGCCTGGCCGATGCAAGGACGCTGCTCGCTAATGCAGCGTCTGATGGCGGTGTTGACCTGGTGTTGCTCGACCTCGGCCTGCCCGATGGAGATGGCGAGACTTTGTTGCAGACCTTGCGACGCGCGCAGGGTACCCCGCTCATCGTGGTCACTGCGCGGCATGACGACGCTATCAAGGTCCGCCTGCTGGATGCAGGCGCTGACGACTACTTGGTCAAACCCTTCAGCCTGGCCGAGCTGCTTGCCCGCATGCGCGTGGCGCTGCGGCACCGTGGCACGCTGCTGCGCCCGGCGGTGCGCCAATACACGCACGCAGGCCTGCATGTGGACCTGGAGGCTCACAAGGTGTGGCGTGATGGCAGTGAGGTTCACCTCACGCCCACCGAGTACAAGCTGCTGGCCCGGCTGGTGCGCCAGGCTGGGCAGGTGGTCACGCACCGGCAGTTGCTGGCCGACGTGTGGGGGGCGGAGTTCACCGAGCACACCCATTACCTGCGCCTGTACATGGGACAGCTGCGCACCAAGCTGGAGGCAGAACCTGCCGATCCGCGCCTGCTGCTCACCGAGCCCGGGGTGGGCTACCGCCTGGCAGATGCTGCTGACTGAACCCAGGGGCCTGATCCATATGCGTTCCTGATGCGGTTCGCGAGACAGTGACAACCGTCTCCACTGTTTCGGGAACACATGAACATCGCATCCACACCCGCCCCCGTGACTGGCGCCGGGGAATCCGGTCAGCCGCTTCACCGCCAGGGCCTGGCAGCACTCACACTCGGGGCCGTTGGCGTCGTCTATGGCGACATCGGCACCAGCCCGCTCTACACGGTCAAAGAGGTGTTTGCCCCCCACACCGGGGTGCCGCTCGACGCAGCACACCTCATCGGCGCCGTGTCGGTCATCTTCTGGGCCCTCATGCTGGTGGTCACGCTCAAGTACGTGACCCTCATCCTGCGCGCCGACAACCATGGCGAGGGCGGCGGGCTGGCCCTCACCGCCCTGGCGGCACAGGCCGTCAAGTCCCGCCCGGCGCTGCGAAGTGCCCTGCTGTTGCTGGGCGTGTTCGGCGCCACGTTGTTCTACGGTGACAGCCTCATCACCCCGGCCATTTCGGTGCTGGGCGCGATGGAGGGGCTGGAGCTGGTGACGCCCGCGCTCAAGGACTACGTGGTGCCCATTTCCGTGGTCATCCTCGTTGCGCTGTTCCTGATGCAGCGCCACGGCACGGCTTTTGTGGGGCGCTTTTTTGGTCCCATCATCGTGCTGTGGTTTGTGGTGCTGGGCATCACGGGCGTGCTGCACATCGCGCAGCAACCGGCCATACTGGCGGCCCTCAACCCCTGGTATGCGTGGGCTTTCCTGGCCGAGCGGGGCTGGCACCTTTTCGCCGCCATGGGCGCCATCGTGCTGGCCATCACCGGCGCCGAGGCCCTGTACGCCGACATGGGGCATTTCGGGCGGCGGCCCATCCGCCTGGCCTGGACTGGCCTGGTGCTGCCGTCTCTGGCGCTGAACTACCTGGGCCAGGGCGCCTTGCTGATGGCAGACCCCAGCGCCATCGAAAACCCTTTCTACCGCCTGTTCCCGGACGACTGGGTCCTTCCCGCACTGGTGTTGGCCACGCTTGCAGCCATCATCGCTTCGCAGGCTGTCATCTCGGGTGCTTACTCCATGACCAAGCAGGCCATGCAACTGGGCTTTCTGCCCAGGCTGGCAGTGCGTTACACCTCTGCCCGCGAGATGGGACAGATCTACATGCCCGCGGTCAACTGGGCGCTGCTGGCTGGGGTGATCGCGGCAGTGCTGTTCTTCGGCAGTTCATCGGCGCTGGCTGCGGCCTACGGCATCGCCGTCACCTTGACGATGATGATCACCACCATCCTCACCTACTTCGTGGTGTGCGAAGGCTGGCGCCTGCCTGCCCCGGTGGCCATCGGGGCCACGGTCTTCTTCTTGCTGGTGGACGCTTTGCTGGTAGCGGGTTGTGCGGTCAAGTTCCTGGACGGCGGCTGGTTCCCGCTGGCGCTGGGGCTGCTGATGTTCGGGGTGATGAGCACCTGGGCGCGGGGGCGTGAGTTGCTGCTGGGCAGCATCCGCCGCGACGGCTTGGCGCTGCAGGACTTCATCGACACCCTGGACACCCGTTCGCTCAACCGGGCGTCCCGCACGGCGGTCTATGCCGTGGCCGACCCCACCACCGTGCCGCAGGCGTTGCTGCACAACCTCAAGCACAACCAGGTGCTGCACGAGCGCAACGTCATTCTCACCGTGGTGTTCCACGAAGTGCCCTGGGTGCCCATGGAGCGGCGCGTGCAGGTGGACGCCCTCGGTCACGGGTTCTGGCGCGTCACGGTGAACTTCGGTTTCATGAACACCCCCGATGTGCCCCAGGCCCTCACGCTGACTCAGCAACAGGGCCTGCACATTCCGGTGTTCGAGACGACCTACTTCCTCAGCCGCGAAACGGTGGTACCCACGCCCGGCGAGGGCATGAACAACTGGCGTGAGCGCCTGTTCGCGGCGATGAGCCGCAACGCGGGCGGCGTGGTCGAGTTTTTCAAGCTGCCCAGCAACGCAGTGGTCGAACTGGGCACCCGGGTGCAGATCTGAGCCCGGCTCAGATGCCGAGCATCTTCTTCGCCTCGCCCAGCAGCTTCATCGACTCATCGTGTTTGCCAGCCTTGTGAGCGGTTTCCCCATCGGCGCGCAGCTGCTTTACCTTGGTCATGGCCGCTGCGTCCAGCATGGGCTGGGTGGCCAACTTGGCGTCAATGGCCGCCATCTCCTTGGGGCAACTGTTGGCCCAGGCCAATGGGGCGAAGATCAGCATGCCAAGGGCCAGAACGATGTGTTTCATGGTGCAACCTCGTTGAAGTGAACCGGGCCTGAAACACTAAGCCCCCTGGCGTTGGCTGTCAACGCGGCAGGGGGCAACTGCAATGGCGGCAGGGTTTTGGGGCCTGCCGTGTTCGCCAAGGGTCAGGATTTCTGCGGTGCCACGGCCATGTGGCTGGTCTTCAGGTCCATCAACACCTCGGGTTCCTCGGTCTCTTGCGCGGTGGGGTGGTCCAGCCCCGCATGCAGGCGCTGGGTGTCCAGGTCGCCGGTCCATTTGGCCACCACCAGGGTTGCCACGCCGTTGCCCACCAGGTTGGTCAGGGCGCGGGCTTCCGACATGAAGCGGTCAATACCCAGAATCAACGCCAGCCCGGCCACGGGCACATGGCCCACGGCAGACAGCGTGGCCGCCAGCACAATGAAGCCGCTGCCCGTGATACCCGCTGCGCCCTTGGATGTGAGCAGCAGCACGGCCAGCAGAGTGAGCTGCTGCGTCAGCGTCATCGGCGTGTCGGTGGCCTGCGCCACGAACACGGCGGCCATCGTCAGGTAGATGGAGGTGCCGTCCAGATTGAACGAGTAGCCCGTGGGAATCACCAGGCCCACCACCGACTTGCGTGCACCCAGGTTCTCCAGCTTTTCCATCATGCGCGGCAGCACCGATTCGGAAGAAGACGTGCCCAGCACGATCAGCAGTTCCTCTTTGATGTAACGCACGAACTTGAAGATGCTGAACCCGTGGAAGCGGCTGATCAGGCCCAGCACCACGAACACGAAGAGCAGGCACGTCAGGTAGAACGAGCCCATGAGCTTGCCCAGCGAGAACAGCGAGTCCACGCCGTACTTGCCGATGGTGAAGGCCATGGCCCCGAAGGCGCCGATGGGGGCGACCTTCATGATGATGCCGACGATGTCGAACAGCACGTGCGAGAACTTCTCGATGAAGTCGAACACCATGGTGCCGCGCCCGCCAAACTTGTGCAGGGCAAAACCGAACATCACGGAAAACAGCAGCACCTGCAGGATTTCGCCCTTGGCGAAGGCGTCCACCACCGAAGTGGGAATCACGTTCAGCAGGAAGTCCACCGTGCCCTGCATCTTGCCGGGCTGGGTGTAGGCGGCAATGCCCTTGGTGTCCAGCGTGGCGGGGTCAACGTGCATGCCAGAGCCGGGCTGGATCAGGTTCACCACCACCAGGCCGATGACCAGTGCCAGGGTGGACACGATCTCGAAGTACAGCAGGGCCAGCCCGCCGGTCTTGCCCACGCGCTTCATGTCCTCCATACCGGCGATGCCCACCACCACCGTACAGAAGATGATCGGCGCGATGATCATCTTGATCAGCTTGATGAAGCCGTCTCCCAGAGGCTTCATCTGCGTGCCAAGTTCGGGGTGGAAGTGGCCCAGCAGCACGCCCACCGTAACGGCGAACAGAACCTGTGCGTAAAGGGATTTGTAGATCGGTTTGCGCGGGGCAGCGGCCGCTGCCGGAGCGAGGTTGGTGGTTGACATAAGGGGCTCTCGTACTTGGAAAAAAGCCCCGAAGTTGTCCCGGCTCGGGGCGCTACGCAACGATACGGATACCCCCGCGGGTCGCCAACTGTGGCGTTCAACAGTCGGGTAAACCCTAATATGATTGCCGGTTTGCGGCGTCAGGGTGCCTGCAAGGCTTGCCGAACGTCTCGCAGCAAGGCGGGTCCGACGGTTCGCTCAAACGTCTGGTACACCGGCTCCACCTGGCGTTTGAGTTCGGCACGCTGTGCAGGTGTCAACGTGTGCACCCGCAAGCCCGGCGTGCTTCGCAAGGTGTCCAGCGCCTGCTGGTCCAGCTCGGCAGACAGGCGGTTACCCAGCGCCAGTGCTTCGGCCAGCGCCTGGTCCAGCAGTTCGCGGTCTGCTGGTGCCAGGCTGTTCCAGAAGCGCGGGTTGCTCACTACCGCGTAACCCAGGTAGCCATGGCGGGTGAGTGAAACGTCGCTCTGCACACCGGCCAGCCCTTGGGTGATGAAGTTGGACAAGGGGTTCTCGGCACCGTCCACCACCCCTTTGGCCAATGCACTGCGCGTTTCGCCGAAGGGCAGCACCACCGCCTGCGCGCCCAGAGCGCGCATCTGCGCCACCAGCACGCGCGACGCCTGCACCCGCAGGCGTTGACCCTGAAAGTCGGCGGGCGTCGTCAGCGGTCGCCGTGCGCTCATTTGCTTGAAGCCGCTGTCCATGAAGCCCAGCCCCACCATCTGCTGTCGCTCGAGCCGGTCAAGCAGTTGGCGGCCCAAGGGGCCTTGGGTCACGCGACGCACTTCGTCCAGGTTGTTGAAGAGGAAGGGCAGGTCGAACACCTCGAACTCTGGCACACCAGCCGTGCCGAATTTGGAGAGCGATGGCGCCAGCAGTTCCACGGCGCCCAGCCGCAGGGCCTCCATTTCGTCTTCGTCGCCGTAGAGTTGTGAGTCGGGGTAGACCTCCACCCGCAGGCGGCCCTTGCCGCGCTCTTCAACCAGTTTCTTGAAGTGCTGGGCCATGCGGCCCTTGGGGGTGTCGGCCGCCACCACGTGGGAAAAACGAACCAGCACCCCGGGCCGCTCAGCCTGTGCTGACAGGCCCAAAGCCAGCGCCAGTGCGCCCAGCGCCCAGCACGCCAGGCGCCTGCGCAGGTTGGGTGTGCGGTCCGTCATGTCCGCTATGCTAGCGGCAACTCCCCCAGCCATGACGCCCGAGCCCGCCATCGACTTTGACCTGCTCGACCTGGACGTGCGCCAGGCTTCGGCACTGAACCGGCGCGCGTTGCGCTGGCTGACGGCGTTGCTGCTGCTGGTGGCGCTTTCCATCGGCGGCCTGGTGGCATTCCTGTTCCAGGCAGAGGCGCAGGAAGAAGCGCGCCGGGATGCCGCCGATGCCGAGTGGCTGGACCAGACCTTGCGCTTTCATTTCCGGCGGCTGGAGGCCGATCTGGCCTTGCTCGCCAGACGCGAAGGGCCGCAGGGCGACGGCGCGGTTCTTGAGCGGGCGGGCCAGTTGTGGCGCGGGCAGGGCGTGGTGCTCCACCACGCCTGGCTGGACGCTGCGGCGCAGCCCTTCGCTGGCAACTGGCCCGCGCAGTGGGCACCCCTGACGGACGATCCCGCACAGGCAGGCGCCATTGCCGTGATGCTGGACACGGCGAGGGGGCTGCGGCGCCCGGCCTACGCGGGGCCCCTGCCTTCGCCAGATGGATCTGCTCATTGGCTGTGGCTGGCGGTCCCCGCTTTCAGCGGCGAACGCTTTGTGGGCAGTTATGTAGCGGTCATCCACGTGGGCCGTGCGCTGGAACAGGCAGTGCCAGGCTGGTTCTTGCAGGAACATGCCTTGCGATCCATCTTCACCACAGGGCATGTTGAAACCAATGACGCAGGTGAGCGGTACACGGTGCCTGTGAATCTGCCGGGGGCGCAGTGGACGCTCGGCGTGCGTGTGCTGCAGGCCCAGCCTGCTCGGGCACCCAGGGTATTCTTTGCCGTGGCGTTGGTGTGTTTGCTCAGCATGTCTGCAGCGCTTTACTGGCTGGCGCGTGACGCATCGCGCAGGCGGCGGGCCGAGGCCCGCCTGCAATCCCAGGTGGCCCTGCGCACCGCCATGGAGCGCGCCGTCACCCTGGGCCTGTGCGCCTGGGGTGGCGACGGTCGGCTGCTTTACGCCAACCACGCCTTTGCCCGGCTGCTTGGGCGGGAGCCTGTCGATGTGGCGCGGCAGACCGTCGAACAGCCCTGGTGGCCCTTGGCAACGCCACCGGGCCAGAATGTTCCGCTAGAGGGGCTTGAACAGCGCTGGACCAGGCCAGACGGCGAGCACGTGGACGTGCTTGTGCATGCGGCTCCCATGGCGCACGCCGATGGGCGCGTAGCCGGGTGGATGGCTTCTGCGCTGGACGTGACGGAGCGCAGGCGCATCGAACGGCTCGCCGCCAGCCAGCAGGAAAAACTCGAAGCCAGCGCCCGCCTGGTGGCGGTGGGGGAGGTGGCCTCCACCCTGGCCCACGAACTCAACCAACCGCTCGGCGCACTCAGCGGCTTTGCCAACGGCCTGCTCAACCGCGTGCGCGAAGGCAGCATCACCCTGGAGCAGGCCGTGCCCGTGGTCGAGCGCATGGAACGGATTGCGCAGAAGGCCGGGCGCGTCATCCAGCGTGTGAACGCCTTTGCGCGGCGGCAGGAGATGGCGCCCCAAGCCACCGACCTGAGCGCCTTTGTGCAGCGTGTGGCGGGGCAACTCACCTTGCCGCCGGGCGTCAGCTTGACTTTGCAGTTGCCCAGCCGCCCCGTCAGCGTGCCCGCAGATGCGCTGTTGCTGGAGCACGCCGTGCACAACCTGGTGCTCAACGCTACCGAATGGGCGCCCCGGGGCGTCTTGCACCCCGCACGGGTACGGGTAACGCTGGAAGAACAGGAGTTGCAAGCGGTTCTGCTGGTGGAAGACAGCGGCCCCGGCGTCGCGCCAGAGGATGCTGCATCCATCTTCGAAGCCTTCCACACCCGCAAGCCGGGCGGTATGGGCATGGGGCTGTCCATCTGTCGCTCCATTGTCGAAGCGCACCACGGCCGCCTGGAGGTGGGGCGCAGCACTGAGCTGGGCGGGGCACAATTCACACTCTGGCTGCCCAAGAACCCATGAGCCCATGAACCCCACAGTGCATATCGTTGACGACGACGCGGACTTCCGCGATGCGTTGGCGTGGCTGCTCGATTCGCGTGGCTTGCCTGCGCGCACCTGGGCGGGGGGCGATGTGTTCCTGCAGGCGCTGCGTGGCGGGCCGCGCCCCTGGCCTTGCAGCGTGGTGTTGCTAGATATCCGCATGGAGCCGCTGTCTGGCCTGGCCACCTTTGAGGAACTCAAGGCCCTGGGCTGGCCGTGGCCGGTGCTCTTTTTGACCGGGCATGGCGACGTGGGCATGGCGGTGGCCACCGTCAAGAACGGCGCCTGGGACTTTCTGGAAAAACCGTTTCAGGACAACCAACTGGTGGACAAGGTGGAAGCGGCACGGCAGGCCGCGCTGGACTGGCAGGCGAGCGAACAGGAGCGCCTGAGCTTCCAGCAGGCCCTGGCGGGCCTGAGCGCGCGTGAGCGCGAAGTGCTGGATGAACTGCTGCAGGGCCACTACAACAAGAACATTGCCGACCACCTTGCCATCACCCAGCGCACAGTGGAATTTCACCGCGCCAACATCTTCGAAAAGCTCAAGGTGCAGTCGGCCATTGAACTGGCCCACCGCATGGGGCTGTACGGCCGCCCCGGCACCTGAGTCGCCGCTTATTGCAAGAAGCCGATGCGCGTCTTGCTGCCGCCCTGCCTGGGCAGGTCTTCTGTCTCGATTGCCTCTCGTCGGGCCAGCCGGGCATTGCCAAAGCCGGTCATCAGCGCCCGCCGCATCTCGCGCGGGGCCAGTGTGGCCAGCTGGTCCAGCACGTCATCGGCAGGCTCCTCGGCGAACAGGCGGCCCCAGTCGTGCTCCTCGCGCAGGCCCTGGTAGATCTGCCGCGCGATCTGGCGGGCGGCCTCCGGGCTCGGCGACTCGATCTGGAACACGTTCATGCGGTTGAGGATGGGCTCGGGGATGCCGCGCTCGTCGTTGGCGGTGGTGATCCAGATCACCTGGCTGGCGTCGATCGGCACCTCGGCGAATTCGTCGATGAAGTGCTGCGCCGTGTCGTGCTCCAGCAGGCTGTAAAGTGCACCCAGCGGGTCGTACTGGGCGTCGGCACTGGCCTTGTCGATCTCGTCCACCACGATCACGGGGTTGGCGTATTGCCCGTCCACCAGGGCCTCGAACACCTTGCCGGGCCGGGCGCCTTTCCATTGCGAGGACGACCCCGACAGCAGCCAGCCCGCCGTCATGGAACTCATCGGCACCAGGTTCATGGTGGTGCCCAGCAGGTCGGCCACCTTGCGCGCGAAGTGCGTCTTGCCCACCCCGGGCGGGCCCAGCAGCAGCATGGGGGTGAGTTCCAGGTTGTCCTGGCTGTCCTGGCTCAGCGCCACGTGGCGGCGCAGATCATCCAGCGGTTCGCCGAAGTTGGGGAGCTGGTCGTAGAGGGCGGCCATGTCGGGCACGCCCGAAGGCTTGACCGCGAAGCGCTGCGGTCCGCGTTCCAGCATGCGCTCGTAGGTGGAGCGCAGGCTTTCGTGTTCGCGTTCGTTGCCCTGGGCCTGCAGCTTGGCAAGTTTGCGTTCCACGTCATCGGCGCGGAACACGCTGCGCATACGGGCAATGGGCAGCCCGAGAGAGGGTACGGTGAGGCTGGTCGAGCTCATCGGGTTCTCCTTCACGACACTGTGCTTTCATTCAAGCACAGTGCGTGCCAGCATTCAATGCCGGAATAACCCCGGTGAGCCCGCCAGTTGCGAAATTCAGACGCCGTTGCCGCCGATGAGCTGCTGCAGTTCGCCGGACTCGTACATCTCCATCATGATGTCGGAGCCGCCGATGAACTCGCCCTTGACGTACAGCTGGGGAATGGTCGGCCAGTTGCTGTATTCCTTGATGCCCTGGCGCACTTCCTGGTCTTCCAGCACGTTGACGGTGGTCAGCGTGCGCGGGTCCACGCCGCAGGCCTTGAGGATTTGCACCGCGCGGCCGGAGAAGCCGCACATGGGGAAGCTTGCCGTGCCCTTCATGAAGAGCACGATGTCGTTGTTCTTGACCAGTTGGTCGATGCGTTGCTGGGTGTCGCTCATGGTTGCCGTTTCCAAAAAGTGGGTGCAGCGCTAGGCCGCGTGTTCCATGCCCCGGATTATCCCCGTTGCGGGGAGTCCCCTTCAAACGGTGTGGGTTGGCCCGGCCAGACGCCACCCGTGCAGCGCACGTGGCCGGCCAGGTCTTGCCGGTGTTCGACTCTGCCGTAGCCTGCTTGTTCCAGCAGCCGGGCTACGTCAGCACCCTGGTCCCAGCCGTGTTCCAGCAGCAGGTGGCCGCCCGGCCGCAGGTGCGCGCGCGCCTGCGCCACGATCTCGCGGATGTCGTCCAGGCCATCGGCACCGCTGGCCAGGGCCTGCAGGGGCTCATGCGTGAGCGCGGCAAGGTGCGGGTCGTCGGTGCGGATGTAGGGCGGGTTGCTCACGATCAGCTCGAAGCGGGCGGGCGGGGTGTCGGTGGTGCCCGTGGGCCAGTCACGCAGCCAGTGGCCCAGGCGGAAGCGCACGGGCAGGCTCAGCCGCTCGGCGTTGCCCTGTGCCACGGCCAGAGCGTCGGCGCTGGCGTCCACGGCCCACACCTGTGCATCGGGGCGGCGGTGTTGCAGCGCCAGGGCAATGGCGCCGCTGCCGGTGCCCAGGTCCAGCACGGTAGGGGCGGTCTGGCCTGCCAGCACATCCAGCGCCCAGTCCACCAGGGTTTCGGTGTCGGGGCGTGGGTCCAGCACGCGGGCGTCCACCCGCAGGGTGAGCCCATGGAACTCGCGCTGCCCCACCAGGTAGGCCACGGGTTCGCCTGTCAGCCGACGCTGGCACAGCATAGTGAACCGTTCGGCGGCCTCCGTGGGCAAGGTGTCGCTGTCGTGCGCAATCAGCCAGGCGCGGTCGTGGTGCTCGCGCCCCAGGCAGTGCAGCAGCAGCACCTGGGCGTCCAGCCGGTCCAGCCCGGTCTGGCGCGCTGCCTGCAACGCCTCCCGCGCCGTTGTTCGGTGATGTGTCATGCCAGCGTGCCGTTACCGGCGCGGTCTTCCAACTCGGCCAGCATCTCGGCGCCACGTGCTACCTGCAGGGCGTGAACGACTTCGTCCAGGTCACCCTCCATCACGAAGGTCAGCTTGTACAGCGTGAGGTTGATGCGGTGGTCGGTCACGCGGCCTTGGGGGAAGTTGTAGGTGCGGATGCGGTCGCTGCGGTCGCCGCTACCCACCAGGCCCTTGCGCGTGGCGGCTTCCTTGGCCTCGCGCTCGTTGCGTTCCTTCTCCTGCAGGCGCGCCAGCAGCACCTGCAGGGCCTTGGCCTTGTTGCGGTGCTGGCTGCGGTCGTCCTGGCACTCGGCCACGATGCCCGTGGGCAGGTGCGTCACGCGCACGGCCGAGTCGGTCTTGTTGATGTGCTGGCCGCCTGCGCCACTGGCGCGGAAGGTGTCGATGCGCAGGTCCGCCGGGTTGATCTGCACGGCCTGGGCTTCGTCGGGCTCGGGCAGCACGGCCACCGTGCAGGCACTGGTGTGGATGCGGCCTTGCGACTCGGTGGCAGGCACGCGCTGCACGCGGTGGCCGCCCGACTCGAAGCGCAGCCGCCCGTAGGCGTGGTGGCCCAGCACACGCAGCACCACCTCCTTGTAGCCGCCCAGTTCGCTGGGGGATTCGCTCATCACCTCCACCCGCCAGCCCTGCCGCTCGGCGTAGCGGGTGTACATGCGTGCCAGGTCGCCCGCGAACAGGGCCGCTTCGTCGCCGCCCGTGCCCGCGCGGATTTCCAGGAAGGCGTGGCGCTCGTCGTCGGGGTCTTTGGGCAGCAGCAGGGTCTGCAGTTCGGTGTCCAGCGCGGTCAGGTCGGCCTGGGCCTGGGCTGCCTCGTCCTGCGCCATGGCGGCCATGTCAGCGTCGCTGTCCTTGCACATGGCTTCGGCCTCGCGCAGGTCGGCCTCACGTTGCAGGTAGCGCAGGTAGGGCTGCACCACGGCGTCGGTGTCGGCGTGTTCCCGCGTCAGCTTGCGAAAGCGCTCCATGTCGGCCACGGCGTCGGGCGCGCTCAACAGGGCGTCCAGCTCGTGCAGGCGCAGGCGCTGGCGTTCCAGGGTTTCGCGGACGAAGGGTTTCATCCCCGCTCACCGCCGCCGCGCAAGAACAGGCGCGAGACGGTTTCTGCGGTGGCCTGGCGGGTGCGTTCGTCGCCAGCGTGCAGTTCGGCCAGGGTGCCGTGCAGCATCTTCTGCGTCAGCCCGCGTGACAGGGCTTCCAGCACCGAGTCAATGTCTTCGCCCTTGGCCAGCAGCTTGCGGGCACGGGCAATCTCGCTGGCACGCCAGGCGTCGGTCTGCGCGTTGATCTGGCGGATCAGGTTGACGGTGCCGTGCCGGGGGTCGCGCTGCTGCATCCAGTGCATGAAGCTCTGCACCCCGGCGTCGATGATGGCCTCTGCCTGTGCCACGGCGGCTTGGCGGTTGTCCTTGCCTGTCTGCACCACGGCGGCCAGGTCGTCCACGGTGTAGAGGTACACGTCGTCCAGGTGCTTGACTTCCACCTCAATGTCGCGCGGCACAGCCAAGTCCACCATGAACATGGGGCGGTGGCGACGCTTCTTCAGCGCACGCTCCACGGCACCCAGGCCGATCAGGGGCAGGGTGCTGGCGGTGCAGCTGATGACGGCGTCGAATTCGTGCAGGCGTTCGGGCAGGTCAGACAGGCGCATCACCTCGGCGCCAAAGCGGCCAGCCAGTTTTTCGCCGCGCTCCAGCGTGCGGTTGGCAATGGCCATGGCCTTGGGGTTTTTCGCGGCAAAGTGCGTGGCGGCCAGTTCGATCATCTCGCCCGCACCCACGAAGAGCACGCGGATGTCCTTCAAGTCCTCGAACAGCTGACCCGCCAGGCGCACGGCAGCGGCCGTCATGCTGATGGAGTGGGCGCCGATCTCGGTGGAGCTGCGCACCTGCTTGGCCACAGCAAAGGAGCGCTGGAACAACTGGTGCAGCGTGGTGCCAAGGGCGCCCACCTCGTCGGCCACGCGCACGGCATCCTTCATCTGGCCCAGTATTTGCGCTTCGCCCAGCACCATGCTGTCCAGGCCGCTGGCCACGCGGAAGGCATGGCGCGCGGCTTCGTCATCGCGCAGCAGATAGGCATGCTCACGCAGCACGTGCGGTGGCACGCCGCCGGTCTCGGCCAGCCAGTTCAGTGTGGATTCCAGCGCTGGCTCGTCGGCGGCGCAGTAAATCTCGGTGCGGTTGCAGGTGGACAGCAGCGTGGCCTCGGGTTCACGGGCCTGCGCAGTGCGAAAACGCTGCAAGGTGGGGGGCAGTTGGTCGAGGGCGAACGCAAACCTTCCGCGCAGATCGAGCGGAGCGGTTTGGTGGTTGATGCCGAGCGCCCAGACAGCCATAAGGCGTGGATTATAAAATTGACCGCACCACCTTGGCGCCTGAAGCGCAATTCATGGGCATCCTCGACCTTTTTTTCCATTTCACCAACTTCCTGCTGCCAGCCGTGGCCGTGGCGTGCCTGCTCACGCCTGGGGTAGTGGGGTGGCGCGGCTTGCGCCTGTCCGGGCCTGCCGCGCGCCGCTTGTGGCACGTGTGGTTCGTGCTGGGCGGGGTGGGAGTAGGCGTGTTGCTGATCGGGCTGGCCTGGTACGGCCGCGACGGCAAGATGGCGACCTATGCCGCCCTGGTGCTGGCCATGGGCAGCACGGCGTGGTGGCTGCGCAGGCACTGAGTCGCCGCCGGGCCGCCCCAAGGCGATGAAAGCCCCCTCGGGGGGCAGCGAAGCGTGGGGGCCTGAGTCGTCGCCGCCGGGCCGCCCCAAGGTGACGAAAGCCCCCTCGGGGGGCCAGCGAAGCGTGGGGGCCCATGAACCCCGCGAGCGTCGCAGCCTTCAGGCTTGCGGCTTGAACCGGTCCACCGCGTCGGTGATCAGGCCGTCCAGGCCCATGGCCCACAGCCGTTGTGCCGCCTCTTCATCGTTGACGGTGTAGCTCAGCGCACGCCAGCCGTTGGCGTGCACCTGTTGAACCGCATCAGGCGTCCAGATCGGGTGGTGGGCCACGATGGCCACGCACTCTCGTTCTTTGGCGGCCTGGTCCCAGCCGGGCCACCACTCCTGCAGCAGCAGACCGCGTGGCAACACCGGTGCAGCATCCCGAGCAGCCGCCAGCGTTTCGGGGCTGAAAGAGGTCATCAGCGGCCAGGGAATGTCCTTTCCCCGTCCGGCGCCGCGCCGCCGCCACAGCTGTTCGGCGTGTTGCGCCACCACTCGGCCGGTTTCATCTTCCTGGCCTGGGGTGGGTTTGATTTCGATGTTGAGTGCATACCCGTGGTCCAGGCAGAAGCTGGCCACCGCCTCCAGCGTGGGCAGCGGCTCGCCGTGGTAGGTGGGGCTGTGCCAGCTCCCTGCGTCCAGCGTTTCCAGGGTGGGCCAAGTCAGCGCACCTGCCGTGCCGTTGCCATTCGTGGTGCGCTCCAGTGTGGTGTCGTGCAGCAGGAAGGGCACGCCGTCGGCACTGAGCTTCACGTCGCATTCGAACATGCGCCAGCCGTGCGCCGCCCCCAGCCGGAAGGCGGCCAGGGTGTTCTCGGGCGCAAGCTTGCCCGCGCCCCGGTGGGCCACCCAGCGCGGGTAGGGCCAGTCTGCTGGTGTCGTCTGGCTCATGAGTCGATGCGCCGGCCTGTGTCGGCATGGAAGCGGTGGAGCTGGTCAGGGCGCGCCTTGATGCAAATGGCCTGACCCAGCGCCGGTGCCGGTTGGTCGGCATGTGTGCGCACAATCACCTGTTCGTTGCCCACACGGGCGTAGATCAGCCGTTCCGCGCCCAGCATTTCGGTGGTTTCCACTCGTGCTTCCCAGCCATCGTCACCCAGGGTCAGGTGTTCGGGGCGCACACCCAGAATCTCGCCCGGGCGTGTGCCTGGGGCGTGTTGCAGCAGGTTCATGGGCGGCGCGCCAATGAAGCTCGCCACAAAGGTGGTGGCAGGCCGGGCGTAAACCTCCTCCGGCGTGCCGAACTGCTCCATGTTGCCCGCGTTCATCACGATCATGCGCTGCGCCAGCGTCATGGCCTCCACCTGGTCGTGCGTCACGAACAGGCTGGTGATACCCAGTTCCCGGTGCAGCTTCTGGATCTCCAGACGGGTCTGGGCGCGCAGCTTCGCGTCCAGGTTGGACAGCGGTTCGTCGAACAGGAACACCTGGGGCTGGCGCACGATGGCGCGGCCCATGGCCACCCGCTGCCGCTGCCCGCCCGAAAGCTGGCGCGGCTTGCGCTCCAGCAGGTGAGAAAGCTCCAGAATGCCCGCCGCCTTGTCCACCCGGGCCTTGATCTCTTCCTTGGGCACCTTGGCGATCTTCAGGCCGTAGGCCATGTTGTCGAACACGCTCATGTGCGGGTAGAGCGCGTAGTTCTGGAACACCATGGC
>CBKZAG010000036.1:0-20280 GCA_966692625.1 uncultured Comamonadaceae bacterium
AACACACGCCAGAAGAGATTGCCACCCGGCTGCGTGACAACGGCCTGGTGCAGGCCCTGTTCAACCTGCCGCCGGGCAACTGGGCCCAGGGCGAGCGCGGCATGGCCTGCCACCCGGGCCGCGAAGCCGAATTCGCCGCCACGGTGCAAGCCGCACTGCCCTATGCGCTGGCCACAGGCTGCCGCAAGCTGCACGCCATGGCAGGGCTGGTGCCTGCCGGTGTTTCGGCGCAAGCTGCGCGCGCCACCTACGTGGCCAACCTGCGCACCGCCGCACGCGCGCTGGCGCCGCACGGCATCACCCTGCTCATCGAGCCCATCAACACGCGCGACATGCCGGGCTACTTCCTCAACTACCAGCAGCAAGCGCACGACATTGCCACCGAGGTGGGCGAAGCGAACTTGAAAGTGCAGATGGACTTCTACCACTGCCAGATCATGGAAGGCGACCTGGCGCGGCGCCTGCAGAAGCACTTCAGCGGCGTGGGCCACGTGCAGATCGCGGGCGTGCCCGACCGCCACGAACCCGACCAGGGCGAAGTCAACCACCCCTACCTGTTCGAGCAGCTCGACGCACTGGGCTACGACGGCTACATCGGCTGCGAATACCGCCCTGCGGGTCAAACCTCGGCTGGGCTGGGCTGGGTGCGCCCCTACCTGACGCGAAAGGCCTGAACATGAACATCGTCATCACCGGCGGAGCGGGTTTCTTGGGGGTTCGCCTGGCGCGCACCCTGCTGCAACACGGGTCGTTGAGCCTGGGAGGCGCACCCGCCCAGACCATCCAACAACTGACGCTGGTGGACCGCGTGGCGCCGCCTGCCGATCTGCGCGCTGACCCCAGGGTGCGCGTGTTGGAAGGCGACCTGGTCGATCTGCTGGAAGGCAGCACACAGCAGGTGGTGCCGCAGGACGCGGCTGCCGTGGTGCATCTGGCATCGGCCGTCAGCGGCGAGTGCGAAGCCGACTTCGACTTGGGGCTGCGCAGCAACCTGCGCGCTGGCATGCTGCTGCTGGAACGTTGCCGTGCGCTGGGCACGCAGCCGCTGCTGGTGTTTTCCAGTTCGCTGGCGGTGTTCGGCGGCACGGCAGAACAGCCGCTGCCCGAGGTGGTGACCGACACCACCCTGCCCACGCCGCAGAACAGCTACGGCATACAGAAGTTCGTGCTGGAGCAGCTCGTGGCCGACTACACGCGCAAGGGCTTCCTGCGCGGGCGCAACGTGCGGCTGATGACCGTCAGCGTGCGCCCCGGCCGCCCGAATGGTGCAGCGTCCAGCTTCCTGAGCGGCATGATCCGCGAGCCGCTCGCTGGCGAGCGCTCGACCTGCCCCGTGCCGCTCGACACATTGGTGGCCCTGTCTTCCCCGGCCCGCACGGTGGAAGGACTGATTCGCGCACTGCAGACCGGCGACCAGGAATGGGGCCCGCGCACGGCGCTGAACCTGCCCGCGCTCACCACCACGCCCGCCCAGATGGCGGCTGCGCTGGAGAAGGTGGCAGGCCCAGCCGCCGCCAGCCTGATCGACTGGCGACCAGACCCCGCCATCGCCCGAATCATCACCAGTTGGCCCGCCCGCATGGACAGCGCCCGCGCGCGCGCCCTCGGTCTGGTTGCCGACGCCGATTTCGAGACCATAGTCCGAGACTATGTGCGCGAAAACCCCGATGCCGTGAAAGCGGCTTTGTCCTGAGAATCAACTTGTATGACAACTTTGGGCAGCCGTTCCGGCGACCCTACTATTGAAGGAGACCATCGCATGAAGATCACCCGTCGACTCACCGCCATCGGCCTGGCCTGTGGCATGGCATTGGGATTCGCCGGTCTGGCCCACGCCCAGACCAACATGAAGATCAACATCTCCGTGGCAAAGGACTCGCACCAGGGCGTGGCCATCGACACCTTCGCCCAGGAGGTGGAAAAGCGTACCAATGGCCGCTACAAGATCCAGACCTTCTATTCCGGCTCGCTCGGCGGTGAGCGCGAGTCCATCGAAGCGGTGCAGCTGGGCACGCAGGAACTGACCTTCTCGTCCACCGGACCGGTACCCAACTTCGTGCCCGAGGCGCGCATCCTCGACATTCCCTTCCTGTTCCGCAACAAGGCCCACGCCCACGCCGTTCTTGACGGTCCGATCGGACAGGAAATGCTCGCCAAGTTCGACGCCAAAGGTTTCAAAGCCTTGGCCTGGGGCGAAAACGGCGTGCGCCACATGACCAACAACAAGCGCGCCGTCAGCGCCCCTGATGACCTCAAGGGCTTGAAGATGCGCACCATGGAAAACCCGGTGCACGTGGCCGCCTACAAGGGCCTGGGCATTGTCACCACCCCCATGGCCTTCCCTGAGGTGTTCACCGCGCTGCAGCAGGGTACGGTGGACGGCCAGGAAAACCCGCTGTCGGTGATCATGGCGTCCAAGTTCGAGCAGGTGCAAAAGCACCTCTCCCTCACCGGCCACGTGTATTCGCCCGCCATCTTCCTGATGAACAAGGCAGCCTTCGACAAACTCAGCGCCGACGACAAGAAGCACTTCCTGGATGCCGCCAAGGTGGCCGTGAAGGCCAACCGTGACCGCGTGGAAGCTGACGACGTCCGTGGCGTCAAGGAGCTCAGCAGCAAAGGTATGCAAGTGGTCGAAAACGTGGACAAGACCAAGTTCATGGAGCAGCTCAAACCTGTTTACGCCGAATTCGAAAAGCAGTTTGGCAAGGCCAACATCGACCGCATCCGCGACTACAAGTGACCCCTGGGCCAGCGCCGCTGGCCCTGACTTACCGGCGCCTGGCATGAGCACCAGGCGCCCGCCCCCCGCTTCACTCCCCACACAGGCGGACAAGCATGAAACAAGCCTTTTTAAAGTTCGAGCGCCTGGCCACGGGCACGGCCATGGCCGGAGCCTGCGCCATGATGGCCGTCGCCGCCAGCCTCGGGCTGTACCAGATCATCACCCGCTTCATCATCCAGGAGCCCGCCGAGTGGACCGAAGTCCTCATCCGCGTCAGCCTCATCTGGATGGTGTTCCTGGGCATTCCGGCGGCCTTTCGCCAGGGCGCCATGGTCAGCGTTGACGTGCTCTACCGCTGGAGCCCCAAACCCCTCAAGCGCGTGCTGGACTACGTGGTCTGCATCGCGGCCTTGCTGCTCATCGGCGTCATCGTCTGGTGGGGCTGGGACTATGCCCAACGCGGCAGTGTGCAAAGCATGATCGGCCTGGAAAACGTATCGATGTTCTGGGCTTACCTGGCCATGCCGGTGGGCGGCCTTTTCAGTGCGCTGGGCATCCTGGGCAACCTGCTTGACCCGCAACGTCACGAACTGGAGTCCGCGCAATGAGTCTCGTCATGCTGATCACCATGGTGGTGTGCTTCGCGCTCACCATCTCCGTTGCCGTCTCCATTGGTCTGGCTGCGGTCCTGGGCGTCCAGATCTCGGGCGTCAACATGCTCATCTCGGTCAAGGAAATCTATTCCTCGATCAACAAGTTCCCGCTGGCCGCCATTCCCTTCTTCATTCTGGCGGGCAACATCATGGAAACGGGCGGCATCTCGCGCCGCCTGGTGGACTTTGCCAAGAGCATCGTCGGTGGCGTGCAGGGCGGCCTGCCCATGACCTGCGTGCTCACCTGCATGATCTTTGCGGCGGTGTCGGGCTCGTCGGTGGCCACCACCTTCGCCATCGGGGCCATCCTCATTCCCGCGCTCATCAAGCACGGCTACCCCAAGACCTACGCCGCATCGCTGCAAGCCACCAGCGCCGAGCTGGGTGTGGTCATTCCCCCGTCGATCCCGATGATCCTTTATGGCGTGAGCGCCGAGGTCTCCATCGGCGAACTGTTCATTGCAGGTTTTGGGCCGGGTTTGCTGATCGGCGGCTCGCTGATGCTGTTCGTGTGGGCGTACTGCAAATACAAAGGCTGGGGCAAGAACGACGGCGACGGGCGCCTGTCCATCGGACGCGCCACGGTGCAGGCGGGATGGGCGCTGATGATGCCGGTCATCATCCTCGGCGGCATCTACGGCGGTGTGTTCACCCCCACCGAGGCGTCTGCCGTGGCCGTGTTCTACGCCCTGATCGTCGGCATGCTCATCTACCGCGAGATACGCCTCAAGGACCTCTACATCATCCTGCGCAAGTCGGTGCTGTCCAGCGCGGTCATCATGTTCATCATCGCCAACGCGGGCCTGTTCGCCTTCCTGCTCACCCGTGCTGGTGTGCCAGAGGCGATCGGCCACTGGCTGGAAGAGGTGCTGCAGTCCCCCGCGTGGTTCCTGCTGGGTGTCAACGCAGCGCTGTTCATCATCGGCATGTTCATCGAGACCAGCGCCGCCATCATCGTGCTGGCCCCCATCCTGGCGCCCGTGGCCGTGCACTTCGGCATCGACCCGGTGCACTTCGGGCTGATCATGGTGGTCAACCTGGCACTGGGCATGATCACCCCGCCCTTTGGTGTGAACCTGTTCGCCGCCTGCACGGTGGCGCGCATATCGCTGGACCGCATGATCCGCGACCTGATTCCCTTTGTGCTGGTGATTCTGGCCTGCCTGATGGTCATCACCTACGTGCCCTGGGTGTCGCTGGCCCTGCGGGATCTGGTTTACGCCCCTTGACACGTCCAAAAGCCGGGAGCCGATTGCCATGCCCCTGAACTATATCGCCAACCAGGCCGTGCGGTCGGCCTCGGGCCAGACGCTGCCCGTGATCGACCCCGCCGACGGCCAGCCCTACGACAGCATTGAACGCAGCAACGCCGCCGACGTGGACGTTGCCGTTCAGGCAGCCAGACAGTGCCTGGACAGCAGCTGGTCGCGCCTGAGCGCCGCCGAGCGCGGCCGACTGCTGATGAAGCTCAGCGTCAAAGTGGCCGAGCATGCCGATGAGCTGGCCGCCATTGAGCAGCGCGACTGCGGCAAGCCCACCAAACAGGCCAAGGCCGACGCCCTGGCACTGGTTCGTTACTTCGAGTTCTACGCAGGCGCCGCCGACAAGCTGCATGGCGACACCATTCCCTACCTTGACGGCTACACCGTGCTTACCTGGCGTGAGCCGCACGGCGTCACCGGCCACGTGATCCCGTGGAACTACCCCATGCAGATCTTCGGGCGCAGCGTGGGCGGCGCGCTGGCTGCAGGCAACGTGTGCGTCGTCAAGCCGTCGGAAGACGCGTGCCTGTCGCTGCTGCGCGTGGCAGAACTGGCCGCAGAGGCAGGCTTTCCACCGGGGGCCATCAACATCGTCACCGGCTACGGGCACGAGGTGGGCGACGCCCTGGCGCGCCACCCCGGTATCGACCACATCAGCTTCACCGGCAGCCCGCGCGTGGGCACCGTGATCCAGCAGGTGGCCGCCGAACGGCATTGCCCTGTCACGCTGGAGCTGGGCGGCAAGGGGCCGCAAGTTGTGTTTGAGGATGCGGACGTTGACGCCGCCTTGCCCTTCATCATCAACGCCATCGTGCAAAACAGCGGGCAGACCTGTAGCGCGGGCTCCCGCCTGCTGGTGCAACGCAGCCTGTACGAACCCTTGCTGGAACGCGTGGGCAATGCCTTTGGGCAGTTGCGCGCAGGCCCACCTCAAATGGACCTGGACCTGGGACCCCTGATCCGCCAGAGCCAGCAGGATCGTGTGCGCGCCTTCCTAGACCAAGCCAGTGCCGACGGCATTCCCACCGTGGCCCAAGGCCGCGTGGTGGACGAGGCCCCGGCCACCGGCTACTACGCCGCGCCCACCTTGCTGCGCGACGTGCCCGTGCACCACCGCCTGGCACAGGAAGAGGTGTTCGGCCCCGTGCTGGCCGCCATGGCTTTCGACGACGAGGACCATGCCGTACAGCTAGCCAACGCCACCCACTTCGGCCTGGTGGCAGGCGTCTGGACGCGCGACGGCGCGCGCCAGCTGCGCATGGCCAAGCGCGTCAAAGCGGGCCAGGTCTTCATCAACAACTACGGCGCAGGCGGCGGGGTGGAGCTGCCCTTCGGCGGCGTCAAGTCCAGCGGCTATGGCCGCGAAAAGGGCTTCGAAGCCCTGCACGGTTTCACCACCCTCAAGACCGTGGCCCTGCGCCACGGCTGAACCCTGCACAGGAAGACAACATGCGACTCCAAGGCAAATCCATCATCGTCACGGGTTCGGGCGGCGGCATCGGCGAAGGCATCGCTCGCCGTCTGGCAGAGGAAGGCGCCAGCGTGATCGTCAACGACATCAACCCCGCCATGGGTGAAAAGGTCGCCGCAGACATCCGCGCACAGGGCGGCCAGGCCGCGTTCTTCGCTGCAGACGTCACCTCGTCCGCCGACGTGAAAGCGCTTGTTGACTTTGCCGTGCAGCGCAATGGCAAGCTCGACGTGATGGTCAACAACGCGGGCTGGACGCACCGCAACCAGCCCGCACTGGACGTCCCGGAAGACGAATTCGACAAGTGCTACGCCGTCAACGTCAAGAGCATCTACCTGTCCACCATCCACGCGGTGCCGCACCTGCGCGCCAACGGTGGCGGCGCCTTCATCAACATCGCGTCCACGGCGGGCGTGCGGCCACGGCCGGGCCTGACCTGGTACAACGGATCCAAGGGCGCGGTCATCACCACCAGCAAGTCGCTGGCGGCCGAACTGGGGCCCGACAACATCCGCGTCAACTGCATCAACCCGGTGATGAACCCGTTCACCGGGCTGGGCACATCTTTTGCCGGGGGCGAGCTGACGGAAGAACGCCTGGCGCGCTTTCGCTCGACCATTCCGCTGGGGCGCTTTTCCACCGCCCTGGACGTGGCCAACGCGGTGCTGTTCCTGGCCAGCGACGAGGCGGCCTTCGTCAGCGGTGTGTGCCTGGAAGTGGACGGCGCACGCTGCGTCTGAATCTCAAGCTGAAGCAAAAATAGCAGACTCGCTCCCCTTTGCAGCCGACTTCCACACGCACTGTTGCTGGTACTGGTGACGGCGATGCTGCATGGGCGTAGACCGCATCAACCGCTGCGCGTCCAGCGGAATATCCCGGTAAACAGCGGCGGTGCAGTCGTGAAGCGAGCAGATCGGCACAATGAATCGCCAGGCCGTTGCGATTCGCCATTTTGCGCTACTGCCACCCGCCAAGACAGCAGAAAGTCGCACGGCGAATACTTAGCATCTCCTTAGGCCCGCGGTGTTTCGCGGGTTCGTTTGGTACTACCGAAGGAGACAAAACATGAAAGCTTATCAGTACCTGCGCCTGGCCTTGGCCGGGGCGGTTGCGCTAGCAGGCCACGTCGCTGGAGCTCAATCCCAAGATGCGGACCGGACCTTGTCCGTCGTCGCGCCCTGGGAGATTTCCAACCTCGATCCGTCGAAGGCCGGTTACGTCTTTACGCGACTGGAAATCGCCGAGACGCTCATTTCCGTGAACAACGCCGGCGCACTGACGGGCGGATTGGCGGCGAGTTGGGAAACATCACCGGACCAGCTCAAGTGGCAATTCAAGTTACGGCCTGGTGCCAAGTTCCACGACGGAACCCCCGTCACGGCCGAGGCGGCGGTCAAGTCGCTTGAACGCGCGCTGACCCAGCCGGGCGTGCTGCGCAGGGCGAACATCAAGAAGATCTCCGCTGCGGCGGGCGACGTCGTGATCGAGTTGGACAAGCCCTTCGCGCCATTGCTCGCATTCCTCGCGCACAGCAGCGCCCAGATCCTGGCTCCTGCTTCCTACGGGACGGACGGTTCGGTCAAGGCCGTGATCGGCTCCGGCCCCTACAAGATCAGCAAGCTGCAGATACCGCAAAGATTGGATACCGAGCGCTTCGCACAATACGACGGCAAGGCCCCGGCCATCGAGAAGATCAGCTATCTCGCCGCCAGCCGGGGCGAGACGCGCGGCATGATGGCCGAAAGCGGAAAAGCCGATCTCGTCTTCACGCACGACGCCGTCACGATCGACCGCTTGAAGGGCAAGTCCAGCGTGCAGTTCCACACCATTTCGATGCCGCGCACTGTCTCCCTGAAGGTGAACGCCGGCCTGCCCAAGTTCGCCGACGTTCGGGTGAGGCAGGCGCTCAGCCTGGCGATCGATCGCGAAGGCATTGCCAAGGCGATCCTGCGCGAGCCCACGGCCCAGGCGACGCAGATGTTCCCACCGTCCCTCGGCGGTTGGCACGTCAAGAGCCTCAAACCTCTGGAGTACAACCTGGCGCGAGCGCGCGAGTTGCTGAAGGCTGCGGGCTGGCAACCGGACGACAATGGCATCCTCCACAAGGACGGGCAGTCTTTCAAGGCGACGATCCGGACGTTCTCCGACCGGCCGGAGCTGCCCCGCGTGGCCACTGCGTTGCAGGCACAGTTCAGGCAGGCGGGCATCGACGCGGCCGTCGCCATTGGCAACTCTAGCGAGATCCCTGCGGGACACAACGACGGGACGCTGGAACTCGCGGTGGTGGCTCGCAGCTACGCGCTGGTGCCCGACCCGGTCGCAACACTTCTGGAGGACTACGGACCAAAGGGTGGCGACTGGGGTGCCATGGGCTGGACGAGCACCCAGGTGACCGGCGCCCTCGATTCCCTGGTGTCCGTGGCGGACGAGAAGGCCCGTCCGCAGTTGCGCTCGACCATCGCCTCGGTGCTGCAGAACGAGCTGCCGGTGATTCCAATCGCCTGGATCCAGCAGACCACGAGCTCGAGCACGCGCATTGCGAACCTGAGCTTCGATCCCTACGAGACCTCTTACCGCATCAGCCAGCTGGTCTGGAAGTGATACCCCAGGCTCAACCCTAAGGACTCGCCATGTTTCGAATCCTCTTTTCCGGCGGTTTGCGTGCGTTGACGCAGGCAGCCTTCGTCGCCGTCGTGGTCGGCATCCTGAGCTTTTTCCTGACACGGTCGCTGCCGGGTGACGCGGCTTTCCGCATCGCCGCGGGGCGCTACGGCTACGACAACGTGAACGCCGCGGCCGCGGCCGCCGTGCGCGCCGAACTGGGCCTGGACCTGCCGGCCTGGCAACAATTGCTGATGTGGGTCGGTGACCTGGCCAGCTTCCGCCTGGGCCAGTCCATGGTCTCCGGCGAGTCGGTGTTCGAGCACCTGGCCCCCACGCTGGGCGCCACGCTCCATCTGTCGGTGGTCGCCTGGGTCCTGGCGGTCGTGCTCGGCGTGGCGCTCGGCACGGTCGCGGCGGTGCGCCGCGGCTGGCTCGCCCATGCGATCGACAAGCTGTGCACCGTCCTGCGCGGCAGCCCGCCGTTCCTGATCGGCCTGTTGCTCATGCTGGCGATCGCCGTGCACCTGAAGTGGCTGCCGGTGGCAGGCTATGGCGACACCGAGAACGTGGTGCTGCCAGCGATCACGCTCGCGCTGGCACTGTGCGGCGGCATCGCGCAGGTCGTGCGCTCCCGGCTTGAGCAGGTGCTCGCGTCCGATGCGTTCGAGTTCGCGCAGATCAAGGGCCTGCCGCTCGGCGCAGCGCTGTGGCGCCATGCCGCGCCGGCCGTGGCGCTGCCCACCCTGGCCTATTCGGGGGTGCAACTGATCCTGCTGATCGAAGGCGTGGTGGTCATCGAGACCCTGTTCGCCTGGCCGGGCATCGGCCACGCCCTGGTCCATGCGGTCGTCGAGCGCGACGTGCCGGTGATCCAGGGGGCGGCGCTGCTCACGGGGCTTCTGTTCGTGACGCTCAACACCGTGGTCGACACCATGGTCAAGCTGCTCGATCCTCGGCAGCGTGAGGGCAATGGCGCTGTGGCGTCGCAAGGAGAATTCGCATGAGAGAGATCGTGTCCAAGGCTGTCCCACCGCGGCCCTCCGTGGTCAAGGCGCCCCCCAAAACCGCGAATCCGTGGGGGCCAGCGGCCGTCCTGCTGGCGCTGGCCGCCTGGGCGGTGGCCAGCATCTGGCTGGCCCAGAACCCGCACAACCAGGATCTCACGGGCATCCTGTCCGCTCCGGGAGCGGGCCACTGGCTGGGGACCGACCATCTCGGTCGCGATGTGCTGGCCAGGCTCGCCGAGGCCGTGCGCGTCTCGCTCGGCCTGGCTGTGGCCTCGGCCTCGCTGGCAGTGTGCGTCGGCGCGGCCCTGGGCTTGCTGGCCGCCTGGCGGGGAGGCTGGGTCGACCGAGCCTGCAACCTGCTCGCCGACGCGATCGCCGCCATCCCCGGGCTGCTCTGGGTGCTGCTGATCGGCGCCCTCGCCCCCGGGCAGAAGTGGGCCCTGTACAGCGGCCTGGTGCTGACCGCGTGGGTCGAGTTCTTCCGCTTCATCCGGCCCACCGCGCGTGGGCTGCTGATGGGCGACCAGGTCCAGGCCACGCGCCTGCTGGGCTTCGACAGCCTGTATGTCCTGCGCTGGCATATCTGGCCGCCGCTGTCTGGCAGCTTGCTCAAGCTGTGGAGCTACGCCGTCGCCAACGCGGTGCTGGCGCTGGCTGCCCTCGGCTTCATCAACGTCGGCATACGCCCGCCATCTGCCGAACTGGGTCAGATGATGATCGAGGCCTTGCCTTACTACGGTGACGCTCCCTGGCTTCTCGCAGCTCCCGTGCTGCTGCTCGCTGCCACGGTGCTGGTGTTGCAATCCCTGTCCGTCGCGATCGCGAGGAGGTTCGAATCATGAGCAAGGAAGTTCTTCTTCGCGTGAAGGACCTGCGGGTCCGGTTGAAAGCTACGGGCGCATTGCTGTTCGAGGGCGTCGACCTGGAACTGCATGCCGAGCAGCGCCTCACCCTGATCGGTGAATCGGGTTCGGGCAAGTCCATCTTCGCGCAGGCCATCATCGGCATCCTGCCGGACGCCTTGCAGACGTCGGGCTGCGTGGAGATCGCCGGCCACCGCACCGACGGCCAGCGCAACCGCACCCAACCGCTGTGGGGCAACACGGTGGTGATGCTGCCGCAGGAGCCCTGGAGCACGCTGAACCCGCTGATGCGCATCCTGCCGCA
Organism: uncultured Comamonadaceae bacterium; assembly: GCA_966692625.1. GTDB lineage: Bacteria > Pseudomonadota > Gammaproteobacteria > Burkholderiales > Burkholderiaceae_C > CAMLOF01. The sequence goes on from CBKZAG010000036.1 coordinate 10,890, forward strand.
GGTCGCCGAAGGCGCGCACTATGTGAAGCGGGCGAGCTGGCCGCAGGCGCGGGCCGAGGCGCTCGCAGGACTGAAGCAGTTGGGCGTCGACCATGCGGCGCACCAGTACCTGCATCAGATCTCCGGCGGCATGGCGCAGCGCGTGGGCGTGGTCGCCGCGGGCATGGGGGGCGCGCGGCTGCTGCTCGCCGATGAACCGACCAAGGGTCTGGACGAGGATTCCCGCGAGCAGGTGGCCCAGTTGCTGGCCGCCGCGCAGGGCCGGGGCCAGGCGCTGCTGACCATCACGCACGACCTGGATCTCGCGCGCCAGCTGGGCGGTACCCTGATGGTGGTCCAGCGCGGCAACGTGGTGGAGATGGGCGATGCCGAGCAGGTGCTCTCGAACCCGCAGCACGAGTACACACGGGCACTGGTCGGCGCCATGCCCGCCAAGTGGTCGCCGCTGGTGCAACCGCTGAAGCAGAAGAACAGCGCCGCCGTGATCCAGGGACGCGGCCTGTCCAAGCGCTACGGGGCCCGGCGGCTGTTCGACGACGTGGACATCTCCATCGCGCCGGGCGAAGTCGTCTCGGTGTCCGGCCACAGCGGATGCGGCAAAACCACGTTGGGGAACATCCTGCTGGGCGTCAAGGGGGCGGACCGCGGCGAGGTGGTTCGTTCGCCAGTGCCGCGCTGGAAGTTCGGCAAGCTGTACCAGGACCCGCTCGCCGCCTTCCCGCCGCAGCGCCGTTTGCGCGACGCCCTGAACGATGTCGTTCGGCTGCACGGCCTGAACGGCTCGCGCATCGGCGGGCTGATGCAAGAGCTGAGTCTGCGCCCCGAACTGCTCGATCGCCTGCCGAGCGAGGTCTCTGGCGGAGAGCTCCAGCGCATCGCGCTGATGCGCCTGCTGCTGCTCGAACCTGCCTTCATCTTCGCCGACGAGCCGACCTCGCGCCTGGACCTGATCACGCAGCAGGACACCATGCGGCTGATCTGCCGCGCCACGCAGCAGCACGACTGCGCGGTGCTGCTGGTCAGCCATGATCCGTCGCTGGCGCGCGCAAGCAGCCATCGCCAGATCGTGCTGGCGCGGCACTGACAGGCGACGGTCATGCTGCTTCTGGGCCTGGTGCCTGCATGGCTGATCATGGCTGCGATCCCTATGCAAGGGTTCGCAGCGGCATCCATGGCTTTCTGCAAGGGGAGCCGCCAGGTTCGCGTGGCCTCGGCGCACGATCGAAGAGATCGGCCCGGGGGCACGCTGCAGCAGGATCATTCCCGGCGTGCGCAATGGGGCATTGCGCCGCTAGCCGGAATATGTCACGCCTGTCCCCATTGACACGGCCTCATAAAGATTGCACTTTCTGGCATTTTCACAAGCCGTCCGTACATGGACAAAGAAAACGCGAGATACCAGACCCCTCGAGAGCTGCACGAGCGACGCCAGCAAGAGGAACACATCCAGAAGACCATCAGCGACAAACGCCCCGAGCAGTTGAAGATGGACTTCTTCCTGTGGAGCCACGCGGCGGTCATGCAGTTCATCGAACAGGCGTGCGGCTTGAAACTGGACGTGCGCACCGCGGGCAAATACCTGGCACGCTGAGGGTTCCCGCCGCAAAAGCCCATCAAGCGCGCCTACGAGCAGCGCCTTGAGGCGGTCAAGTACAGGGTCAAATATGCCGCTGGTTGAGACTTCATGGGGCCGGAGCAATAAGGATGAGGTTTTTTCACACCTTCGCCAAATGTGCACAAGCCTTGTCGGGCCTTGGCACGGATGCGACCACACCGCCGCGGCGCGTGGTGTAATCTTTTTTGTATGTCTGAACGAGTGATTCCCTTGGTCGACCAGCGCCTGCGCTCGCTGGCGGCGCGAGTCCCTGCGCAACCCATTGCCGCCAGCGGCCTGCTGCGCGACGGCCTGGGCCGGCCTTTGCGCGACCTGCGCATCAGTGTGACCGACCGCTGCAACTTCCGCTGCAGCTATTGCATGCCCAAGGAAATCTTCGACAAGGACTACCAGTACCTGCCCCACAGCTCGCTGCTCACCTTTGAAGAAATCACCCGGCTCACCAAGCTGTTCGTGGGCCACGGCGTGCACAAAGTGCGCCTGACCGGCGGCGAGCCGCTGCTGCGCAAGAACCTGGAAATACTCATCGAGCAACTGGCCGCCCTGCGCACCTTGGACGGACAGCCGCTGGACCTCACGCTCACCACCAACGGCAGCCTGCTGGCACGCAAGGCGGCGTCGCTCAAGGCTGCAGGCCTGCAGCGCGTGACGGTGAGCCTGGACGGACTGGACGATTGTGTCTTCCGCCACATGAACGATGTGGACTTCCCCGTGTCAGACGTGCTCGAAGGCATTGCCGTAGCGCAGTCCGTGGGCCTGGGGCCGATCAAGGTGAACATGGTCGTCAAGCGCGGCACCAACGACGACCAGATCCTGCCCATGGCCCGGCATTTCCGGGGCAGCGGCATCGTGCTGCGCTTCATCGAGTACATGGACGTGGGCGCCACCAACGGCTGGTGCATGGACGAGGTCATGCCCAGCGCCGAAGTCGTCAAGCTCATCCAGAGCGAATTGCCGTTGGTCCAGCTGGACCCCACCGCACCGGGCGAAACGGCCGAGCGCTGGGGCTACGCCGGGCCCGATGGCAAGTACGACCCTGCCCTGGGCGAAATCGGCGTCATCAGCAGTGTTACCCAGGCGTTCTGCCGCGACTGCAACCGCGCGCGCCTGTCCACCGAAGGCAAGGTCTACCTCTGCCTGTTCGCCCATGAAGGGCACGACCTGCGCGAACTGCTGCGCGGCGGGGCGAGCGATGCGGACCTCACATCAGCCATCGGTGCCATCTGGCAGGGGCGGCAAGACCGCTACTCTGAACTTCGAGCCAGCCTGCCACCTGAAGCACACGGGCCGGGCAAGCGCCGCATTGAAATGAGCTACATCGGAGGCTGAAGCCATGACCGTGGAACCCCATAGCGTGACCGGCCTGGTGCTGGCCGGTGGACGAGGCAGCCGCATGGGCGGCGTGGACAAGGGTCTTCAAACACTCAACGGCACGCCGCTTGCGCTGAACGCGCTGCTGCGCCTGCAAATGCAGGAAGGCCACCGGCTGGGCGGCTGCATGGTCAACGCCAACCGGCACCTGGGCGCCTACGAGGCCTTTGGTGTGCCCGTGTGGCCCGACTCGCTTGAAGGCTACGCTGGCCCTTTGGCCGGTTTCATGACCGGCCTGGAGCGCTGCGAAACGCCTTACCTGCTTACTGTGCCGTGCGACGCACCCCTCTTCCCGCTGGACCTGCTGGAGCGCCTGGCACAAGCGTTGGAGCGCGAGGACGCCGAGATCGCCATGGCCGCCGGCCTGGATGGTGAGTCAGCCCCGGAAGGCAACGCCGCCCGCCCACAACCCGTGTTCTGCCTGATGCATGTGAACCTGCTGGAAAGCCTGGTGCGCTTCACGCAGGGCGGCGGCCGCAAGATCGACGCCTGGACGGCGCAGCACCGCACGGTGATCGTGCCCTTCGACCAGCCTGGCGACGACCCGCGCGCCTTCTGCAACACCAACACCCTGGCCGAACTGCGCGCCCTGGAAAATTGAACGCATGAAAACCCTGGACCAGATCGCCGCCGCCCTGCAGGGCTACGACCCCACGGCCCTGAGCGCGTCCGCCGTCAACGACTTCCTCAGCCAATTGGTGGAGCCCGTGGCCGCCACCGAAAGCGTGGGCGTGTTCGCTGCGCTGGACCGCGTGCTGGCCGAGGACGTGATATCCCCCATCAGCGTGCCGCCGCACGACAACTCCGCCATGGACGGCTTCGCGCTGGCGGGAACACAACTCGCCAGCGGCACCACCACGCTCAAGGTGGTGGGCACCGCCTACGCAGGCGCCGCGTGGCAGGGGCAGGTAGGCCCTGGCGAGTGCGTGAAGATCATGACCGGTGCCGTGATGCCAGCGGGCCTGGACACCGTGGTGCCCGTGGAGTTCGTGCAGGTAGACGGTGACACGGTGCAAGTGCCGCCCGGTGTGGTGAGCACGGGCGACAACCGCCGCCTGCTGGGCGAAGACCTGATGCAGGGCCAGCCCGCGCTGCGCCGTGGAGACCGCCTGGGCCCTGCCGCGCTGGGCCTGATCGCCAGCCTGGGCCTGCCCACGGTGCGCGTGTTCCGCCGCCTGAAGGTGGCCTACTTCTCCACGGGCGACGAGATCCTCAGCCTGGGTGAACCGCCGCGTGAAGGCGCGGTGTACGACAGCAACCGTTACACCGTCTTCGGCCTGCTCACACGCCTGGGTGTGGACGTGCTGGACATGGGCGTGATCAAGGACGACCCCGCCAGCCTGGAAGCTGCCTTCCGCCAAGCCGCAGCGCAAGCAGACGCCATCATCACCAGCGGTGGCGTGAGCATGGGCGAGGCCGACCACACCAAGGCCATGATGAAGCAGCTGGGTGACGTGGCGTTCTGGCGCATTGCCATGCGGCCAGGCCGACCCATGGCCGTGGGCCGTATTGCCGAGGGCAACCGCAACGCGGTGCTGTTCGGCCTGCCCGGCAACCCCGTGGCGGTAATGGTGACCTTCCTCGCCTTTGTGCGCCCTGCCCTGTTGAAGATGATGGGCGCGAGTCACGTCAACAACCCGCTGCTGCGCGCGCACAGCCTGGAGCCCATGCGCAAGAAGCCCGGACGCACCGAATACCAGCGCGGCATTGTGTCCACCGGGCCGGATGGCCAGTTGCGCGTGCGCACCACCGGCAACCAGGGCTCGGGCGTGCTGCGTTCCATGGTGGAGGCCAACGGCCTCATCGTGCTGCACCACGGCCAGGGCAACGTGGCGGTGGGTGACGAAGTGGACGTGATGATGTTCGACGGTGTGATCTGACGGCGCGCCTGCGGGCGCGAAGGAGGTGACTCATGTTCCGCGACCGCGAAGACGCCGCCCGCCAGTTGGCGGCAAAGCTGGGCCACCTGCGTGGCCTGAATCCTTTGGTGCTGGCCATTCCACGCGGTGCCGTGCCCATGGGCAAGATATTGGCCCAGGCGCTTGACGGCGAACTGGACGTGGTGCTGGTGCGCAAGCTGGGCGCGCCGGGCCAGCCCGAACTGGCGGTGGGGTCGGTGGACGAGTCAGGCTGGACTTACGTGGCACCGCACGCCGCGTCGCTGGGCGCCGACGAAGCCTGGCTGGACAGCGAGAAACGCGAGCAGTTGGCCACCATTCGCCGCCGCCGCTCCCACTACACACCGATCCGGGCGCCCGTTTCGCCGACGGGTCGTGTGGTTGTCGTGGTGGACGATGGCCTGGCAACGGGGGCTACGATGATCGCGGCGCTGCACGCGGCGCGTCACCAGAATCCAGAGCTCCTGGTGTGCGCCGTGCCGGTGGCTGCGCCCGATTCGCTGCGGCAGGTGCGGGCCTTGGCGGACGAGGTGGTGTGCCTGCACACGCCGGAGTTCTTTCAGGCCGTGGGGCAGTTCTACCGGCACTTTCCGCAGGTGGAAGACGACGAGGTTGAGCGGCTGCTCAAGGGGTGACGGGCCTCGGCATTTGTGTCCAGGTGCGTGTAGTTCTCGACGTGTGTGGGTGGCCTGGCCCTGTGGGGGCGATTTCTGTGGCGGCTGTGGCCGCCTGTCTGGGGCCGGGCGCGCGTTAGCGCGCTTCGTGAACTGACTTGCGGCGGCTGTTTGAGCGGAGCGCTGCAAGCGCGCAGCGAGTTCCGCCGCACCGGCCCCAGACAGGCGGTCGCAGCGGAGTCGGCGCCAAAGGCGCCGACCGTCACAGTATGAGCCCCCGCAGGGCCAGGCCTGCCGCAGCCAGCGAGGTCCAACCCTCACTTGGCCGGCACAACCTCCGCGTCAGACGCTGCATGACCACCAGCCACAGCAGCCTTGATCGCCCCCGGCACCCGTTTCCGCGCCAGCAGCGTGTACATCGTCGGCACCACAAAGATGGTCAACAGCGTGCCCACCGTCATGCCCCCCACGATCACCCAGCCAATCTGCTGGCGGCTCTCTGCCCCCGCACCCGTAGCCAAGGCCAGCGGCACAGCCCCCAACACCATCGCGCCGGTCGTCATCAGAATCGGGCGCAAGCGCAGCTCGGCCGAACGCTTCACGGCGTCCACCAGGTCCAGCCCCTGCTGGCGCAACTGGTTCGCAAACTCCACGATCAGAATGCCGTGCTTCGTGATCAGCCCCACCAGCGTGATCAACCCGATCTGGCTGAACACGTTCAGCGTTCCCCCCGTCAACTTCAGCGCCAGCAAGGCACCCAGCATCGACAACGGCACGCTGAGCATGATGATGAACGGATCGATGAAACTCTCGAACTGCGCCGCAAGCACCAGGTAGATGAACAGCAGCGCCAGCACAAAGACGATCACCATCGAGCCCGAAGAGTTTCGGAATTCGCGGCTCTGGCCGTTCAGGTCGGTGGTGTAGCCGGGCGGCAGAATTTCACGCGCAATGCCGTCCATGATCTGCAGCGCCTGACCCAGAGCCAGTTCCGGCGCGAGGTTGGCCGTGATCGACGCGCTGCGGCGCTGCCCGAAGTGGTTCAGTTCACGCGGCACCACAACCTCGCGCGTTTTCACCAGCGAAGCCAGCGGAATCATCGCGTTGTTGCGCCCGCGCACGAAGAGCTTGTCGATGTCGTCAGGCGTGTTGCGCTGCGACACTTCCGTCTGCACCACCACGTCGTACTGCTCGCCATCTTTCTTGTACCGGGTAACGATGCGCCCGCCCAGCATGGTCTCCACCGTGCGAGCTATCGCATCGACACTCACGCCCATGTCGGTGGCACGCTCGCGGTCCACGTCCAGGCGGATCTCGGGCTTGTTCAGGCGCAGGTCGGTATCCACCTGCACGAATCCGGGGTTTTGCGCCAGCCGGTCCTGGAACTGCCGCACCACGCGCGAGAGGTTCTCGTAACTGTCCGTGGTGGCAATCACATAGTTGATCGGCCGCTCGCGGAAGCCCTGCCCCAGTGACGGTGGCGTGATGGGAAACGCGCTGATGCCCGGCAGCGCGGCGATGCGCGGTGCCACCTCGCGGGCAATCTCTTGCGTGCTGCGCTCGCGCTCCTCCCACGGCACCGCCCGGAAGAACACGTTGCCCTGCGCCACCGACGGGCTGCCAATGTTGGCGAAGATGCGGTCGAACTCCGGGTACGCCTGCCCGATACGCTCAATGGCCTCGGCGTAACGCCGTGTGTATTCCAGTGTGGCACCGTCCGGGCCGTTGATGACCGTCAGGATCACCCCCCGGTCCTCAATCGGCGCAAGCTCCTGCTTGGTGGTCTGCAGCAGCCACCAGCTGCCACCCGCGCTGCCCAGCATCACCAGCACCACCAGCCAGCGCACGCGCAGTGCCACATCCAGCACACCGTGGTAGGCGCGGGTGATGCCATTCAGCACAGCCTCCATGCCACGGTCAAAACGGTTGGGGTGCTCCTTGTGCCGCAACAGCTTGGAACACATCATGGGCGACAAGGTGAGCGCCACAAAACCCGACACCAGCACCGCGCCAGCCAGCGCCAGCGCGAACTCCGCGAACAGGCGGCCCGTGCGGCCCGGCGTGAAGGCCAGCGGCGCGTACACGGCTGCCAGCGTCAGGGTCATGGCCACCACGGCAAAGCCGATCTCCCGCGCGCCCTTGATGGCGGCCTGGAAGGGCGGCAAGCCTTCTTCGATGTGCCGGAAGATGTTCTCCAACACCACGATGGCGTCATCCACCACCAAGCCAATGGCCAGCACCAGCGCCAGCAGCGTGAGTGTGTTGATGGAGAAGCCAAACAGCTTCATCAGCGCGAAGGAACCGATCAGGCTGACAGGAATGGTCACCAGCGGAACGATGGACGCCCGCAGCGTGCGCAGGAACACGAAGATGACCAGCGCCACCAGCACCACGGCCTCGGCAATGGTGGAGTACACCGCCTTGATGGACCGATCAATGAACACCGAGTTGTCATTGGCAATGTCCACGTTCACGCCCGGTGGCAGGTCTTGCCGCACTTTGTTGAGCAGTTCGCGAACCGAAGCGGCCAAGTCCAGCGGGTTGGCCGTGGCTTGCCGGATCACGCCCAGCGAAACGGAATCGCGCCCGTTGAGCCGCACGGAAGAGCGTTCGTCCTGCGGCCCCTGCACCACGCGCGCCACATCGCCAATACGCACCGCCAGGCCATTGACCGTGCGGATAGTGACGTTGGTGAACTGCTCGGGCGTCTGCAGGTCGGTGGCGGTGGTCACGTTGAACTCGCGCTGGCGGCTCTCAATGCGGCCGGCGGGCACCTCCAGGTTGGAGCGGCGCAGGGCATCTTCCACATCCTGCACGGTCAGGCTGTAGGCAGCCAGCCGGTCGGGGTCCAGCCACAGGCGCATGGAATACTTGCGCTCGCCATAGACGCGCACGTCGGCCACCCCGGTGGCCGTCTGCAACACCGGCTTGGCAATGCGGTTGGCCATGTCCGACAGTTGCAAGGACGTGTGCGTATCGGAGCTCAAAGCCAGCCAGATCACCGGGAAGGCGTCCGCCTCCACCTTGGCAATCACGGGCTCGTCAATGGTCTGCGGCAAGCGCCCGCGCACGCGGCTCACCTTGTCGCGCACCTCGGCGGCGGCGGCATCCGGGTCGCGTTCCAGCTTGAATCGCACGGTGATCTGGCTCTGCTCCTGCCGGCTGATGGAGGTGATGACGTCCACCCCTTCAATACCCGCGAGGGAATCCTCCAGAGTCTTGGTGACCTGGGACTCGACCACCTCGCTGGACGCGCCGGGGAAACGCGTGCTGACCGTGACGTTGGGTTCGTCGATCTTGGGGTACTCACGCACCGTGAGGCCGTTGAACGAAACCAGCCCCACCAGCAGGATGAGCAGGGACAGCACGGTGGCAAACACCGGCCGCCGGATGGCGATTTCAGGCAGTTGCATGGCTCATGCCCTCCTGTTCAACCGGCGTTGGCTGCAGGCGCAGCGGGTTTGGCGGGCGCACTGCCACTGCCCTGCTCGCCCCCTTTTGCGCCGCCACCACCGTTGCCAGCGCCATTGCGCGGGCTGGCGGCCTTGTTCATGTCCACCACCCGCACGGCGGTGCCATCGCGTTGCAGGCGCTGCTGGCCCGCCACCACCACGGTGTCGCCTTCCTTCAGCCCTTCAAGCACCTGCACCATGGCGCCGCGGCGCAGGCCCAACTGCACTTCAGTACGGCGCGAAATGTTCTTGGCGCCATCGCCCTCGCCTTCCTTCTCCAGGCGGAACACCACCTGCTTGCTTCCCTGCGGCACCACGGCCTCCTCGGGCACCACCAGGGCGCCTTCCGTCACCGACATGACCACCGTGACCCGCGCGAACAAACCCGGGCGCAAGGGTGTGCCCGGGGCTGCGGGCAAGGCGGCGCGCACCAGCAGAGCG
>CBKZAG010000037.1:0-20203 GCA_966692625.1 uncultured Comamonadaceae bacterium
GCCGAAGCCGATGCGGGTGAGGAACATCTTCATCTGCTCGGGCGTGGTGTTCTGCGCTTCGTCCAGGATGACGAAGGCGTGGTTGAGCGTGCGCCCGCGCATGAAGGCCAGCGGTGCGATCTCGATCTGCTGGCGTTCGAAGGCTTTTTGCACCTTGTCAAAACCCATCAGGTCGTAGAGCGCGTCGTACAGGGGGCGCAGGTAGGGGTCCACCTTCTGCGTGAGGTCGCCGGGCAGGAAGCCCAGGCGTTCGCCCGCCTCCACCGCCGGGCGCGTCAACACAATTTTCTGTACCGCGCTGCGCTCCAGCGCGTCCACCGCGCAGGCCACGGCCAGGTAGGTCTTGCCGGTGCCTGCCGGGCCTATGCCAAAGGTGATGTCGTGCGTGGCCATGTTGGCCAGGTAGCGTTTCTGGTTGGCGGTGCGGCCCTGCACTTCGCCACGCCGCGTCTGCATCACCACGGCATCCACTGAATCTTCGGGCAGGGCGGTGTCGCCGCTGAGCATGAGCTGCACCTGTTCTGCCGGAATGGGCGCGCGGGCCATCTCGTACAGGGCCTGGAGGACTTCCATGGCCTGTTGCGCCTGGGCCTTGGGTCCTTCGACGCGGAACTGCTCGAAACGGTGAGCCACTTTCACCTGCAGGGCGGCCTCGATGGTGCGGATGTGTGCATCCATGGGGCCACAGAGGTGGGCCATGCGGGTGTTGTCCGGGGGGGAGAAGGTGTGTCTGAGAATCAAACCGATAATCCGGTAAAAGGAAGAACCCCAATGATAGGCAAGTTGAGCGGCACCCTGCTGGAAAAGAACCCTCCCCAGATCCTGGTGGACTGCCATGGCGTGGGCTACGAGGTGGATGTGCCGATGAGCACGTTCTACAACCTGCCCGCTTCGGGCGAGAAGGTGGCGCTGCTGACGCACTTCGTGGTGCGCGAGGATGCGCAGATCCTCTACGGCTTTGGCACGGCCAGCGAGCGCGAGGCTTTCCGCCAGTTGATCAAGATCAGCGGCGTGGGGCCGCGCACGGCCTTGAGCATCCTGTCGGGCATGAGCGTGGCCGACCTGGCGCAGGCCGTGACGGCGCAGGAGGTGGCCCGGCTGGTGAAGGTGCCCGGCATCGGCAAGAAGACGGCCGAGCGGCTGTTGCTGGAGCTCAAGGGCAAGCTCGGTGCAGAGCTGGGGCCCGTGTCGGGCGCGCCGCAGACCGATGCCCATGGCGACATACAGCAGGCGCTGCTGGCGCTGGGCTACAACGACAAGGAAGCGGCCGCTGCGCTCAAGGCCCTGCCTGCCGACGTGGGGGTGAGCGAAGGCATCAAGCTGGCGTTGAAGGCGTTGGCAAAGTGAGGGCGCGCCGATGAGCATAGAAACCGACGACTTTGCCTTCCAGGCGCCCAAGCGCATGGTGTCTGCCGCACCGGAGAGCACCCGTGAGGAGGCTCTGGAGCGCGCCCTGCGGCCCAAGGGGCTGCAGGAGTACGTGGGCCAGGCCAAGGTGCGCGAGCAGCTGGAAATCTTCATCGGCGCGGCGAAGAAGCGCCAGGAGGCGCTGGACCACGTGCTGCTGTTCGGCCCGCCCGGCCTGGGCAAGACGACGCTGTCGCACATCATCGCGCACGAGCTGGGGGTGAACCTGCGTCAGACCAGCGGCCCCGTGCTGGAAAAGCCCAAGGACCTGGCCGCGCTGCTGACCAACCTGGAGCCCAACGACGTTCTCTTCATCGACGAGATCCACCGGCTTTCGCCAGTGGTGGAGGAAATCCTCTACCCCGCGCTGGAGGACTACCAGATCGACATCATGATCGGCGAAGGGCCGGCGGCGCGCAGCATCAAGCTGGACCTGCAGCCCTTCACCCTGGTGGGGGCCACCACGCGCGCGGGCATGCTGACCAACCCGTTGCGCGACCGCTTTGGCATCGTGGCCCGGCTGGAGTTCTACACCGCTGAGGAGTTGCGCAGCATCGTGCGCCGCAGCGCGGGGCTGTTGCAGGCTCCCATCGAGGACGAAGGTGCCTTTGAGATCGCGCGGCGCTCGCGCGGCACGCCGCGCATTGCCAACCGCCTGCTGCGCCGCGTGCGCGACTACGCCGAGGTCAAGGGCACGGGCACCATCACCCGTGACATGGCCAACCGCGCGCTGGCCATGCTGGACGTGGACCCGGTGGGTTTCGACCTGATGGACCGCAAGCTGCTGGAAGCCGTGATCCACAAGTTCGATGGCGGGCCGGTGGGGCTGGACAACATCGCGGCCAGCATTGGCGAGGAGCGCGACACCATCGAGGACGTGATCGAGCCCTACCTGATCCAGCAGGGCTACCTGCAGCGCACGCCACGCGGGCGCATCGCCACGCTGGCGGCCTACCGCCACCTGGGGGTGGCGCCGCCAGCGCAGGACGACTCGCTTTTTACCGAGTAACGCCTCCGCGGCCCGGCGTGGGCAGCGAACCATGGGGGCCCATGAACTTCGTCAGGTCAGCGCACCGCGCGCATCCACGCGGACGATGCGCTCCACCACGCCGTTCGCCAACCCGCTGCGCACGCCGATGAGGTGGTCGTGCAGGTTGACCGTGGGGTCGCAGTGACCGGGGATGAGCCAGATGGTGTCGCCCAACGCTGGCAAGGGCGTGCCGGGTTGGCTGGCGCGCAGGATGCCGTGTTCGTCCCCGCCGTTGGCAAATTCCAGTTCTGCTCCGTGCACGAGCGGCAGGCCTGAATCGATGGCATGTGATTTGTGCCCGGCGTCGCAGACGGCGTGGTCTGCGGTGGCACTGATGACTTGCGTCTTGATGAACAGGGCATGCTCAAAGCGCGGTTGTCCGGCTTGCGGCTCGTTGCGGGCATAGTCCGCGTCCATGAACAGGTAGGAACCGGTCTGCAACTCGCCATACACGCCGCTGGCGGCTTCCAGCGCGAAAGTGCCGGTGCCAGCGCCTGTGATCAATGGCGTGGGTAATCCGGCGGCTTCCAGCAGGGCGCGGGCTTGCGTCACCTTGGCCAGCGTCGCCGCAAGCGCGGCACCTCGCTCTTCTGGTGTGCGCAGGTGCTGCGCCTTGCCGTGGTAGGCCTGAAGCCCCGCAAACCGCAGGGCGGGGCAGCGGACGATGGCCTGGGCCAGCGGCACCACGCCTTCCGCGTGGGGCACACCGCAGCGGCCTTGCCCCACGTCGAGTTCCACGAACACGTCGAGGCAGCCGTCTGCCGCGCCTGCCTGGCGCAGGGCTGTGTCCAGCCCCTGCACGCCCGTCAGGCTGTCGACGGCAATGGCCAGCCGCCCGCCGCGTGCGGCCAGTGTCTGCGCCAGCGTGGCCACGCGGCGCAGCTTGACAGGGGCGACCACCTCGTTGCTGATGTAGATGTTGTTCACGCCGCCAGCGGCCAGGGCTTCTGCCTCGGCGGCCTTTTGCACGCACACGCCCACGGCGCCGGTTCGCATCTGCAGCAACGCCAGTTCGGCACTCTTGTGCATCTTGGCGTGGGGGCGCAGCCGCACGCCGTGCTGGCGTGCGAATGCCGCCATCGTGTGCAGGTTGCGCTCCATGGCGTCCAGGTCAATCACTGCCGCGGGGGTGTCGATGGCGGCCACGGGCTGGCCGATCAAGCTGTCAAGCAGTGTTTTCATCCAGGCTGTCCTGTTCCAGGTGACTGCGGTCTGCCCAGCCCACCAAGCTCAGGCCCTCAGGGGTCCAGAGCAGCCGGTTGATGGAGGCGTTGCCCAACTCCCAGGTGCGGGGGGCCTGCAGTTCAACCCGCGTCGCGGCACGGTAAAGAATGTCGAGCACGCCCCCGTGCGCAACCACGGCGATCTGCTGGCCCAGGTGCCGCACGGCTATTTCGTCCAGCGTTGACAACACACGTTCACGCAACTGCAACAGGCTTTCGCCTTCAGGCGGGGCGTAATCTGGCATGCGCTTGCGCCAGGCCAGGGCGTCGTTGGGCCAACCGGCCTCCAGTTCGGCCCATGTCTGGCCCTGGAACACTCCAAAGCAGCGCTCACGCAGCCCGGTATGGGTGTTCACACCGTGCCCCAGCACGCTGGCAATGGCGCTGGCCGTCTGGTGTGCCCGGCTCAGGTCGCTGGCGTAAACCGCATGCACTTCTTCTTCGCTCAGCGCTCGCGCCGCCCGGCTGGCTTGCCACAAACCTGTGTCGTTGAGCGGAATGTCGATCTGTCCCTGGATTCGGGTGTCCTTGTTCCAGGCGGTTTCGCCGTGGCGTATGGCCAGTATGCGGGTGCAATGCACAGGGAACCTCCTTGGTGTTGTGCCTGGCCACTGTGAGGTTTGCGGCGCACGGGCACTTGTGCCTAGAATGACATGGTAACGGCCCCGAGCCCGGGCACCGGCCAACCAGGACATTCCGCTGATGAGCTCTTCCATCCAAAAAGAAATTGACGAACGTGCCAACCTGACCGGGTCCAACAAGTTCGAGATGCTGCTGTTCCGGCTGGGCAGTTCTGCGGGGTCGGACCGTTCGGAGCTTTTTGGCATCAACGTCTTCAAGATTCGCGAGATCGTCGCCATGCCGCCGGTCACGGCCATGGCCGGGTCGCCTCAGCACGTGCTGGGCGTGGTCAACCTGCGTGGGCAGGTCATCCCGGTGATCGATCTGCCTGCTGTGGTCGGCTGCGTGCCCAAGACCGGGCTGAACATCATGCTCGTCACCGAATATGCCCGCACCACCCAGGCCTTCGCCGCCGAGTCGGTCGAAGACATCGTGCGGCTCGACTGGAACCAGATTCTGTCGGCCGACGGCACGGTGGCGCGTGGTTACGTCACCAGCATTGCCCGCCTGGACGGTGACAACAACAACACACGGCTGGCGCAAGTCCTTGACGTGGAGTCCATCCTGCAACGCGTGCTGCCCAGTGAGAAGGTGGAGGTGACTTCGGAAACCGTGGGGCCGGCCGTCAAGATCAAGCCCACCGCAGTCGTCCTGGCTGCTGACGATTCCTTTGTGGCCCGCAGCATGATCGAGCAGGAATTGAAGGTGTTGAACCTACCCTTCGTCATGACCAAGACTGGCAAGGAGGCCTGGGAGACGCTGCAACAGATTGCGGCGGATTGTCAGGCCAAGGGCATCCCGGTGCAGGACCGGGTGGCGGTGGTGTTGACTGACCTGGAGATGCCCGAGATGGATGGGTTCACGTTGACCCGCAATATCAAGAAAGATTCTCAGATGCGTGGCTTGCCGGTGGTGATCCATTCATCTTTGACGGGTGACACGAACGAAAACCACGTGCGCAGCGCGGGTGCCGACGCTTACGTGGCGAAGTTTGCGGCCAAGGAACTGGCCGAAGTGTTGCGTACCGTTTTGGCGCGCTACGAAGCCGTGGCCGCCTGACCACCGTTGACCGTTGTTCAGCCCGGCCAGGAGGCTGCTGTCACCTGGGGACTTCGATCACCACACGCCTGGGGCCCGAGGGTGGGCGGGGGAAACCCTGCAAGGCAGCATCCAGCAAGGCCGACCACATCGCAGGGGTGTTGTGCCACGGCCCGTCATGGGCAGCGCGGGTTTCGTAGGTCACCTGGCCCGCCGCATTCCTGATGATCAGGCTCACTTCGCGCTGGTAGTACGGCGGACGCAGATCCATGAACATCGGCGTCCAGACCACCCGTCCATTGCCTGCGACCACGTGAGCTCGTCCGGTCAGTCCCCAGCCCGGCCAGGGCTCATAGGGGGATTCCCAAGGCGCATAGGGCATTTTTACGGAGCGAGCGCTTACTTGCACTGTCCACTTCGCGGGTTGGGATGCCTCACTGGACGGATGCAACCCGACCTTGGCCAATGCCGTACGCGTCAGCTGTTCCAGCGCATCCTGCTGAAGAGCCATCTCGCCTTCGCGCTGGGACGGCAAGCGTTCGAAACGGTAGGTGTCGCCGCTTTCTGGCACCTTGCCAATGGGCCAGGTGGCGTAGCTGCTCACATCGTTGTCCAGCCGGATCACACCAGCGCAGCCACCCAGCATGGTGGTCAGCACAAGCAGTGTTGCCAACTTGGCCAGACGGAGGCTTTTGAGCATGGCGGGTCTCAGGCGCTGGTACTGAGTGAGATGACTTGTTCCTGAGGTAGAGGCGCCGACAGGGGCAAGGGTTCCTCGTCAAAGGCTGTGTCGCCGTCCTCATTCGCCACACCGGTGGTCTGCAGCGTCTCGAAGGGGTAGAGCTTGCGGTCCATCAAATGGCTGGGCACCACGTTTTGCAGGGCGGTAAGCATGTTGTCCACGCGGCCTGGGAAGCGCTTTTCCCAGTCCTTGAGCATTTCTTTCATGTGTTGGCGTTGCAGGTTTTCCTGGCTGCCGCACAGCGTGCACGGGATGATCGGGAATTCGCGCACCTGGGCCCAGCGGATCAGGTCCTTCTCGGCCACGTAGGCCAACGGGCGGATCACCATGAATTCGCCGTTGTCGCTCACCAGTTTGGCGGGCATGCCCTTGAGTTTGGCGCCGAAGAACATGTTGAGCAGCAGCGTCTGCAGAATGTCGTCGCGGTGGTGGCCCAGGGCAATCTTGTTGCAACCCAGCTCACGCGCCACCCGGTACAGAATGCCGCGGCGCAGGCGGCTGCACAAGCTGCACATGGTCTTGCCTTCGGGGATCACCTTCTTCACGATGGAGTAGGTGTCCTGGGTCTCGATGTGGAAAGGAATGCCCAGTTTGCTCAGGTAGTTGGGCAGCACCTCCGCCGGGAAGCCCGGCTGCTTCTGGTCCAGGTTGACGGCAACCAGCTCAAAGCGCACCGGCGCGCGCTGTTGCAGCTTCATCAAAACGTCGAGCAGGGCGTAGCTGTCCTTGCCGCCCGACAGGCAGACCATGACGCGGTCGCCCGCTTCGATCATGTTGTAGTCGGTGATGGCCTGCCCGACCAGGCGGCACAGGCGCTTTTCCAGCTTGTGGTTTTCCCGTTCGATCTTGAGGTCGGAAGAGGTGGAGGCGGGGCTGGGGGCGCCCTCCGTGGTCCATGCAGCGCTCATCGGTGTCGTCTGTTGGCAATCTGCCAAGCTTCGAAAAAACGCCAATTATCCCGCGCCGCGTGGTTTTCAGGGGATCAGACCCATTTCAGGGGGTTTTGCCAGGCGTACCCGAGGTTTTGGCGGGGGCCGGGCCGTCCATGAGGCGCCGAACCGTGCCATTGGCCTGCAATTGCTCAAATGCCGTCTGGGTGCGTTTGACCAGATCGGCAGGTGTGCTCTTGCTGTAAGCCATGTAAAGACCGGTGGTCATCTCATGGAGCGTCATGACCTTTTCGAGGCGGTTGCAGTCAAGCTTGATCGCCTGGCACAAGGGCTGGGTCTCGCCCTCAGTAAGGGGGGCCATGTCGATCTGACGGTTGGCGAGCTTGGCCAGGTTGTCCGCCGCGCCGGCGGAGACGACCAGCTTGGCGAAACCCTTGCGCTGCAGGTACTGGTGGCGTACGTCGTCCCGGATCACGCCTATGACGTGCTGGCGGGCCCCCTCCAGGTCGCGTGGAGCAACATCGTCACGCTCACGCAGTTTGTAGAGGTGATAGCTGATGCGCATGAACTCGCCGACCCATTGGAACTGCTGTTCTCGCGCGGGAGTGCGGGCGATCATGTAAATGAGTGCGTTGGGTTCGGTCAAGGCAATGTCATACGCCCTGGCCCAGGGGTACAACTGAACCTTGTAATCTTGGATGCTGGCTGTTTGCAGGGTCTTGTCCAGAACGGCGGTGGCCGTGCCAGCCACCTGCCCATTCTGGAGATAGGAATAAGGCGGCGCATCCTCGGTCACCACGCGCACGGGCTGTGCCGCAGCTATTTGGCCGAACCATGCGCCGGTACAGAACAACAGGAGAGCGAACATGCGTTTCATGCAGACCTCTGAGAGTGCGTGTGGTTCGGGCTGTGTGGGTGCCGTTGTCAACCTGACGCGATGTGGACGACGCACCGGTTTCGGCCGCCAGCTTTCGCCTCGTAGAGCGCTGCATCGGCCTGCTCGAACAGTTCGTCAAATGTGCGTGTGCGGCCCGGGTCCAGTTGAGCGACGCCCAGGCTGATGGTGACGTGTGGGGCGGTGTCGGACTCCTTGTGTTCAATCGCCAATCGGGACACCGCCAGCCGCAACCGGTCTGCTATCTGTGCAGCATGTGCCGCATCGGTTGCGGGCAGGAGGATGGCGAATTCCTCGCCACCAAGCCTTGCCACCAGATCGGTTGCACGGGAACAACCGTCGCGCAGCGCTTGGGCAATCAGGCGCAAGCATTGGTCGCCCGTGGCGTGACCGTAGGCGTCGTTGTAGCGTTTGAAATGATCAATGTCGCAGACCAGCAGCGACAGCGGGTGTCCGTACCGCTGGGCGCGGTGAAATTCGAGATGTTTGACCTCGTCGAACTGACGCCGGTTGGCGAGGCCGGTGAGTGTGTCGGTGCGAGCGAGGCTGTCCAGGCGGGCATTGGCGGCCTCCAGTTCTGTCGTGCGCTCTTTGACCAGCTGCGCCAGGTTGTCTCGGTGAACCAAAAGCTCCTGCTCGTATTGCTGTTGCTGTTCGAGGTAGTCGGAGAGGTTGCCTTGAAGCTGGTTGACCCCTGCCACCAACTGGGAAAGCTCGTCGTTGCGGGGAGTGTTGCGGTCGAGCCGCAGGTGCTGCGCGAGGTTGGCGGGTGTCAGTTTTCCCAGATGTTGCGCAATGCGGCGGACGTGCACCGTCACCAGCTTGTTGAACATCAACATGATCAGGCTGGCGAGCAGGAGCGACTGCACGACCTGTGTCATGATGATCGCCGCGACTTCGGCGCGCAGGCGCGACCACAGAACCCGTTCGTCCCCGTACAGCGCCAGTTCGCCAATCACTTCCCTGCCGCCAGCGAAGGGCTCATAGTCGAGTTGCACGCGCAGCACCGGTATTTGCGCGGAAGGTTTCCAGCCTTCGCGTGTGTTGCGCAGCACCTCGGGTGAGCGGTTGGCCGATTGCAGCGTGACTTCGATCTGCCCGACCGAGGCGACATTGGCTACGCTGCCGACGTGTGCTTCGAGCGATTCGCGGTCCATGTCCCAGATCGACTTGGACAGGGTGCGTTGGTAGATCTGTCCAATGAGCCGGAGTTCGCTGGACAGTGCAGTGATGTTGTTCTGCCAGGCCGACCACGTGCGCACGCCAACCACCGCCAGCGTAAACACCAGGCAGAAGCCCAAGGTGGCAAGGACCAGCCTGGAGCCCAGCGTGGCTTCGTCATGCCCAGCGGTCGCGGGGGTCACAGCCATTTCTTGTGCAGGGCGTCGTAGGTGCCATTTTTCTTGATCGCCTCAAGGCCTTTGCGGAAACGCTCGACCAGCGCGTCAGATGTCTTGAGTCCGAACGCCATGTAATTGCCGTTGCCGCTCAATTCCGGAATGAACAAAGCCTTCTGCAGAATGCGAGAGGGGTCGTCGCCGGCCTGCCTGGCTATGTGGTAAGCGCTGAGTTCGTTCATGACCCACAGGTCGATGCGCCCGAGTTTGAGCTTCTCGTAGTTCTGTTCGTATTTGCCGCTCGATTGCAGATTGCGCCCCATAACAAAACCCTGTTGCAACAGGAACTGCTCGCCGATGTCCTGGTTGACGGTTCCGGTCTGCAGGTTCCGTGCTTGCTGCAGATTGCTGACCCGGACGTTGCGGCTTTTCCAGGAAAACAGGTAAAAGTTGGTGGGCATGATCGGCCCGATCCACTTGAAGAGCTTTTCTCGCTCCTTTGACCGGTGGATGGCGTAGATCAGGACGTTTTCGCTGTTCTTGGCCGTTTCGTAGGCCCGGGCCCAGGGAAGAGATTGGATTTTCCCCTCCACGCCAATCTCCTTGAGGACCGCCTGCACCACCTCGGTGGCCAGTCCGGTGATCTTGCCGTTTTCAGTGTAGTTGAAGGGGGGGTATTCCTCGGTCAGGACGCGAATGGTTTCCTGCGAGGCTGCCGGCAGCGCGCAGATGGTCAGCGCAAGCGTCACGCTCGCGCGGCGCAACAAAGCCGCCAAGGCAGACAGAATCATGCGGTTCTCCGTACACGCACCAGAGCACAAACCCACCACGGGTCTTGGGCGAGCGTGTATCAATCATATTACTGCGGCCTGGAAACACGCCAGTTTGTGACGCAGTTCACCACTGCCCGCTCTCCATGCGTATGGCGACTTCGCAGTCTTCGAAGATTTCGAGTTTGGCAATCCTGACTCGAACACCTATTACCCCAGGTAGCTGCATCAGCCGGTGGGTGAGCTTGCCGATCAGGCTCTCCAGCAGGTTGACGTGCTCGGCGGTGCACTCGTCGATGATGATCTGGCGTACCTTGCGGTAGTCAAGCACGTGGCTGATGTCGTCGTCATGGGGCATCAGCGGCTGGGTGCCTTGGTTGAGCTCGGCATCCACCTGAATGGGTTGCGGGCCGGTTTTCTCGTGATCGAGGATGCCGAGGTTGGCGTCGAAGCGCAGACCCGTGAGCGTCAGGATCTGGGTGCCGGCCTTGGGAACGGGAAGCGTGGTCATGGCTGTGGGGGGCGGGTTAGGGTTTTGGGGTCAGGTCCTTGACGTGGAAGACCTCCACGCCCACGGCTTCGCAGTCGGGGTAGACGTCGGGTTTGCTGGTGGCCACACGCACGGCGCGCACGCCCGGGTGCGCCAGGAGGCGGTGGGCCAGGTCGTCGCACAGTGTCTCTTGCAGTTCCACGTGGCCCTGGGCGAGGCGCAAGGCCACCTCGGCGCGCACGAAGTCGTAGTCCACCACCTCGTGCAGCCGGTCCAGGGATGGCCGGGAATGCTCGAAGGGGACGTAAAGCTCCACATCGATCCACAGGCGCTGGGTCACGCCCTTTTCGAAATCGTGGGCACCGATGCGGGCCTGTACCTCGTGCCTGCGCAGGAAGAGCTTGCGGCAATGCAGCCGCAGTTCGTCCATGAGGGACAGGTGGGTGGGTGGGGTGACGTCGATCATGGTGCGGAGGATGGGGTGTCGATGGCGAACATGATGTCGCGGGCCAGGGGAACGAGGTGCTGGCCGTTGTCGACGCAGACCGTGGTGCCGGTGATGGAGGGCGTCTGCGCCAGAAACAGGCAGGTGCGCGCCACATCGGCCGGGTCGATGGGGCGGCGCAAGAGGTTGACGCGGCTGGCGCGGTCAAAGTTGTCTTGCGTTTGCGGGCCGCTGAGGAACATCAACCCCGGGGCCACGCCGCAGACGCGCACCTGCGGTGCAAGCGCCTGGGCCTGCAGCGCCACGGCGCGTTCAAGTGCCAGCTTGGTGACGGTGTAGGAGAAATAGTCGGGGTTGAGGTTGTAGACCTTCTGGTCCAGAACGTGGACCACGCAGCCCTGTGCGCCAGGCTGTTGCTTCAGGCCGGCGGCCAGAAGACGAGACAGGTCGAGCGGGGCGATGAGGTTGACTTCCAGATGGTTGCGTGCCAAGGCCGGGTCGAAGGTGTCACCGGTGTCGGGCTCGAACGCGGAGGCGTTGTTGACGAGGCAGTGCAGCGGGCCTGCCAGCTCTTGAGCCCGCTGCATCAGGTCGCCCCGCCCCGCGTCACTGGCCAGATCGCCTTCCATGGCGGTGGCGTGGAGGCCGCGTTTGACGAGCGTGTCGCAAAGCGCCTGGGCTGCCCGGGCAGATTGGCGGTATTGGCACAGCACGTGCCACCCAGCCTCGGCGAAGGTGGTGCAGAGTGCTGCGCCGAGGCGGACGCCGCCTCCGGTGACCAGCACGGAAGGCGGGGTGTTTTTGGGTGGCGTGGCGGGCATGGCGTGGGGGCTTATGATGGCGCGCACATCCATCTGAAGCACGCACCACCTTGAGCGAATCCTTGTTGTCCGAGAGGCTGAAAGCCCATATTGTGAGCGAGCTGGCCGCCTGCGGTGGCTGGCTGCCTTTTGACCGTTTCATGGCCCTGGCGCTGTACACGCCCGGCCTGGGCTATTACGCCAATGAAACGGTCAAGTTCGGTTCTATGCCACAGAGTGGGTCGGACTTTGTGACGGCGCCAGAGCTGTCGCCATGGTTCGGGCGGGCGTTGGGCCGCCAGACGGCGCAGGCGCTGCAGGCCACCGGTACCCAGGACGTGTGGGAGTTTGGCGCAGGCACGGGGGCCTTGGCGTTGCAGGTGCTGACCCAGCTCGGCGCCGAAGGGCTGGCCGACATCACGTACCACATCGTTGATCTGTCTGGCACCTTGCGGGCGCGGCAACAGCAGACGTTGCGCGATTTTGCGGGCCGCATGGTGTGGGAAGACCGGTTGCCGGCACGCTTTGACGGCGTGCTGCTGGGCAATGAGGTACTGGACGCCATGCCAGTGCAACTGCTTGCGCGCATCAACGGCAACTGGCAGGAGCGCGGTGTTGCACTTGACGCGGAGGGTTTCTTCACGTGGCAAGACCGCCCGACCGCATTGCGGCCGCCAGTGGATGTTGCGGGCACCCACGATTACGTGACGGAGATACACCCGCAGGCTGAGGCCTTTGTGCGCACGCTGGCCGAGCGCTGGGGCAAGGGGGCAGGGTTTTTCATCGACTATGGTTTCCCTGAAATGGAGTATTACCACCCCCAGCGCGCCATGGGCACGCTGATCTGCCACCGGTTGCACCACAGCGACGCCAATCCGCTCACTGGCCTGGGGTTGAAGGACATCACCGCGCACGTCAACTTCACGGGTGTGGCGCTGGCTGCGCAGGACGCCGGTCTGCAGGTGATGGGCTACACCAGCCAGGGGCGTTTCCTCATCAACGCGGGGTTGCTCGCGCTGGGGCAGGACGCGCCGCTGGCCGAGCGCGCCAACATGGCCCGCCTGGTCAACGAGCACGAGATGGGCGAGTTGTTCAAGGTGCTGGCGGTGGCCCCGATGGCCAGTGCCGATGGCTGGCTACCCCTGGGTTTCGCCCAGGGCGACCGCACCCACACGCTCTGAGGCGGTGCCGTGATCCGCTGGATGATCGTCATCTTCCTGGCGCTGCTGCTCATCAGTTGGTTCACGCCGTTGCTGCAGAAGCTGGGGTTCGGCCGCCTGCCCGGAGACTTTCGCTTCCGGGCGTTCGGGCGGGAGTGGTTTTTACCCGTCACCACCACCATTCTTTTGAGCTTCGTGGCCAGTCTGATCAGCCACCTGA
The DNA here is from genome assembly GCA_966692625.1 of uncultured Comamonadaceae bacterium. Classification (GTDB taxonomy): domain Bacteria; phylum Pseudomonadota; class Gammaproteobacteria; order Burkholderiales; family Burkholderiaceae_C; genus CAMLOF01. The sequence continues at coordinate 13,069 of CBKZAG010000037.1, forward strand.
TCTGACATCGGGGAGGTGACCGGAGGCGGTGTACCTCGTGGGGTATCTTGAAAACGGGATCGGCAACACCAGATGGTGCTTGTTCATCTGCTGTTTCAACCCTCCAGCTTGCCCCACCATGGAACCCTTGCACGTCGTCTGCCCCCACTGCCACACCACCAACCGCGTCGCGCCCGAACACCAGGGCAGCGCGCCGGACTGTGGCAAGTGCCACCGGCCGTTGTTCACCGGGCACCCGGTGGCGCTGGATGAGGGCTCTTTCGAGCGCCACGTGTCGCGAAGCGACTTGCCGGTGCTGGTGGACTTCTGGGCGCCATGGTGCGGCCCGTGCCGGATGATGGCCCCCGCTTTCGAGGCGGCAGCCAGCCAGTTGGAGCCGCAGGTACGGCTGGTCAAGGTCAACACCGAAGAAGCGCAGCAGCTGGCAGCGCGGATCAACATCCGCAGCATTCCCACGCTCGCTCTGTTCTACCGTGGCCGCGAAGTGGCCCGCCAGCCCGGCGCGATGGGGCAGGCCGATATCGTGCGCTGGGTCCGTTCAGCTCTGGCTGGCGCCCGCTGACCTGGCGTCGAATGCGTTGAGCGAGCGCTCAACGGCTGCGGTGCGTGCGGTCGCAATGGCTTGCGCGATGTGCAGGCCGGCCTTGGCAGCGTCCGCTGCGTGTGCGATGACCTGGGCGGCAATGGGCGCGGTTTCCACGGCAAGCGCCGCATCGAGTGCGGCGCCCAGGCGTGCTGCCTGCGGGTAGGCGTCGTCCTCGTGGCCCAAGCGGCCACGCGCGTCGCATTCACAGGCCAGCAAGATGTCGGCAAAACGCTGGGGGCGTCGCAGGGCGTCGCAGCGGTCCAGCAAGCGCCAGATGGCTTCTGCGCCGAAAGCCAGACTCTGGTGAATATGGCCGTGTTCCCGTGCCACCACCTCCGCCAGTTCCTTGCACTCCCTGGGCACACGCCAGTGTTCGCACACGGCCTTGAGCAGCTTGACGCTGCGCTCCTCGTGGCCGATGTGGCGGGGCAGGACGTCGGCGGGCGTGGTGCCCTTGCCCAGGTCGTGGCACAAACAGGCAAAACGTACTGGCAACGGGGCCTGCAGTCGTGCGCTCATGTCCAGCACCATGCACAGATGTATACCAGTGTCGATCTCGGGGTGGTATTCGGCCCTTTGTGGCACACCCCAAAGGCGGTCAACCTCGGGCAGCAGCACGCGCAGGGCGTCGCAGGCACGCAGCACTTCCAGCATGCGGGACGGCCGTTGCTCCATCAGTCCGCGCGAAAGTTCTTGCCATACGCGTTCCGCCACGAGGTGATCCACTTCGCCGTTGTCCACCATGCGGCGCATCAGATCCTGGGTTTCGGGGGCAACGGTGAAATCGGGCCAGCGCGCGGCGAAGCGTGCCATGCGCAGGATGCGTACCGGGTCTTCGTGGAAGGCATCCGTCACATGTCGGAGGACTTTTGCGTCCAGGTCACGCAGCCCGCCGTAGGGGTCGATCAGCGCAGGGCTGTGGGGGTCGAAGCGCCCGTCGGCATCCAATTCGGCCAAGGGCAGTGCCATGGCGTTCACCGTGAGGTCGCGCCGGGCCAGGTCCTGTTCAATGGTCACTTCGGGGTGTGCCAGAAACTCGAACCCGTGGTAGCCGCGCGCAGTCTTGCGTTCGGTGCGCGCCAGGGCGTATTCCTCGCGCGTTTCGGGGTGGAGGAAGACCGGGAAGTCCCGCCCGACGGGCAGGAAGCCTTTGGCCACCATGGCCTCGGGGGTTGCGCCGACGACGACCCAGTCGCGGTCGGCGTGCGGGGTGCCGTCGGGCAGGCGGTGCGTGGTGTGGAAACGGCCCAGCAGACCGTCGCGAACGGCACCGCCTACCAGATAGATTTCCATGGGCTGTGACAGGCCGCTTCAGCGGCGCAGCCGGTAGGGTTCCTCGAAATCCAGGAAGTCCTGCTCAGCCAGGGCGTCTTGAATCCAGGCGTTTACCCCAGGCAGGGCGCGTACGCGTTCAACATAAGCCGCCACGGCGGCCGACACGGGCAACGCATAGCTGTGCAGGCGCATGCACACCGGGGCATAGTAGGCGTCTGCAATGCTGAAGCCACCGAAGAGCATGGGGCCGCCATGCTGTGCGAGCAAGCCCTCCCACATGCGGGTCAGCCGGGCCACGTCGGCGCGGACGGCGGCGTTGTCGCGCCAGATGAGCGCACCGGTGTCGGGCAGTCGCGCCTCGATGTTCATGGGGCAGGCGCTGCGCAGCGCGCCGAAGCCGCTGTGCATTTCGGCGCAGACGCTGCGGGCGGTGGCTCGAGCGGCGGCTTGCGTTGGCCACAGTGCCTTTTGCGGGAACTGCTCGGCCAGGTATTCGGCAATGGCAAGGGTGTCCCAGACAGCGAGCGGTCCGCCCTCGGCAGCTTGGTCCACCAGCACCGGCACTTTTCCCGTGGGGCTGATGCCGCCCAGGGCCTGCTTGAATCTGGAGTCTGCGTCGAACGAGTCGAAGCGGACCATGACTTCCTGAAAGTCAATGCCAGCCTGCCGCATCAGCACCCAGGGGCGCATGGACCAGGACGAGTAGTTCTTGTTGCCGATGTAGAGGCGCAGCATGCGGTTTTCCTGTTTACGCGTACTTTTCGAGGATGCGGGTGGAGCGTTCGACGTCGGCCTCGGCTTCGGTGCCGGTGACGGCTTCCATCACAGTACAGGCCATCATCCGGTAGAAGGCCTTGTCCATGGCCTTGCGGGCGGCAGACATCTGCTGGGCAACGTCCTCACAGGGGCGGCCGCCTTCAACCATCTCTACCAAGGCGCGAACCTGGCCTTCAATGCGCCGCAGGCGATTGACGATGTCGCGCTGGTGCTCGGAGCGATAGGACGCTGCCGCAGCAGGGGCAGTCTTGGCGCTGCGCGAGGTGGCTTTTGGGGTAGTGGCCATGGTGTGTCTCTCGAGATTCGAAAAGGAAATACGGGCAAGTGTGCCAAAAATTCCGCGCTGATGGGCGTATACCTCTTTCTGGTGATTGTCCTCGTCTCTATAAACGATACCCTCTATGGTAAATGCTGGTGTTTGGTTTTTGAGCTTTACGAATTCGTGCAGGCACGTTGTCCATCATTGACAAGCTGGAGAATGGAGCCGCGCGTGAGGCGGGCCTGATGGGGGATTGCTGGATCTGGGGTGAAGGTCACGCTGACGGTGGTGACTTCGCTATTCCAGAGAACCACGGCGTGAGTGTGCCTGGCAGGTGCCGCCTTTCAGTTCTGGTGCCGCCACTTTTGCCGTTTGGGACGGCAAATGCGAAAGCGCGGAGGGACCGGGCGTGGACTTTGGAGCCAAGGCTGTGGACCCTGCGGGGGGTCCACACAGGCATGAGTCCGAACGGTTTCGGGCTGCAGTGCAGCCGCAATTTCCGATGCCCAACGGCTGCCGTGCCTCTACCCCGGTGCGCTGTGCGTGCACCGGGGTTTCCATCAGGAAGCGCGGCCAGCGCGCTCACGCACGTGAAGCAGCGGGTCGGCTTGGCCCGTCAGGTCCAGGTACTGGGCGGCGGTGGGTTCGAGCGCCGTGGGTTGTATGCCCAGATCGGTGAATGTGGGCGTGTTGCCTGAAGCCACGTTGTCCACTTCCATCGAGCGCAGGTTGTCAGTGCTCATCAGCGGCTCACCGGGCAGGCACTCCATGAATACCGCCTGGAAGTAGGCCAGTGCGCGGGGCAAGCCGAGGACTGGGCGCGGATGCCCGCTGAGGCGGCCAGCCATGCGGACGATGTCGGCGAGGGTCAGCACTTCGGGGCCTACGCACTCGTAGGTTTGCCCAATGGTTTGCGGCTGCTGCAGGCAGCGCACGATGGCCTGGGCCACGTCACCCACCCACACCGGCTGGAAGCGGGTGTCGGCGCCCGCCAGCGGTACGATAGGCAGGCTCTGCTGCAGCCGGGCGAAGAGGTTGAGGAACTTGTCCTCCGCGCCGAAGATGACGCTGGGGCGAAGCACCGTGAGGTCCAGGCCAGCTTCGCGCAATGCTGCCTCGCCGCGTGCCTTGCTGGCTTGGTACTGAGACGGGCCTTCCAGGCTGGCACCCAGGGCGCTCACGTGCACGAGGCGGCGTACGCCGCTGGCTTGCATGGCGCGGGCAAGCGTTTGCGGCAACTTGACATGGACCTGTTCAAACCGCTGCGCATTGCCGTGCAGCACGGCGATGAGGTTGACCACCGCGTCATGCCCAGGCAGCAGTGCGCGCAGTGCAGCTTCATCGTGGGGGTTGGTTTCAACGACGTCCACCATCGGCAAGGGCTGGACGGCCTGGGCGTTGCTGAAGCGGCGCGTGGCAACGGTGACGCGCACGCCCAGACGGGTAAGTTGCTCGCAGACGTGGCGGCCGACAAAGCCGGTGCCACCCAGAAGAAGAACCTTTTTCATGGGTACGGTGAAGTGAGTGAAGGAAAGGGGTCAGGGCAGGTCAGTGTTGGGGGCCTGCGCCGAGGCGGTGCGTGGGCCGATGGGCGCGAGGCGGCTGCTCAGGCGTTGCGGCTCGCCAGTGATCAGTGCGGCGTAGTTGGTGGTATTGGAGAGCACCCGCTTGACGTAATCGCGCGTTTCGTCGAAGGGGATGTTCTCTATCCAGATGGGCGCTTCCAGCACGGGGCCGTTGCGCCAAGTGCGGGGACGGCCAGGGCCAGCGTTGTAGGCCGCCGCAGCCATGGCCATGGAGCCTTCGAAGTCGTCCAGCGCAAGCTTGAGGTAGGCCGTGCCGATGACGATGTTGGTGTCGCGTTCGGTGATCTGGTGGGGTTTGAAGCCATTCAGACCGATGCGCTTGGCCGTCCAGCTGGCCGTGGCGGGCATCACCTGCATCAGGCCAGATGCGCCGACGTGGGAACGCGCGTCCATGATGAAGCGGCTTTCCTGGCGGATGAGGCCGTACACGTAGGCCGGGTCCAGGTTGATTTCACGTGCGCGCTTGATCACCGCGTCCTTGAACGGCATGGGGAAGCGCTGGGTGTGGTCCACCTCGTTCTGGGTGCGGATGCTCGTGTTGATGCAGCGGTCCCACACCTCGTGTTTGCAGGCCAGGTCTGCCGCAGCCAGCAGTTCGCGCTCGCCCATGCCGCCGGGAGTGTGCAGGGCGACGCTGTAGTTCCATTCACGCACGCCTTCGCTGCGAAGGCCTATCTGGATGGCCTTGAGGGCGCGCTGCAGGCCAGGGTTGTCGCGGGCGGCTTGAGTCTCGGCAGCAGTCAGGGGCATGGGGGCCAGGGGCAGGGTGATTGTCTGCCCCAGGGCCTCCAGGGCCAGTTGCTCGTAGAACCCCGCAGCGCCCGCGATGCGTTGGAACAGGGCCGTGGCCTGTTTGCGTGAATCCGGGGTGTTGCGGGCCTGCAGCGCGCGGCCCAGCCAGTAGGTCCAGACGGGTTCTGCTTGTTGGGCGGCGCTCATGGCGCCAATGGCCGCTTCAACCTGCTCCCACGCCCCGGCGCGCAGCGCTGCGCGGGCACGCCAGCCGAGGTGGTCGTCGTTCAGGTGGCGGTTCTGCGCTTTTGCGAATGCTGCCAGTGCCTCGTCTGAAAGACGAAGTGCCAGCCGTTTGCCAATGACACCCCAGACCCAGCTTTGCTCCTCGGTGGTCAGCTGGGTGCGCCAGCGCAGCTTGTCGGCCTCCTCGGCAGCGGCTTGCGGGTCACGCATTGCCAGCCGGATGAGGGCCAGTGTCACCAGCTCCTTGGTGCGGGTGCGTATGGCGGTGACTTTTTCGTCAAGGTAGCGCTCGGGGTTGGTGTGGATGGTGTTGACGAGGCTGACCCAGGCGGGGTCTAGCATGCCTACGGCCTGGGTGGCCACGGCGGGTTGGTTGTATTCCATGGCCCAGCGGGCCCGGTGCCAGGCGGTTTCGGCTGGCAGGGCGCGGGTCTGCAGCCAGAACTGGGCCGCAGCCGCGCAGCCGTCGTCGGCTTTCTTCTGCGCCAGCCACAGGGCGCGCACCTGCTGGGCTGCGTCCGCATCCTGGTGGTCGCGCTGGGCCAGCAGTGCGTAGCACTGGACTTCCCGGTCGTCATTCATGCGAAAGCGCGGCAGTTCTTCCAGGAACAACGGCCAGTTGGCGGCTTTACCCAGCAGCAAAAGCCAGTCGTTGCGCAGGCGATCTTCGTAGTAAGTGCCTGCGTAGCGGCTCAGGAAGGCGCGGATTTCGTCTGGGGAGGCCGTTTCCAACCGTGCTTTGAGCTCCCAATATGCTGCCAGCGGTTCCAATTGGTGGCCCAGGACTTGCGGCAAGGCGGCGCGCAGTTGCGCCGAGTTGTTCTTGGCGAAAGCCTGGCGCATGTCCAGCAGGGCACGGTCGGCGTCAGTGAGCGGCTGGGCCGCAACGGGTGCAAGCAGGCCAGCCCATGGCAGCGCGGCGGCCGCCATAATGGTCAACAATCGGTGTCGCAACGTCTTCTTCAGTGTCATAAGCGAATTATGGATAACAAAGACCCCTCTGCCCAGCCTGATCCCCTGCAGCGCAAGGCCAATTGGCGCAAGCAACTGGTGGAGGAGCGCCTGCACCTGGAGGACCGGCTGGCCCGCAACGACGCGTTGCAGCGGGTGATGCGGGTGTGGCTGGTGGACAGACCGGACGTCGTTATTGGCGCTTACTGGCCCATCAAGGGTGAGTTCGATCCTCTGCCTGCTTTGTTCCGCTGGCAGGAGGCGGGGATGGAGGCCGATGCGATGGGGGCCACGCGGCGGCGGCGTATCGGGCTGCCGGTGATCAACAAGATCGACAAGACGCTGACGTTCCATACCTGGTACCCGGGCTGCCCGATGGAGGAGGACGCCTACGGCATTCCAAAACCCAAGGACACGGAGATCATTCAGCCCACGCTGCTGTTTGTGCCGTGCGTAGGCTACGGACCGGGGGGGTACCGCCTGGGTTATGGCGGTGGCTTCTATGACCGGACGTTGGCGGCGCTGCAGCCTAAGCCGTTCACGGTGGGGCTGGGGTACACCAATGGCTTCCTGCCCGACCTGGAGCCGGAGCCGCACGACGTGCCGCTGGATGCGATCTTGAACGACAACGGGGTGGTTTGGCCGTTGTCTTGAGGTTTTTGCTGCTCTGAGGTTTTTGCGCGGCCAAGGCGTGTGCGCCCAGGGGCTGGCGCTTCAACGAGG
>CBKZAG010000038.1:0-19981 GCA_966692625.1 uncultured Comamonadaceae bacterium
GACTACAGACTCGACACTGCGTTCAGCAAAGCTCTTGGCAGTAGCGTTGCTGCGGAAAACGTATTTGAAGCCGCGCGTGGTGATCGTATCGGCTACGGCCCCCAGTTCGAAGTAGGGCACGCCGGCCAGTTCGGTGACCTGCGTCGCAGCGGCAGAAATGCCTGAGGCGTAACTGCCGAAGATTGCAGAGACGCCCTCAACCGAGGTCAAGCGGCGCGCCTCACCAACGGCCTGGTTCGCATCGACTGCGTCTGCCTTGACGAGAACAATCTTCTTGCCGTTGATACCTCCAGCTGCGTTACGTTCGTCAACCGCCATCTGGGTTCCGCGATAGCTCTCATCACCCAGAAGGGCCAGGCCACCACTAAATGGGTACAAAGCACCGAGCTTTATATCTTGCGCATGCGCGGGCGCAGCGGCGATGACACACACGCAAGCCAACGCTTTAACGCCGTTTTTCAGACTTTTGATCACCAGCGGTCTCCTTGGTTGTTTCCAAAAAATGAAGCGCTTCAAATTTGAAGCATTTAAATGCGCATCAAAACGCATCTACCCGTGCAAGTTTAATATGAAGCGCTTCAAATTTTGCTCAAAGACAAAGACTTTTTATTGGTATTTACCCTACCCCGACAGATCAACTAGGCTTTGTTGCACAAAGCAGTAATGGGAGTGATGCCCCTTACCCCAGACGGATTTATCCCACGGCTACCGTATTGGGGTTACCCAGTTGGCTGAATCGGTTGAGCAGAGCCACACGTATGTGCAACTCCACCACCTGGCGCTCGAATGTGCGCGCCATCACCCGCTCGCCCAGTCGCTTGAAGCAATGCATTTTTGTCTCGACCAGGCTGCGCCGGTGGTAACCGCTCCATTTCTTCCATAGCCTGCGCCCCAGTCGCTGACACGCGCGCACCGCTTCATTGCGCATTTCGCCGCCCGCATGACGTGTCGTCCAGATTTGGGCGTTCTTGCGCGGTGGGATGATGGCGTGGGCTTGTCGCTGGGCGATGACCGCGTGGCACGCTTTGGTATCGTAGGCGCCGTCGCCACTGGCGCTGCCAATGGGCTCGTCGGCTGGTATCTGGCTGAGCAACTCTGGCAGCATGGGCGCATCACCTACGCCGTTTTCAGTGACCTCGATGGCCCGAATTTCAAGAGTGCTCGCATCAATGCACAGATGCACCTTGCGCCACTGGCGCCGGTATTCGGCGCCATGCTTCTTGCGTTTCCACTCACCTTCACCCAGGAACTTCACACCCGTGCTGTCGACGAGCAAGTCCAATGCCGTCTGGCTGGGACGGTAAGGCAGTTGGACCTTCAGGTTCTTTTGTCGGCGACTGAGTGTGCTGTAGTCCGGTACCGGCCATTGAGGGCCCGTCAGACGAAGCAGACTCGCCACCAAGCCCAAGCTCTGACGTAAAGGCAGTCCAAACAGACACTTGATGCTCAAGCAAAACTGGATGGCGGCATCGGTAAAGACGGGCTGCCGTCCGCGCTTGCCAGTTGGCGTCGCCAGCCACTGCATATCTTTGTCCAGCCACACCGTCAGTGAACCTCGGGCCTTCAACCCAGCGTTGTACTCACTCCAGTTCGTCGTCTTGTACTGCGTTCTCGGCCTGCTGCGCTCACTCATACGCCGAGCCTACCAGCTGACAAGAGAGCATTTGTGCAACAAAGCCTCCTGTACGCCCAAGTGCGGCAATTTCTCCGTCAAGGCGATTGCCATCTCAGATCGAATCGTGCTCGGATTGTAGGATTCGCTCTGGTGTCGGCACTGGTAGATTTACCCCCGTTTTTCTACTCGACAACGGCCTAGAACCCCCTCCCAGAAGGGAGGGGGCAGAGTCAATATTTCCTGCTTTTACGTTCTCCTTTTTGATGATTTCCACGCCGCTGTCGAGTCCGCCAAGACCCGATTTCGCCCTCCTGCCCGCCAAGACATCGGGGCGGCGCACGACTGCAAAGGGCTGCCAAGCCCAAAGAAATCCCTCGCGGGATCACACACTTTCGCAAACGCTTGCGACTTTCGGGACGGATCGCCAAATCCGCCGCTGCTGATTTACGTCAAACAGCTCCCCAAATGCTTCGGTCGTATCGCATCTTGGGTCAAACCCTACTCATCACATCTCCCTCTCTCCGGTTCGTCCTGCACGGTGCCATCCATGCCGTCCCCAGAGAGATTCCCGCGTTATTCGCGAGCTACTGCGCAACGTGGCGCCACTGTCTCCGCATTCTTCCTAGCCTCTCGGCTTTCCGTAGATTTCCCCTGCCCGATGTTCCATAGCGGCTAAGGTACTCAGAAGTTGCATCATCGACTACGAACCACGGCTCCATGCCTGTGGCTCCACGTTGCTCCGCACAGCACCCTTTCAGGGGTGCCGTTACACGCTTGAGCTATCCAGAAGTCCCCAATTTCTTGAGGTACTGACCGCGCCAGGTTTCCCCTTGCAGCCCTCGTGCATCACTGCACGCTCATCAGCCCACGTCTGCGGCAATGGTTACGCTCTTCCGATACGTCCCCACGGCGAGCCTTGACTCGCTTTCACTCTGCGACAGGTCCTGGGGGCATTTCCTCCCCGAGGCCGTTTCCGCGTCGCCCAACTTCAATTCTTCAATCAGCGTCCGGGCCAGACAGGCCGGATCGGATTGGGTCGAAGAAGAGAATTTCACTCTCCAGCGCCCATTGCAGCGCAGCGAGCCTGATTAGAGGCACTGCGCTACGGCGTTTGCTCGTGAAGTCGATTGGCGTTCGACTTCACTGTCAGGGTGGCGCCCTGACTGACCTTTCGGTAGTGTGTGTTGCAGTTTGGCGATCTGCCCAGGTAAGCCTCGCGCCCTTTGAGCTCGAAGACGGCCTGGGCAGATCACCGCGCATGCGGCCAGCCCGGAGGCCTTCGCCGCCGGTATCTGCGCCTATACACATCTGTTCGCGTCTGTGTACCTCTGCTGGTGTATAGCGCGGATATCGGCGGCATTGAGCCGCTTTTGCGTGGAACATCAATATGTGCGGCTGCGCCGCACCAAACCACACTGCAAATACAACGACTTACACAGCACTTTTGCCCAGACATCCTCCTCGCGATTGCCTATACGTGTCATGTCCCACCTCGGAGCTCACATGACTGCAAGCGCTTCCACCTTCAACGCCCCATCAACCCCAGCTGCACGCAACAAGACGTCCGCGCTGACTCGCGTTCTAGATGCAATCCCCAAGGGTTATTCACGCTGGACTTCAGGCACGGTCAAGCCTGACAAAGCCATCGCCTTGGCCAACAAGTTCCACCGTCTGTATGGCATAGGTTTATCCCCTGCCCAGCGGCTGACCCGCAAACACAAAGGCCAAGCCAATACCCTCCTAGTGCTCTACTGGCCTCCTGATGCCGTTGAGGTTCACTGGCTGCTGCTCGCTACTGCGGGCACTGGGCTGGAAGCCGAGCACTTGTTGGACGTGACGGCCAAGCCGCGCCTGCTCTGGCTAGGCTACGAACTGGTGCGCCGCGCTGTCAGCGGCAAAACTGCTTGGACCTGGCGTCGCCCCAAAACCGACATGGCAGAGCTTTATGCCCTGCTCCATGAGCATCTGAAACGCCGCCAGAAAAACGCCGTGGAGGCTTTGTTGCTGCGCATCTCTCACCAACCGGGGTTCCACGGCGTGCGCGAGCAATCTTGGGCGCTGTTTCAGCATGCTTTTAAACAGGGCTATGGTGATGCGCTTCCACACCTGTTCTTCGTGCAGAAGGTTACCCACGGCGACAAGTTGCTCTTGTCTGATTCGTGATGGCTGTTCTGTGCGTGCTCGTACAGGGGCTACGCGCCTGCTGCACCTGTTCGCCATCACCCGGTGGAGCGTCACGGTAAGCCCATCTGCCCAAGCATTTCCCTCCGGGTGATGCGTCTCTGGTGGAGATAGGCTCACCGGGAGGCCGCACCATGGTGTTTTCGCACGGGGGAATATTCTTTGCCGTGGAATGTCACCGGGTGGCCGTCTGACGGAGATGGCACGGGCATGGCCTGAGCGTTCTTCTCTGCACACCAGCGTCTGCCCCAAGGTGCTGTCCTTCTGGAGCTACGTTTTCAGGGTGATGTGCCTCAGCGCTTGGGACGCTCATCTCAGACGTCAACATCACGACACCGTCCCTGGCTGTACAAGCAGCTTCGGGCAATCTGGCGTCCCTCCACCATGCAGGATCAGAGCCAGCAGGCTTGGCCTCATCGGTTTGCGGCATTCAGATGGAAATGCCGTGTGTCGCCATGACCATGGCTGGTGACGCCGCCAGTGCTGGGTTCACCTACTCCCTACCACCCGGTGGTTTCGCGCTGGTACGAATTACTCACCCTGGATGGCTTGACCGGGTTGCTCGTGGCTGCGCATCCATCATCACCCGGTGATTTGCCTATACGGGGTCATCAACAACGGAGACAACGATGACTGACCACGCAAACCCACCCCAGGACGACCTCTTCGACCGTGGCTTGGCCTCGCCCCAACCGCCACGACGTGCCAGGCCTAGGCGCCCCCTCCCCGCCTCTGGGATTGACGGAGCATCGGTGTCACTGAAGATTGGCCGCACGTCCGTCATGCTCTATGCCAACCGATACCGCAAGCCCACAGGCGGCCTCCCTGGCTGTTCAGAGCAGGTATACCTAGGGTCATTCTCGGTGCATGCGACGGAGATACCTTCGGCCTTCCTCGCGCTGCTGCGACAAGCGACCTCGGGGCGGCCAGAACGCTACCGCGCCTTGGTAGAACGGCTGGAGCAGCGGGTGCTGGCACCCGCCCGGCAACGACACGCGGAGCAACTGCGCCAGCAGCAACGCGACCACACTCTGGGCCTGCTTGGATTTGCCCAGCAGCAGCTGCAAGCAGTTGGCGGCGTACCAAATGCAGCGGCCCATTTGGCGGTGCCCGAGGTGCGTGCCGCGGTGACCCAGGTGGTGCACAGCGCGCAGCGCTTGCAGGTCATGCCGGAGGTTGCGTTTCCTGGCACTGGGCTGGAGACTGGTGATACACATGCACTGGCGTCCAGCACGGCATCTGGCGCGGAACCCGTGGAGGCGCCTGCAGAGGCGAACGATGCGGAGTCTCCTGAGGAGCGGCTACAGATGCTGCTCATGCGCATCAACAGTGCTTGCCAGGAAATCTCGTCGATGATGCCCGAGGCGGCGAAGCAGTTCCGCCGCGGGTATCCGTTTCAGGAGCACACGGTGGAGCTGGTGCGGCAGCTCTGGTTCAACTCGTCTGACGCTATTGCTGCGCTCAACGGCAGGGGGCAGCTCAAGCGCCCGAAAGTGTGGGAGACGCTGCGCGCCGAGGTGCTGTCCGGGGCGCCGTCACCGCAGACACCAGAGGCGTCTTGCGGAGTACCGTCGGGATCGCCTCACGGGACTCCCGCAGACGCTCCTGCAAAGACACTGCCTGGAGCACCTGAGTGCTGACGTGCCTCGCGCCTGCACAGGCGATTGACACGGCTATTAGATGCCAATCAGAACCAGCTCCATGACATCACCCGGCTCCAGTTCGACCGGCTCACCAGTATTCGTCAAGAGCGCCTCGCCCTTGAGCCTAAACAGCACCTTCAACTCTTCCGTTTTCACAGACTTCATACGCCATATCTCTACCAAGTCGTATCGCTCAATTAATCCTGACGCCTCGCTGTACATCATGCACCCAACGTCTAACTCCTGACTCGTGCCAAGCACTTCAGTCATGAGGTCGTCAATCCCTTGCGGGTATGGAAAGAACGTTGCCTCTGCAGGGCTTCCATCCACAGATTTTTCGTACACATAGAACCATGCCGACCCGCTGAACTTCACGTATGAGCCTTTCTGGATCCCCTTGACCTGTCTGCCCGTCACGATATTCGTATAAACGCACTCGATAGAAAACATCTCTTCAATCCTCAAAAGCCCACATTGTGACTTAAACACGGCTGACACAAAAGATGCAGAGACGCAGACTCGTCGGCGATGAAGTCAGAGTTCCTGCCAGCCCAACCAGCTACCGTTGCCACTGCTCGCGAGTTGCTTGCTCGCAACGTGATTCGTCTGCGAGCAGAGCGTGGGTTTTCTCAGGAAGACTTGGCTCACGAATCTGGCCTTCATCGCACCTTCGTCGCCCACGTAGAACGTCGCGCCCGCAACATTTCCCTGGACAACATCGAAAAACTCGCCATTGCTCTTGGGGTGTCGGTTGCGCAGCTTCTGGACACCTATGAATAAAGGATCCGGCGCATCAACCCACTGATACGCCCGGCCACAACGGCACGACATTGGCGGACAAGCAGCCCGACATTTGTTGTCGAAAAGTACCCTGGGGCCATATGGATTGGCCTCAGCAAGCATTGGCAGACAGCGTCGGCCTAACTCGCACTGACGTCAATCAGGTCACGCTTTAAGGCAAGAGAGTGCGCGTTTTAAGGCTCATATCTTGCCTGGACGGCAAGTGGCTTCAGTCTTGCGCGCTAATCCTAGGGCTTCCCCAGCTTTGAGCAAGTTGCCCATCGCGACATCTGCGAACTTGTTGACAGGGCCCATGGCTACGCCCAGATGGCTCTTGGACCAGATCTGGAGAGATGTAGGTGATGTCACCGTCTTCGTCACTCAAGTTCTCCTTGCTCGCATTGAGCCACTCAGCAAAGCATAAATTCGCAAGAGGAATGAACATAACACATTGATAAATAACAGATATCGGCATAAAGTATGAATTCATAGATTCATACCGAAAGATGCTCGAACTCAAGCCCAACCAGACCCGCCAATACATTGATGCGGTTGCCACCTTTGAGGCGTGGGAAGACGCCCGTGCTGAGGCCAAAGGCACCGAAGGCGGAATGTACTGGCACGCTGGCCCAGCCTCGAACCCTGCAGCGCAATACCTGGTGCGGACCAGCCGTACTGGCGCCGAAAAAAGCCTCGGTGCGCGCAACGCGGACACCGAGCACATCTACGAGCGCTTCATGGCCCGCAAGCGCGACAACGAGGAACGGGTCAAGGCGCTAGCCCTGCAGTTAGAACAGCACCGTCGTCTCAACCGGGCATTGCGTGTCGGTCGCGTCGAGCCGCTGGTCGTCAAACTGCTGGACAAGCTGGCTGCGACTGGTCTCATGGAGCATTTCCGTGTCGTAGGCACACATGCGCTGTATGCCTACGAAGCCGCAGCGGGTGTGCGCCTGGACTCGGACGTACTCAGCACGCGCGACATCGATCTTCTGTGGGACACCCAAAAGCGGGTCATGTTCGCCACCCAACTCTCCCGCTTGGACAGCTCAATGCTGGGTATTCTCAAAAAGGTTGACCCGACATTTCGCTTGCGCAAGTCGCAGCTTTACACCGCTGTCAACCAAGACGGTTTCGAGGTTGACATCATCCGGCGCGTGAAGGTGCTAGGCGATGAACACCCCTTAAAACTCAGCAATGCCGAGGAAGACTTCTACGCGGTGCAAGCACCTGATGCCCACAAGCTGCTGTACACGCAAGGGTTTTCGCAAGTGGTGGTCGCAACCAACGGCACCATGGCTCGCATGAATACGCTCAATCCCCAAGTATTCATTCGCTTCAAACGCTGGATGGCGAGCTACCGCGGGCGAGATCCGCTCAAGGCCAGGCGCGACGCGCTGCAGGCCGAGGCCGTGCAGGCTCTGGTTGACCGGTATTTGTGATACGGCTGCTTGATGAGCGCACGGTTGGGCACGGCTTTGTACATTAGTGCAATCCGTCAGGCCGTTTCGCCGTGGGTCCCGGTTCGAGGCCCGCGCAGTGGGGCGTGAGCCAGTTGTGATTCAGCGCTTCGGATGCGTTTGCGCCGCTTATCGTCCGAGTTCAGCTCGAGCGCCCAAAGACTTGTAAGGTGCTTCGCGCGTCGAACAGGTAATGCCTTGTCGTCCGTACCAGTGACGTCAATGGCGACACTGGAGGTCCTGTATCGACTTGGGCTTCCTACTTATGCTGTTTGTCGAAACTGGGTTATTGCAGTGGAGTGAAACTTTGTGACGCGGCAACCGATTCAAGCGTAGTCCCATTCAACAATGATTGCCTCTTATCGCGTTGACTGCGCAAGCGGTCTTTCGCAGACAGCTTGGCCGTGGTCGGTTCCGCTCTATCCACGGCTGAGTCAACGACCACCTCAGGGTTTTCCGCCCTTCGAAGGTGCTGATCGAGCCAGCTGTAGAAAACATCCGGGTGCCAAAACACGCGACTACCTATTGGCGTCGGTGCGGGTATCGTTCGTTGTCCGACCCAGATTTCAATGGTACGAGTTGACACGCCAAGGATCTCAGCGATGTCGTCCTTGGTAAGTGGCTTGAAGGGTGCAGCGTAGGCCATCATGACTGAAAGAATTTGCTTATCAGTCGTATAGGCACCTGAGGCCGTGATGATTTAGGAGCTCAGTCAGTACCAAGAAATCAGTGGTTAATCAGTGGTTCGAGGCCATTTTCGACCACTTCGCGAAAGTAAACGAAGATGAGCGAATCATCCAAAAAAAATCAGCTAACCCTTTGATTCATATGGATGCTATACTTTTCCAACTGCCTCGTAAAAGCATCGATTCTCGGTAATCAGGCCGTTCGGGACGTAGAGGCCGGAGGTTCGAATCCTCTCACCCCGACCAGGATTTCCGTTGCAAATCAAGACTTGTTCAGCTCTTGATACACCAGACGGAAAGCACAAGCGGGAAAACAGTGGCAACTTTCGCCATTTCGAACGCCCCCTCTTCCAATCACTGTTCCCTGGGAACAGCTCCATTTCCACCCCGTGTGTGTGGTCTATTGCCGCTCGTTGACTCCAGAGCGAGCAGGTGACAGACTTATCAAAGTGCTGCCGTCCTTGAGGACGCGGGCGCCATAAAGGCTGTAAAAGGCCTCTGGACAGGGAGATGGAATTGACTGTGTCGTCGCATTCACTTGAGCTCGGCCCCTTGATCCAAGTGCTGCAGGATGCTCCGGTTGGCGCGCTCGTGGTTGAACACGGCAATCCAGTCGTGCTCTACGCCAACCACGCCTTGGAATCCATGCTGGGCTACGGGCCACAGGGGCTTCAGCAAATCGCGCTGACCGAGCTCATCCCCCAGCAGGTACGTTCCCGGCACGAATCGTGGATGGGCGCCTATTTCCAAGACCCCCACGCCCGGCCGATGGGCGGAACCCAGGCCTTGCACGCCTTGCACCGCGACGGCCAAACGGTGCCGGTCGAGATTGCCTTGGCCCCCCAGTTGGTCAGCGGTCGCCGCTGCGTGGTGGCTTACGTCTCGAACATCAGCTCGATCGCACGGCTGCAAAGACGTCTGGAGCGGGTCCTGTCGGTGCTGCCGCTGGGCGTGCTTATCGTGGACGAGCAAGGCACTATCCGTGAATGCAATCCGGCATTGGAGGACCAGTTCGGCTACAGCCGCGGCAGCCTGACCGGCAAGCAGTTGGAGCTGTTGCTCCCTGACAGGCTGCATGCCACCCACAAACACCACTTCTCCACCTACCAGAAAGACCCGACCCCCAGGCGCATGGGGGAAGGGCGCGACTTGACAGCCTTGCACAGCACCGGTGTGGAGTTCCCTGTGGAAGTCGCGCTGAACGTCGTGGAAACAGACGAAGGCCGACAGCTCATTGCCGTCGTGAGCGACATCACCGCACGCAAGGAGGCGGAGGACACACTGCGGCAGATCAATGCGCAGCTGGAGGAATTCACCTACGTTGTCTCGCACGATCTGCGTTCACCTTTGCGAGGCATCGCCGATCTGTTCACCTGGATACGCGAAGACCTGCCTGCTGACCAGCTCACACCGGCGATCGACCAGAACCTGGAACGTGTCAAGGTGCGCATAGAGCGGTGCGAGCGCATGATCGACGATCTGCTCGAGTACGCCCGGGCCGGACAGCGCGACAGCCGCACCTCCCGAATAGACTTGGCAGAAGTGATTGAGGAGGTGCTTGGAACCATCCGCGTGCCGTCTGGCTTCAACGTTGCCAGGAACCTCCGCGCCACTCCGTTTCAGGGTCATCGCACGCCACTGGGCATCTGCCTGCGCAACCTGCTGGACAACGCCGTCAAGCATCATGGCAGCGAGACCGGAAGGATCGCGATCAGCAGCTCAGACCAGGGACGTTTTCTTGAGCTCGTCGTCGAGGACGATGGGCAGGGCATTGCAGAGAGCGCCTACCAACGGGTTTTCAAGCTCTTTCACCGGGCTAACGCCAATTCGCAAGGGCACGGCGTGGGACTGGCGCTCACGCGGCGCATCGTCAACGCACATGGTGGATCGATCTCGCTGGAACGCAGCACGGACCTTGGAGGTGCCTGCTTCCGGATTCACTGGCCACGCGTCGCGATGAAAGGAGGCCACAATGGCTGACACCGAACCCGAAATACCGCGTTTTGAAGTCCTGCTGGTGGACGATGACGAAGTGTCCTGCGAAGGCGTCATCCGCAGCCTGCGCAAGAACAACATCCGGTGCCGCGTGGTGACTGCAGAAGACGGCCTTGAGGCCCTGCAGATTCTGCAAGGCGAACACCCTTCCAAAGCCATCCACGACCCCTTTCTGGTGTTGCTCGACTTGAACATGCCACGGATGGACGGCTTCGAGTTCCTGGAAGCCGTGCGAGGAGCCCCACCCCTAAAGGAAACCGTCGTCTTCGTTCTCACCACCTCCGGGCGAGACACAGACCGCTCCCGGGCTTACAGCGAAAACGTGGCGGGCTACATGATCAAGTCCCACGTGGGCCCCCAGTTCTCCCTGCTGGCCAGCTTCCTGGACAAATACGGGGAGGCTGTTCAACTGCCGTGAGGGATCGCCGGATGGCATCCCTGCACCCGACTCACTTCATCAAGGGCGGCCACGATGTTGACCAGACAACACAACGAACAGACCCCGATCTGCGCCCTCCTGGTCGACGACGACGACGTCGACCGGGAACGGCTGGCGCGCCTGCTGGCCAAATACAACCGCCCTATCGACGTGGAGCAATCGGCGTCCAAGTCCGAGGCACTTCAAGTGCTGAAGGGCAGCAGCAAACAGTTCTCTTTCATTTTTCTGGATTTCAAACTGGAAGACGGCGACGGACGGGATCTTCTGCCGGACATCTGGGAGAAAGTGGGGGCGGACTGCGTGGTGATTGCCGTGACCGGCAATGGCAGCGAACGCTCAGCGGCAGAGGCCATCAAACTCGGTATTCACGAGTACCTGAGCAAGCGGGAGCTGTCCGAGGACATGGTGGTCAAGGCGATCAACGAGGGGTTGCGCTGGTTGGAGGACAACAAGCGCATCCGGGAAATGGAGAGTGCGTTGCTGCACCGCAGCCTGCATGACCCGCTCACCGACTTGTACAACCGCCATGTCTTCTTCGAAAGGCTGGAGCATCAGTGTGCGCTGCATCGGCGGGACGGCACGGCATGCGCGGTGCTGGTGGTGGATCTGGATGACTTCAAGCAGGTGAACGACCGGCTGGGGCACGAGACGGGCGATGCACTGCTTGTCCAGGCAGCCCTGCGGATGCGGGACGCCATCCGGGAGGTTGATACGATCGCACGACTGGGTGGTGACGAATTCGCCTGCATCCTGCCCGGTGTAAGGACCTTCAGACAGGCGATCGCTTTGGGCAGGAAAATTTCCACCTGTTTCGACGCCCCCTTTGCGATCAACGGGGAAATGGTCTTCGTCGGGGCATCGGTGGGCATAGCGGTATGTCCCCAGCACGGTTGCGACCCGCACACATTGATCAAACGCGCCGACAGCGCCATGTACCGGGCCAAGAACAGTGTCGAACGCGTGGTGCTCCACGACGACCTGGAGCCCTCGAGCACCCATCCGCTGGACCGTTTCGTGTTGCTGAGCGAAGCGGAAGAGGCCTTGAAGAGCCATGAATTCGATTGGTATTGGCAACCCAAGATCGATCTGTTCAACCGGGAGGTGGTCGGCTTTGAAGCACTTGCGCGCTGGTCCCACCCCAAACACGGTTTCATTCCTCCCGACCTGTTCATCAAGGCCATCGAAAGCACCAAACTGATCTGGCCCTTCACTCTGGCCACCATTGACTCCGTGCTCGCCCAACTCGCACGGCTCGGGCCGCAGTACGGTCATCTCTCTACTTCGGTCAACATTTCCGCTCAGTTACTCCAGTACGACAGGTTCGTGCCCGAGTTGCTGCGACGCGTGCAATCGGTGGATCTGGACCCGCAGCGATTGACGCTGGAACTGACCGAAACCACCTTGATCAGCAACCACACGCAAGCGCGTGCAGTGCTCCACCGCTTGCAGCAAAACGGCATCCGCATTTCCATTGATGACTTTGGCGCGGGTTTCACGTCGTTCAGCTACCTGAGGGACTTTGCGGTAACGGAAATCAAAATCGACAAAGCCTACGTTGAGTCGATCTGCGAACGCCCCTTCGATCAGGCGCTGGTGCGGTGCATCGCCACTTTTTGCGGCAGTCAGCAACTGTCTCTTGTGGCCGAGGGCATTGAAACCGAAGGTGCCTGGGAGAAACTGCAGGAGCTGGGTTGCCGCTATGGACAAGGCTTCGGCATCGCCCGTCCCATGCCGTTCACCGAAGTGCCGAAGTGGCTCGCCACCTGGTAAATTGAATATGCTTCAAACCCTGCTCAGCAACCTGGGCACGTTGATGCGGACTTTGACATCATCCGCCGAAATGCTGCTCTTGACCTCGTGTTCGCGCTCCAGGGTATCGCGCAGGGCGGGCTCCCCCAGGGGCATGCCATGCCGCCCAACGATGGAGAAGACAATGGGAGCGTTGGCCCGGCGGCCGCGCCGCACCACCACGCCAATCTCTCCATCAGACAGGCGCACATAACTGCCGGGAATGTACAGCCCCAGGGTCTTGACAAACGCAGCTCCCAAGGGGTTGGGCTGCCCATCATCACCCAGGTAGATGTCCCTGGCAGCGAGTTGCGGCAGCAGCCCGGCCCGGGCCTGCCGAGGACTGATGCGAGCGACAAAGATATCGGTCAGGCGCAGCAACTGCACGGGTACGCCCTGCACCTGTTTGCCGTTCGGGTAACCCCGGCCGGCCGCGTCTTCGTGGTGGTCGGCCACCAGTTCCAGCCACAGGTGGTCCCCCACCCCCAACTGCCGCAACAACGCTACCCCTTCAGCCGGGTGGTGCAGAATCGCGGCACGTTGATCCTCGGCCAGCGGGGCAGACTGCCTCGCCAGCGCATCGTGCAATCGGGCCATACCGATGTTCATGGTCAAGGCAGCCCGGCACAGACTGGCCTGTTCGCCTGACTGCAATCCAACGGTCTGTCCAACCAGCCGGCAAATGACCGAACTCAGCAAGGCGTGCGTGGCGCTGTAGCCAACCGACCTGTCGAACAGCAGTTGGACCAGGACGAACAGACTGTCGTCGACCCGGGTGCGCAGGACGTTGTCCATGCGAAGCTCCAGCTGAACCAGGCGGCTCACAAAGTCCTGGGAGGCCACGTTTTGATGAAGCAGCGTCTGCAGGATCGCATGCATGTCGGCCCACGCTTCTGACGGCGTCAACTCGGTCTGAGCCTGAGCCGTCTCCACACCCATGGGTCGCGTCACGCCCGCGATCTTGGTCAAGGCCTCGTTGCTTCGCAACCGTCGGTCGATCTCGGCGGTGTAGCGGTACGACCATGCCCTGTGCTCGTCTTCGTCCACCATGGGTGAATGCAGCATCAGGTATTCACGGTGCTGCGGATTGCGTATGACTTCGCCCTTGCGCAGCAGCAATACCCCTTTGGGGTCCCATATGTTCACGGGAACCGGCACGTTGAGCTCAAGAGCTTCCAGCGGGAAAGGTACGTACATGTTCCGACTGTAACGGCATTTCAGAGCAACAGGCCCCCGCGGAAAGTTTAGCCATAATGGCGGACACAGTCACAACCGCAGACCAGAATTGCCCACCACCACCGACCCCAACAGCCCATCGGTCGCCGTGACTGACCTGCGTGTGGGGCTCTACGTGCACCTGGACCTGGGGTGGATGGACCACCCTTTCCCGCTGAGCAGCTTCAAGATCACCTCGCAGCAGCAGATAGAAACCATCCGCTCGCTGGGTCTGGAACGCCTTCGCTATTCGCCGGAACGCAGTGACCCGCTGGAGCCCCCAGCCACCGCTGCCGCTGCCCCCGCAGAAATGGCACCGCCAGCCAGCGAGCAGGAATCTGACGAGCAACGCCGGGGCCGCGAACAGCTGGATGCCGAACGCAGAAGCCTGCTGCTGTGTGAGCGTCAATTCGCAGAAACCGCGCGCGGCTACCGTCAGGCCCTGGAAGAATTGGGCCCGCAGCCCATCGCCGCCAAGGAACGCAGTGCCGCCCTGGTGGGCAATATGGTGAACCAGATGCTGGGGCAGGGAGAGTCCGCCATCCGCCTGCTGTCCGAAGGTACTGGCGACCGTGCCTCGCTCCACGCCGTGAACGTCACCGTGCTGAGCCTGTTGCTGGGCAAGGCCATGGGGCTGGACCAGGCAGCGCTTGACGACCTGGGCTTGGCTGCACTGCTCCACGACATCGGCAAGATCGAACTGCCCGACCGAGTGCGCTACCGCGACGAGCACTTCACCCCCCCGCAGTTCAAGCTGTACCAGGAACATGTGATACATGGCGTGGCCATCGGCAAGCGCATGGGCCTTTCCGCTGGTGCGCTGCTGACACTGTCTCAACACCATGAGCAAGCCGACGGCAAGGGCTTTCCGCTCGGCTGCAGCGTTGAAAAGATCGTTCCGGGCGCACGCATCCTGGCACTGATCAACCGGTACGACAACCTCTGCAACCCCACCAACCCGGTCAACGCGCTGACACCTCACGAAGCCCTGTCTCTGATCTTCGCCAGCATGAAAGAGCGCTTCGAGAAAACCACGCTCAGCGCCTTCATCCGGATGATGGGGGTGTACCCGCCTGGCTCTCTGGTGCAACTGTCCGACCAGCGCTATGCAATGGTGGTGTCGGTCAACTCTTCCAGGCCGCTCAAGCCCAGGGTACTGGTGTATGACAGCTCCATCAGAGCGGCTGAAGCCCTGTTGCTGGACATGGAGCAGATGCCCAACCTCAGCGTACAGCGCAGCCTCAAAGTGCAGCAATTGCCCCGTCAGGCGGTGGAATACCTCGCCCCCCGGCAGCGGATGTGCTACTTTTTCGAACGGGCAGTCGCGTACACGACGGGGGGGGGAACGGCATGATGAAATACGTCCAGTGGAGGCCGTGCATAGAGGGCATGCTGGAAGCCGTCTGGGTGGTCGACCTCAAGACCCAGCGCATCCTCACGGCCAATCAGGCCGCTGGCGCATTGCAGCAAATCGACCCCGCCGATCTGGAAGGTGCAGCAGTCATCGAATTGCACGCCTCGCCGCAAGACCAGTTCTTCTGGCACGACATGGCTGCCGGGCGGCTTGAAGGCATCCATTCCGAAACCCTGCTGCGCCGCGCCGATGGCTCCACGGTGCTGGTGGAACGGCGCGCCACCCCGGTCGATCTGGGCGATGGCGAGCAGATCTGCCTGGTGGCCATGCAGGACAAAAGCCAGGAACACCGCATCCAGCAACAACTGGAACAGCTTCTGGCCGAGTTGCGAGCCACCCTGGAATCCTCGGCAGACGGCATCCTCGTCTGCGACATGTATGGTGGCATCCGCGCATTCAACCGCCTGTTTGCCACCCTTTGGAGCCTGCCGCAGGAGTTGCTGCTGCAGCGCGACGATGCCGCCGTGCACGCCTACTTGGCCAACAGCGTCCCCAACCCTGAGCAATACCATCAGCGGCTGGCGCAGATCAACCGCTCGCCCCTGATGGAAGCGACGGATGTACTGGTGCTGCGTACCGGGCGCATCCTGGAACGCATTTCCCGTCCGCAACTGGTCAGGGGCCGCCCAACAGGCCGGGTCTACGCCTTCCGGGACATCACGGAACGATCGGCCACCGAAACCCAGCTCAAGCTTGCGGCGAAGGTGTTCGAGTCCAGCCTGGACGCCATACTCATCACCGATCCGGCATACAAGGTTCTGGCTTGCAACCCGGCCACCGAGCGGCTGGCTCAGGTATCTGGTGCGGAACTGCTGCAACGCGATGCACTGGAACTGTTCTTCACGCCTGCCCCCATTCCCTGGGTGAAAGACCTGGGTGACAAATTGGCCCAGGTCGGCTACTGGGAGGGAGAACTCTGGTTCCGGCGCAGCGGCGGCTCAGCCACGGCACTACAGGCATCCTGGGTGTTGCTGCGCAACGCCGAAGGCGAACCGCTGAACACCGTGCTCTTCGTCAAAGACCTGACGGAGAAACTCGCCGCGCAACAGCGTATCGAGCAGCTCGCCTACACCGACGTACTGACTGGTCTGCCCAACCGGCTGATGTTGACCGAGCGAGTGGAACACGCCATACGGATCTCGGAGCGCAGCGACAAAGGCTTTGCGGTGCTGTTCCTCGACCTGGACCGCTTCAAGCACATCAACGATTCGCTGGGCCACCTGTTCGGCGACAGGGTGCTGGTGGAAGTGGCTGGCCGCCTCAAGAGCTGCCTGCGGCAGACCGACACGCTGTGCCGCCTTGGGGGCGACGAGTTCGTGATCCATCTGCACGAAGCCGACGCCAGCGCCGCGGAGCGCACGGCCCGGCGCATCATTGAAACCTTGAGTCTGCCGGTGTGTCTGGAGGACATGAACTTCAGCCTCTCGTGCAGTGTAGGCATTGCCATGTACCCGGAGGACGGCACGACGCTGGACGAACTGATCCAGCATGCCGACACCGCGATGTACCAGGTGAAGGAACGCGGCAAGGGCCATTTCCGCTTCTACCAGCCGCAGATGAACGCGGACCTGCTTTCCCGCATCAGGCTGGATCACGCCATGCGAGAGGGCCTGCAACGCCATGAATTCGTACTGCATTACCAGCCGCGTGTCAGCCTGCAAACTGGCGCGCTGATAGCTTGCGAAGCCTTGGTGCGCTGGAACGCGCCAGACAAGGGTCTGGTGATGCCGGGCGCCTTCATCGGCGTGGCCGAGGAAACCGGATTCATCGTCATGCTTGGCGAATGGGTGCTGCGGGAAGCCGTGCGCCAAGCCGCTGCTTGGGCGCGTGAAGGCCGTCCCTTCCAGGTCGCGGTCAACGTATCGGCCTTGCAGTTTCAGCAGGCACGCTTCGTCAGTGACGTGGCCGCAGCCCTGCAGGAACATGGCCTTGACCCGACGCTGCTGGAACTGGAGCTGACCGAATCCATCCTCATCCTGGACGCGGAAGAGGCGCTGGAACGGCTCCAGGCCTTGGCCGACCTGGGGGTGGGCCTGTCGCTGGACGACTTCGGCACGGGTTATTCCAGCCTTTCGTATCTGCGCCGCTTCCCGCTGCAAAAGCTCAAGATCGACCGCTCCTTCATCGCCACCATGCACGAAGATGCGGCAGATGACGCGATCGTCGCGGCCATTGTGCAGATGGGCCACGCGCTGAATATGGAAGTGGTGGCCGAGGGAGTGGAATGGGCACAGCAACACGACCGCCTGCGTGAACTGGGTTGTGACCAGTTCCAGGGCTTTCTGCATTCCCACGCCATACCGGCAGAAGATTTTTCCGCCCTGCTACAAAAACAGGAAACGGCCCCAGGGCCAGCTGAGGCTGTCCGCCAATAATCTCAGACGCGCTGGAGCCAGGCCTGCAGGTCCTCGGAATGGACCTGCCCTATCTTGCGTTCCGCTACCCGGCCTTGGCGGTCGAACACGATGGTGAAGGGCAGGCCCCCGCCGGTGTTGCCCAACTGTTTGCTCAGGTCAACCCCCGACAGGCCTGCCATGGCCACAGGAAACGCCAGCGGCAGGCGCTCCAGGAACTTGCGCACCGGGCCCGCCTGGTCCACCGCCAAGGCCAGCACCTGCCAGCCCTTGCCTCGCTGCTCACGGTAGAACGCGTTGAGCAAAGGCAGCTCCTCCACACAGGGGGGGCACCACGTGGCCCAAAAGTTGAGCAACAAAGGCCGCCCGCGAAAATCCGCCATGCGCACGGTCTGGCCCTGCGGCCCGTCCCACTGCTGGCCCCACAAGGCGTCCACGGCACCATCTGCCGCATCGTGCGGCTGGTAGCGCCACCATGCCCACCCTGCCCCAGCCAGCGCGGCAGCTGCGGCCACACCGCCTGTCAATACATGTCTTCGGTTCATGGAAGGTCCGACTCTGTGGATGCCAGCAAGTTTCGCAGGGCCTGCGCGTCACCACGCGGCTTGCGCCCGAGTTCGTCAGGCAGCATCGCGCCACGCTGGTCGCGCGTTTCGTGGATCAGCAGGTGCACACCCACCCATTCCTGCAGGGCCTGGCTGCGGCTGCGCGTGCTCAACACCGGCACCTCATGGCCGTGCAAGCCAGATGTGCTGCGGGCTTCGTAGTCCACGCCCTGGTTGATCAGCCAGATCTCCACGGCCTTGGGGTCGTCGCTGAACAGCTGCAGCTGGATGTCGCTCATGCGCGTGGCCGTGCCGTGCCACACCGCCCCACCCACCAGCGGCTGGAACTCGGCCAGCCGCTCCATCCACTCCAGCGCCAGTTCGCGCAGCACGCGCAGCTCGCCGGGCTGGGTGTCGGCATGGAAGATGGCAATGTGCTCGCGCACGGCCGCCTCCACCTCGTATTTGTCGGGCAGCGGCGTGCGGGCGGGCAAACCCAGGGCTTTGAGCGCACGCCGCTTGGCGCTGCCGTAATCCAGGCCTTCGTCCACCACCAGCGCTGCCGCCGTGGCCGCGATTTCCTGTTTCTCGGTATCCATGCCCGCTATTGTGCCGCCCGCCGCAAAACCCGCGCCGCGCCGCCGATAATCCTGCCCATGCACATTCACATTCTTGGCATTTGCGGCACGTTCATGGGGGGCGTGGCCGCCTTGGCCCGCGAAGCCGGCCACAAGGTCACCGGCTGCGATGCGGGTGTTTACCCGCCCATGAGCGACCAGCTCCGCGCACTCGGCATCGATCTGATCGAAGGCTTCAGCGCCGACCAGATGGCCCTGAACCCCGACGTGTTCGTGATCGGCAACGTGGTCTCGCGCGCGCGCCTGCCCGATGGCTCGCCCAAGTTCCCGCTGATGGAAGCCATCCTCGACGCTGGCGCCCGCTACACCAGCGGCCCCCAGTGGATGAGCGAGCACATCCTGCACGGCAGGCACGTGCTGGCCGTGGCGGGCACACATGGCAAGACCACGACCACCTCCATGCTCACCTGGATTCTGGAGCACGCAGGGTTGCAACCGGGCTTTCTGGTAGGTGGTGTGCCGCTGAACTTTGGCGTATCCGCGCGCCTGGGCGGTTGGGGGGAGGCGGGTTCTGCTCCGTATCCCCCGCCCGCTTTGCGGGCTCCTCCTTTACCTACGCGGAACCCGCCTCCCCCCACCAGCTCGTTGTTTGTGATTGAGGCCGACGAATACGACACAGCATTCTTCGACAAACGCAGCAAGTTCGTGCACTACCGCCCGCGCACGGCCGTGCTCAACAACCTCGAGTTCGACCACGCCGACATCTTCGACGACCTCCAGGCCATCGAGCGCCAGTTCCACCACCTGGTGCGCACGGTGCCGGCGAGCGGCCGCGTGGTGGTCAACGGGCTGGAGGAGAGCCTGGCGCGCGTGCTGCACCAGGGCTGCTGGAGCGAGGTCTGCAGTTTCGGCAGCGCGGTGAGCGATTTCACGGCCGAGGGCGAGCCCCACGATTTCGCGGTGTTGCGCGCAGGTCGGCCCGCGGGCCGCGTGCAATGGGCTCTCTCGGGCGTGCACAACCAACTCAACGCGCTGGCGGCCATCGCCGCGGCCGAGCACCTGGGGGTGGCACCGGCCGATGCGGCCACAGCCCTGGCCCGGTTCGAGAACGTGCGCCGCCGCATGGAAGTGCGCGGCACCGCGGCGCGCGCCGGCGGTGACATCACGGTCTACGACGATTTCGCCCACCACCCCACCGCCATCCGCACCACGCTCGACGGCCTGGCGCGCCGCCTGGGCACGCCGCGCGGGCGGATCCTCGCGGTGTTCGAGCCGCGCAGCAACACCATGA
>CBKZAG010000039.1:0-19848 GCA_966692625.1 uncultured Comamonadaceae bacterium
CATGTACGACCGCGCACCCTACAAGGGCCTGCTGACCCACGGTTTCACTGTGGACGGCCAGGGCCGCAAGATGAGCAAGAGCGTGGGCAACGTGGTGGCACCACAGCAGGTCAGCTCCAAGATGGGCGCCGAAATCATCCGCCTGTGGGTGGCCGCCACCGACTATTCCGGCGACCTGGGCATCGACGACAAGATCCTGGCCCGCGTGGTGGACGCCTACCGCCGCATCCGCAACACGCTGCGCTTCCTGCTGGCCAACATCAGCGACTTCGACCCGGCGCAGGACGCCGTGCCGGTGGAGCAGATGCTGGAGATCGACCGCTACGCCCTGAGCCGCGCGGCGCAGTTCCAAGCCGAGGTGCTGGCCCATTACCACGAGTACGAGTTCCACCCCGTGGTGGCCAAGCTGCAGGTTTACTGCTCCGAAGACCTGGGCGCCTTCTACCTGGACGTGCTGAAGGACCGCCTCTACACCACGGCGCCCAAGAGCCTGGCACGCCGCAGCGCGCAAACCGCGCTGCACCAGATCACTCACGCCATGCTGCGCTGGATGGCGCCCTTCCTGAGCTTCACCGCCGAAGAGGCCTGGGCACTGGCGGGCAACACCCCGTCCATCTTCACCGAGACTTACCTGCAACTGGGCACGCCCAACGAGGCGCTGCTGGCCAAGTGGAGCCGCGTGCTGGAGCTGCGCGCCACAGTGAACAAGGCCATCGAGGACGTGCGTGCTGCGGGTAACGTGGGCTCATCGCTCCAGGCCACTGTGACGTTGACGGTGGGTGCGGAAGACTTCGCGCTGCTGCAGAGCCTGGGCGACGACCTGAAGTTCGTCTTCATCGTCTCGGTCATCACGCTGCAGCAAGGCCCGGAACTCGCGGTGGAAGTCACACCCTCTGGCGCAGCCAAGTGCGGCCGCTGCTGGCACTACCGCGACGACGTGGGCCACGACGCCGCCCACCCCGACCTGTGCGGCCGCTGCACCAGCAACCTGTACGGCGCGGGTGAAGCCCGCACCGTGGCCTGAAGGCGCACGCATGGGCAAGGCATCCTCCAAAGGCATGCTCACCTGGCTGGGCCTGGCTTTCCTGGTCCTGCTGGTAGACCAGTTCACCAAGGTGCTGATCCTGGGCTACTACCGCCCGGGCGAGGCCACCTACGTCACGTCGTTCTTCAACATCGTGCGCGTGCACAACACTGGCGCGGCGTTTTCCTTCCTGGCCAACGCCGGGGGCTGGCAGCGCTGGTTCTTCACCGTCATCGGGCTGGTCGCGGCAGCGTTCATTTTGTGGATGCTGCGCTCACACCACGGGCAGAAGCTGTTCGCGTTCTCGCTGAGCTGCCTGCTGGGCGGCGCCGTGGGCAACGTGGTGGACCGCTTGCTGCACGGCTACGTGGTGGACATGCTGGACTTCCACTGGCGCTTCCTGTCGCCACTGTTTCCTGGCGGGCACTTCCCGGCCTTCAACGTCGCGGACGCGGCCATCACCGCTGGCGCCATCGGCCTGATCCTGGACGAGCTGCTGCGCGTGCGGCGCACTGGTTGAAGCTGATGCATCAAAATCCCCTCATGCACCAGTTTCAACTCAGTGGCCTCAGGTTCAAACGCCTCAGCCCATCGGTCCGGCAGATCCTGGTATTTGCCGGCCTGCTGCTGGCGGCAAGCGCGGAGACATCCTGGGCGCAACGCCCCATCCATTGCCACCTCTCGTACGCGGGGGCTACGCGCACGCTCGCCATACCTGCCATCACTCAGGCCGAAGAGGTGGAACCGCAGCTTCAGGGCTCATCGTTCGTATTCAAGGTGGTGAACAAAGCCACCCCGTTCGAAGAGCCCGTGGTGCGCGTGAGCACCTACGCGGTGCTGGGCAACGAGCCCTTTTTGCTTCACCAGGCCAGCTACCGCAGCGCACAGGCGCGGCCCGCCGATACCGCGCATGGCTTCACCGGCCTGCAGGCCGTGCAGGAACCCCTGCGCGGCAACGAATTGCGTTACTGGTGCGAGAACGGCGAGGCCGTCAAGGCAGCAGCACGGTAGAGCCGGTGGTCTTGCGGGCCTCCAGGTCGCGGTGGGCCTGCTGCACCTGCTCCAGCGGATAGCGCTGCTCCACGTGGATCTTGACCTGCCCGCTGCCGACCACCGCAAAAAGGTCATCAGCCATGGATTGCGTACGTTCGCGGCTGGTGATGTGGGAGAAGATCGTCTGGCGCGTCACATAGATCGACCCCTTGGCCGCCAGGATGGCGGGCGCAAACGGAGGCACGGGGCCTGAAGCGTTGCCAAAAGCCACCATCAAACCGAAAGGCGACAGGCAGTCGAGCGACTTGTCCCAGGTGTCCTTGCCCACAGAGTCGTACACCACCTTCACACCCTTGCCACCCGTGATTTCTTTCACGCGCGGCAAAAAGTCTTCGGTGTTGTAGTTGATGACATGTGCAGCACCGTTGGCACGCGCCAGTTCGCACTTGGCGTCGGAGCCTGCCGTTCCGATGAGTTGCAGGCCCAGCGCCTTGGCCCACTGGCAGGCGATCAGCCCCACCCCGCCAGCGGCAGCGTGGAACAGCACGTAATCCCCTGGGTGCAAGCCCTCAACGGGCGGGCAACGCTTGAGCAGGTACTGCGCCGTGAGGCCCTTGAGCATCATGGCCGCACCTTCCTCGAAAGAAATGTTGTCGGGCAGGCGGCAGACGTTCATCGCGGGCATCACGCGCACGTCGCAGTAGCTGCCCGGCGGCTGGCTGGCGTAGGCCGCGCGATCACCGGGCCGCAGGTGCGTCACGCCCTCACCCACCGCCTCCACGATGCCCGCGCCCTCCATGCCCAGCTGCAGCGGCAGGGGCAAGGCGTACAAGCCGGTCCGCTGGTAAACGTCGATGAAGTTCAGGCCGATGGCGTGGTGGCGGATGCGCACCTCCCCCGGACCGGGGTCGCCCACGGTCACCTCGACAAGTTTCATCTGTTCGGGGCCTCCGGGCTGGTCAATGCGAACGGCGCGGCTGGTGATGCTCATGGATGCGGTCTCCTGCAGAAATTGGAACAGTGCAATGGTGCCACGCAGGTGACTCGAAGGTGTCCCCATGGGGTCAATGCCCCTGCCGCACTTGATACAGTGCGGAGCATGTCTTCAACACCCACCCAACGCCTTGACGCAGCCACGGCCTTGCTGCTCGTTGTTCCGCCGCTGATGTGGGCTGGCAACGCGGTGGTGGGGCGCCTGGCTGCGCCCTGGATTCCCCCTGTCACGTTCAACTTTCTGCGCTGGGTGCTGGCCTTTGTGATGCTGTTGCCCCTGGCGGCGTGGGTACTGCGCCAGGGCAGCCCCCTGTGGCGTGAGTGGCGGCGCTTCGCCCTGCTGGGCTTGCTGGCCATCGCGGGCTACAACATGTTGCAGTACCTGGCGCTCAAGACGTCCACCCCCACCAACGTGACGCTGGTGGCTTCGAGCATGCCGGTGTGGATGCTGTTGGTGGGGCGGCTGTTCTTCCACGCTCCCATAAAACGGCAAGCGTTGCTGGGCGCGGCATTGTCGTTGTCGGGCGTGACGGTGGTGCTCACCCAGGGTCACCTGGAGCGCTTGATGTCGCTGCAACTGGTGCCGGGCGACGCCTGGATGCTGCTGGCCTCGCTGGTGTGGGCCTGCTACAGCTGGTTGCTCACGCGGCGCGACGAATCGGCCGAGATCCGCAACGACTGGGCTGCGTTCCTGCTCGCGCAGGTGGTGATGGGCCTGGTGTGGGCTTCAGCGCTGACCGCCGCGGAATGGGCCTGGCTGGGAGCCACAGGCGCGCCCAAGCCCTGGATTCACTGGAACTGGGCGCTGGCAGCCGTGTTGGTATTCGTGGCTCTGGGCCCCTCGTTGGCGGCCTATCGCTGCTGGGGCATCGGCGTGCAGCGCGCAGGGCCCACGGTGGCCAGCTTCTTCAACAACCTCACGCCGTTGTTCGCCGCCACCATGTCGGCCGCTTTCCTGGGCGAGCCCCCGCGCCTGTACCACGGCGTGGCATTCGCGCTGATCGTGGCGGGCATCGCGGCGTCGTCGCTGCGGCGGTGAGGACTGCCGCGCGCTCTGGTCAGGGATGACTTCGTTTGAGGGCATCCATCAGGCGGATCATCATGGGATTTCGCTGTCGCCCACGAACATCGACCAGAAGAATCTCCCGGGAAACGTCTGGATCCACCAGCGGTCGGGCGACAATGTCCGCGTGGGTCACAGAGTACTCTGGGAGAAATGCCACGCCCAGTCCTGCTGCCACGAGGTCCCCGATCCAATCCTCCCTGTCGCTGCGTACAGCTGCATAGAGATTGACGTCACCCTCTCTGCACAGCGAAGCGACCTTTTCACGCATTTCACAGGCCAGTCGATCCACGTAAGACTCGCCGTTCATGTCTGCCAGACGGACGACATCTTGCGATTCGAACCGGTGCCCCCGTGGACAAATCACCATGTACCTTTCACCGAACAGCCGCTCCCCTCGAAGGGTATCAGGCAGACCATCGGGAGCAGACATGAGCACAGCGTCCAGCGCCCCGGATTCAAGCGAATGAATCAGACTTGAAACAAGCGCGCCATGAATCTCGATCTCCACGCCGGGTTGTATCTGCCGATAGACCTGCAATGTTCGCGCCAGTTTGGCCGGACCGAGAGAAGGCATCAAACCGATTCGCAGCGGTACATTCTTGAGCAGGTGAAAATCGCGCGCAGAAGTTTTGGCGAGCTGACAGCCCGCCAGAATCTGCTCCAGGTGGGGCCGAATGGTTTCGCCGAGACGCGAAAGAACAAGTCGTTTGCCCTCCCGGTGGAACAGGGCCCCACCCAACTCCTCTTCCAGTTTGCGGATGGCCGTTGTCAACGCTGGCTGCGTGATATCAAATGCCTGGGCGGCCCGCGAAAAGCCGCCGTGATCACAGACACCCAGGAAATATCTGATCTGGTGCATCTCCATGTGACGAGATTATCCGGCCATCAAGTTCAAGGCGCGTTTATGGGTGCATAGCCACAACTCTCTGGGATCAGAGACACACAAACCGTACATTGATTCACGTGGTGACCATGAGGGGGTTACCACCTATCCGAAGAGAAGACCCTCGTCATCTAAAGGAGAAGTCCATGGCTGTTTACATGGTGGAGCGCGACCTCCAGGGCATCACGATGGATCAACTGGCGGCGGCTCAACGGGCGGCAATCGATGGTTCACGGAATTTCACGAGCGGCGGAAGGAAAGTTCGGTATATCCGGACCACTTTCTTACCCGACGAATCTCGTGCAATGTGCCTTTTTCAGGCTGACAATGCCGACGATGTGGCCACGGTCAACCGATCCGCGAATATTCCCTACAACCGGATTGTTGAGGCGCTGGATCTCACTCCATAAGGGAGAGCGCGCAAGCCCGGCGACGAAAACGCCAGCGTTCAGGCTGGACGGATGTTTCCGTTGACCTCGTTGTCACTTCGCACGCTCTTCAACCGGAGATGCTGGCGAATCAGTAGGTGCCCGGATACAACCCCCCATCGGGCAGGATGTTCTGCCCATTGATGTAGCCCGCGTGCACGCTGCACAGGAAGGCGCAGATGGCACCGAATTCCTCGGGTGTGCCAAAGCGCCGTGCCGGGATTTGTGCCGCTTGCGTGGCGCGCACGTCTTCCAGCAGTTTGCCGGTTTTCTGCGCGGCCCCCGCCATGGTGGCCTTGAGGCGGTCGGTGTCGAACTTGCCGGGCAGCAGGTTGTTGATGGTGACGCCGCGCGCGGCGATGGAACTGCGTGCCAACCCGGCCACAAAGCCGGTCAGGCCGCTGCGCGCGCCGTTGCTCAGGCCCAGGATGTCGATGGGTGCCTTCACCGCGCTGCTGGTGATGTTGACGATGCGCCCGAAACCGCGCTCGGCCATGCCGTCCACCGTGGCCTTGATCAGCTCGATGGGGGTGAGCATGTTGGCGTCCACCGCCTTCAACCACTCTTCACGGCCCCACTGGCGGAAGTCGCCCGGCGGCGGGCCGCCCGCGTTGGTCACGACGATGTCGAAAGCCCGGCCCGGCCCGCCA
Source organism: uncultured Comamonadaceae bacterium (assembly GCA_966692625.1). Taxonomy (GTDB): domain Bacteria; phylum Pseudomonadota; class Gammaproteobacteria; order Burkholderiales; family Burkholderiaceae_C; genus CAMLOF01. The sequence goes on from CBKZAG010000039.1 coordinate 6,038, forward strand.
GGCACATTGAACAGCGCCTCGCGGCCGGCCTCGGTGGTCACGTCCGCAGCCACGGTGAGCACCTGCCCGCTGGCCTGGGCACGCAGCGCAGCAGCGGCATCCTCCAGGGCCTGCGCGCCGCGCGCCGCCATCACCACGTTCACGCCATCCAACGCCAAGGCCCTTGCACAGCCCCAGCCCAAACCTTTGCTGGCGCCGCACACCAGCGCCCACTTGCCCGTCAAACCCAGATCCATCTCTGTTGCTCCTCTATTGTCGAAAAAAGTCAGGCCCGCTGGCGGCTCACCCACAGCACGCCGGACACCACCAGCACCGTGCCCGCCAGAATCCAGCCGTTGAAAGGTTCGTCCAGTATGAACACCCCCATGAGGATGGTGGACATGGGGCCGATCATGCCGGTCTGTGCTGCCAGGCCCGAGCCGATGCGCTCGATGGCCATCATCACCATCATCACCGGCGCGGCGGTGCAGGCCACGGCGTTGAGCACCGAGAGCCAGATGACCTCGGGCGCCACCAGCGCCGCAGACAGGGGCCGCAACAGAACGAACTGCAGCAGGCACAGCAAACAGGCCACCGTGGTGGCCAAGCCCACCAGCCGCAGCGAACCCAGGCGCTTCACCATCTCACCGCTGTAGACCAGATAGATGGCGTAGCTGATGGCGCTGCCGAACACCAGCAGCGCCCCCAGTGCCGTAGACCAGCCATCGAAGCTGACTTCGTGGCCGAACACCAGCAGCACACCGGCGTAACTCAGCACCATGGCACCGGCCTGCCGCGGGGTGATGGCACGCTTGTAGAGCACCCAGCCCAGCACCAGCACCAGCGTGGGGTTGAGGTAGAGGATGAGCCGCTCGAGGCTGGCGCTGATGTACTGCAGACCCCAGAAATCCAGGAAGCTGGCGAGGTAGTAACCACTCACTCCCAACCCCAGGATGCCCAACCAGTCTCGCCGCGTGAGCGGCACCACCGGCGTGCTGGCACGGTAGGTGGCCCACCACGTCATGGCCAGGAACAGCGGCAACGCGAACAGCATGCGGTACATGATGAGCGTGACCGCGTCCACCCCATACCGGTAAGCCAGCTTGACGATGATGGCCTTGCCGCTGAACGCGATGGAGCCCGCCACGGCAAGCAGGAGCCCGGTGGTGAGCGAGGCCTTGGAGGTGGGTTGTGACATGCCTGCCCCTTCCCTCACGGCGCCACGGGTTTGAACACCCGCAGCCACTTGGTGGCGGGCAGCCCCCAGCGCTCCTGGATCACCTCGGCACGGGCCAGCAATTCCATGCGCGTGGGGTGTTGCGGTGTGCGCAGCGCCAGCACGATGGTGTTGCCCTCGCGCGTGGGGCGGAAGGCCCACACGGCATCGGTGCCAAAGGCTTCGCAGATTTTTTCCAGCGAACGCTCGTAGCTTGCGTCGCGCCCGAAGAGGTTGACCGTCATGGCGCCTTCGTCGGTCAGCAGGCGGCGGCAGTCAGCGTAGAACTCGGTGCTGTCGAGCACCGGCGCGGCGGCTTCGTGGTCGTACAGGTCCACCTGAAGGGCATCTACCAAACCGTGGAAAGGTTCGTGTTTTGCCACCTCTGCCGCGTCACCCAGGATGACGCGCAGCTTGGCACTGTCGGGCGGCAGCTTGAACCAGGTACGGCAGGCCGCCACCACCTGCGGGTTGATCTCGATGGCGGTGGTATCCATGCGCAGCTTCTTGAAGTGGAACTTGGTCAGCGCAGCCGACCCCAGCCCCAGCTGCCAGGCGTGCCTGGAGGCCACGCTGTCGGGATCGACGAACAGCAGCCACGCCACCATGCGCTGCACGTATTCCAGTTCAATGTCAAAGGGCTGGTAGATGAGCATGGAGCCCTGTATCCACTCGGTGCCCAGGTGCAGGAAGCGCACTTCGCCATCTTCGGAGATGGTGACTTCGGGCAAGCCCACGGATTCGGAGCCGCCACTTCGGGCGGCATTGCGCTGGCGGGACATCAGACAGCCCCTTCGGTCAGCAAGCCGTGGTGTTCAAACACCTCGCGCCACGCAGCAAGCTTGCACTCGAAGCTCCAGCTGGCGTTGGCCGGGCTGGTGGAGGGCAGCCGGTACACGGGCAGGCCCAGGGCGCGGGTGTGGCGCGCGTGTCGGAAGCTTTCGCCGCCGTTGTGGGCGATGGCTTGCAGGCGCGGGCAACGCTGGCGCAAGCCTTGCAGGTCGTTCAGGCGGGCGTTGCGGATGGCGCTGTCGAGGCTGCCCTCACGCTCACAGGCGGCATAGACGTCCCACACGCCCAGGCCTTGGGCGCGCAGAACGTTGGTTCTTTCGTTGTAGGGCATGTCGGTCAGCGGCTGGCCCCACAGGGCGCCGAGAATCTTCCAGAAATGGTTTTGCGGGTGGGCATAGTAACGCTGTGCCTGAAGCGAGGCGACGCTGGGAAAGCTCCCCAGCACCAGCAGGCGGGTGTGTTCGTCGAGGATGGGGGCCAACCCCTGGAGGGTTTCGCTCACCGGCGCGGTCATGCCGGGCACTCCAGGGCACGCAGTCTGGGCAGGGCGGCCAAGGCATTGTTGCTCGTTGCCAGTGCCAGTGCATCGGCAGGCAACCCGCGCAGGCCCGCCACCACTTCGCCAATTCGCGGCAGTTCCGCCGGGGTGTTGGTGCCCTGTGGCTGGCCAGCCCCGCGCTGCGCAGCAGGCACGTACAGCCATTGCGGGGGAATGTCGGGCGCGTCGGTTTCCAGCACCAGCGCCTCCAGCGGCAGTTGCGTGGCCAGCCTGCGCAACTGGCGGGCCGTGTCGAACGTGACCGCGCCGCCAAAGCCAAGCTTGAAGCCCAGGGCCAGGAAGGCCTGTGCCTGCTGTTTGCTGCCATTGAATGCGTGTGCAATGCCGCCTGCCACGGGTTGGCCCTGGGCCGCCATGCCGCGCAGGTGCTTGAGCAACTGGTCGGCCGAGCGCCGCACGTGCAGGATCACCGGCAGGCCATGGCGCTGCGCCAGGCGCAACTGCTCACGGTAGAAGAGGAGCTGCCGCTCGCGCATGGCGGGCTCACAAAGCGCGGGCACGAAGAAGTCCAGGCCAATTTCGCCCACGGCCACCAGGCGCGGGTCGTCACGCGCCTCGTGCAATGCCTGGTCCAGCGCGGCCAGGTCGGCGTCTGCGGCTTGCGGCACATACAGGGGGTGAATGCCCAAAGCGTAGGCATCGCCTGTGCGGTGTGCCAGGTCGCGCACGGTTGCCCAGTTCTGGCACATCACGGCGGGCAGCACACAAAAACGCACACCGCGCTCGCGCGCCAGGGCCCGGGCTGCAAGCCCGCTGGCTTGGTCCGCCCCGAACTCGGGCGCGTCAAGGTGGCAATGGGTGTCTATCCACATGGGGCCTTGCATTATTGCCCAGGGCGTGCTTCAAATCTTGCGCTGGGCACGCAAAACGCAGTACGCTGCCAAAGCTGCCGGGCGCCATGCTTTCCGCCTGGCACCGGACGAACCATGAACGACAACCGCCACCTCACCATCCTCACCGGCGCCTCGCGCGGCATGGGCCTGGCCATGGCCCGCCAACTGTTGGCGCCCGACCGCATTCTGCTGTGCATATCCCGCCAGACCAGCGACGACCTGGCCCACGAAGCCATGGCACGCGGCGTGCACTTGGAACAATGGTCGCAAGACCTGGCTGAAACGGAAGAATCCGCCGAACGGCTGGAGCGCTGGCTGCACAGCCTGCATGCCCCGGGCATCGTCAGCGCCACGCTGATCAACAACGCGGGGGTGATTCCGCGCATCGGCCCTATTGACCACTGCCCGCCCGGCGAACTCGCGCGGGCGCTGCGCGTGGGGCTGGAGGCCCCGATGCTGCTCACCGCTGCCTTCCTTCGGGCCACGCGTGCCTGGGTGGACGGCGGCTGGGAAGGTCCGCGCAAGGTGCTCAACATCTCGTCCGGGCTGGGGCGCCGGGCCATGGCAGCGCAAGCCCCCTACTGTGCCGCCAAGGCGGGCATGGACCATTTCAGCCGATGCACCGCGCTGGACGAGGCCGCCCGCCCGTCAGGCGCACGCATCGTCTCACTGGCGCCTGGCGTGATTGACACGGACATGCAGACCCAGCTGCGCGCAGGGCCGCCCGCCGAATTCCCCGACCTGGAACGCTTCGTCGGCCTGCAACGCGAAGGCCTGCTGAGCACACCAGAGGAAGCCGCCCGCCAAGTGCTGGCCTACCTGGAACGGAAAGACTTCGGCAGCCAGCCCGTGGCAGACGTGCGGGACTGATCGCCTGCACCTGCCGCCCTGGCGACACAAGCGGCGCCCGTGCGGCGTCAGGCTCCCGCAGCGGACATAAGATGTGAGTTTGTGCCTTTACACCCTTCACACTTACCGGAGCCATCCATGAGCAGAGAAGTCGTCGTCGTCAGCGCAGTGCGCACCGCCATTGGCACCTTTGGCGGCAGCCTCAAGGACATCCCGCCCACCGACCTGGGCGCCCTGGTGGTCAAGGAATCCCTGGCGCGCGCCAACACCAGCGGCCAGGACGTCGGCCATGTCGTCTTCGGCCACGTCGTCAACACCGAGCCCAAGGACATGTATCTCTCGCGCGTGGCTGCCATCAACGGTGGCTGCGCCGAAGGCACCCCCGCCTTCAACGTCAACCGCCTGTGCGGCTCCGGCCTGCAGGCCATCGTCTCGGCCAGCCAGTCCATCCTGCTGGGTGACACCGACATCGCCATTGGCGGCGGTGCCGAGTGCATGAGCCGCGCGCCCTTCGCCAGCCTGAACATGCGCTGGGGGGCGCGCATGGGCGACACCAAGATGGTGGACATGATGATCGGCGCGCTGCACGACCCCTTCCACACCATCCACATGGGCGTGACGGCAGAGAACATCGCTGCCAAGTGGGGCATCACCCGCGAAGACCAGGACCGCCTGGCCGTGGAAAGCCACAACCGCGCCCAGAAGGCCACGGAAGCGGGCCACTTCAAGGGCCAGATCGTGCCGGTGATGCTCAAGAGCAAGAAGGGCGAGGTGGCCTACGAGACCGACGAACACTTCCGCCCCAACGCCACGATGGAGGACATGGCCAAGCTCAAGCCCGTGTTCCTGAAGGAAAACGGCACGGTCACGGCGGGCAACGCCTCGGGCATCAACGACGCGGCGGCCGCCGTGGTGCTGATGGAAGCGGGCACGGCCAAGGCGCGCGGTCTGCAGCCCATGGCACGCCTGGTGGCCTACGCACACGCCGGGGTGGACCCGAAGTACATGGGCATCGGCCCGGTGCCCGCGTCCAAGCTGGCGCTGCAGAAGGCGGGGCTGAGTGTGAACGACCTGGACGTGATCGAGGCGAACGAGGCCTTTGCGGCACAGGCTTGCGCGGTCACGCGCGACCTGGGGCTGGACCCGGCCAAGGTCAACCCCAACGGCTCGGGCATCTCGCTGGGTCACCCCATCGGGGCCACGGGCGCGCTCATCACCGTGAAGGCGCTGCACGAGCTGCAGCGCATCAACGGCCGCTACGCGCTGGTGACGATGTGCATCGGCGGTGGCCAGGGCATTGCCGCCATCTTTGAACGTATGTAACCCACAGGAGTACCCGAATATGTTGAAGAAACCGACATCCCTGCCCCGTCGCACCCTGCTGGGCGCCTGCGTGGCGCTGGCCTCGTCCCTGTGCATGGGCCCTGCCCTGGCCCAGTCCGGTCAACCCATCAAGCTGATGGTGGGATTCCCCGCTGGTGGCGGCACCGACGCCATTGCCCGCCTGCTGGCCGAGCCGCTGAAAGACACCATGGGCACCGCCGTGGTGGTGGACAACAAGGCAGGCGCCGGTGGGCAGATTGCCGCCCAGGCCCTCAAGGCCGCGCCTGCCGACGGGCACACGTTGTTCCTGTCGCACGACCACAGCATTTCCATCCTGCCCCAGGTGATGAAGGCCCCGGGTTTCGATCCGGCCAAGGACTTCGTGCCGGTGGCGGGCTTCGCCACCTTCGTCAACGCGCTGGCCATCTCGGGCGGAACCCCTGCCAAGTCATACAAAGACTACGTGACCTGGGTGAAGAACAACGGTGGCAAGAGCGCCGTGGGCATTCCCGCGCCAGCGTCTGTGCCGCAGTTCCTGGTGCAGGTGCTGGCCAAGAAGAACGGCTTCGACCTGGTGGCGGCCCCCTACCGTGGCAGCGCCCCCATGATGGCCGACATGCTGGGCAACCAGATCCCTGCGGGCGTGGGCTCCATTCCCGACTTCATCGAAAACCACAAGGCGGGCAAGCTGCAGGTGGTGGCGGTGATGGGCAAGGAGCGCCAGGCCATCATGCCCGAGGTGCCCACCTTCGCGGAGCTGGGCATCACCGGCTTCGAGGACGTGCCCTACTACGGCATTTTCGCCCCGGCAGGCACGCCCAAGGCCATGATCGACCAACTGGGCGCCGCCGTGGCCAAGGCGCTGACCGCTCCCGGCGTGAAGGACAAGCTCACCGCCATGGGCCTGAGCGTGGGCTACATGAGCGCCGAGCAACTGGGCCAGCGCGAACGCGCCTATACCCAGACCTGGGCGCGCATCATCAAGGAAAGCGGTTTCCAGCCCCAGTAACGCTCGCGCCCCAGGGCGGCTCAATCGCCCTGGAAGCTCCCCGAGCGGCACGTGATCACCAGCGTGTCGCGCCAGCCGATCGACTCGGGGTCGACCGGCTGGATGGGGGTGGTTTCGTGAATCACGCGCTCGTCGTCCAGCAACAGCACTGACCACGGTTCCGTCAGCGTGAAGCGCTGGCCGTTCGGGCCATGGGCCTCGAACACCCGGCTCTCGCCGCCCTTGATGCGGTGGCGCCCCACCAGGAACACCGCCACCAGTTCCATGCCGTCGCGGTGGGCGCCCTCGGGCGTGGGGCGGCCGATGCCGTCGGTGGTGTCGATGCGGAACTGATGCGCCTCGATAAACCAGCGCTGCGCGCCCTTCAGGCGCGAAGTGACCGCGGCCGTCTGCACCATCAGGCGTTTCCACGCTGGCAGCGCCACGGTGGCGGGGTCCATGGGCTCGAACCAGCGTTCCATGCCGCCGTGCAGGGCGTTGTATTCCAGGGGTTGCCAATGGCGGCGGTGCGGCACCTGCTGCACGTCATCGCCATCCACGATGAAGCAGCTGTGGCGGCGGCGGCGGTAACGCCCACCATCCTTCAGGTATTGGTCGCTGGGCAGGTCGTCCCAGCTGGGCTGCAACGCGGCCAGATCTTGCGGCCCCACGGCCAGCCAGTTCTGCACGGAACGGGCATCCATCAGGGCAAAGCCCTGGCGGGACAAGGTTTCATCAACGCGGGACGGGGGAACGCAGGGTGGCAGGAAATGGGCACTCATGATGTTGCAAGTGTAGCCCCGTGGCCGGGAAAACCATGAGGCCGACACATCAGCGTTTGGTTATCTTCAGTGATTGAGAAAAATCAATGCAGATACCCGCAGGAGTTCCCATGAGTCCAGTCGAGGCCGACGAAAAACAATCCAGCCACGAGGAGGACACTCCCAGCCCGCCTGCCAACGGAGCCACGCCGGAAGACACATCCGTCTTCTCGCTCCAACTGGCGGACCTGACGGCAGCCGACCCTTTCCGCTGGCTGGCGCTTGGTTGGAGGGACTTCACCACCTGCCCCAAGGTGGGCCTGTTCTACGGGGTGTGTTTCTTCGTCATGGGCCACGCGCTGTGGTACGTCTTCCAGGCGGCGCCCGCCTATGTGCTGGCCCTGAGCGCAGGCTTCCTGCTGATGGGGCCCTTCCTGTGCCTGGGCATCTACGACTCCAGCCGCGCCATCGAGGACGGCCGCCGCCCATCGCTGCGAGCCTCCCTGGCCGCCTGGCGCCCCACGAAAGGCACCATGGCCATCTTTGCCGGTGTGCTGCTGATCCTGGAAATGCTGTGGGGCCGCGCATCGCTGGTGGTGTTCGCCGTGACCTTCAACACCATGCCCTCCACCGAAAACCTGCTGGCCGAACTCGTGCGCATCGAGAACATCGAGTTCCTCATCACCTACACCGTCGTCGGCGCCATCTTCGCGGGGCTGATCTTCGTCACCAGTGTCATCTCCATCCCCATGATCCTGGACCGCCAGACGGACGCCATCTCCAGCGGGCTGACCAGCATCCGCGCCTGCCTGCAGAACCCCGGCGTGATGCTGCTGTGGGGCGCGCTGATCACCATCACCGTGGTACTGGCCATGCTGCCCTGGTTCCTGGGGTTGCTGCTGGCCGGGCCGGTGCTTGGGCACGCAACGTGGCATGCTTACCGGGGAATCGTTCCCAAGCCCTGACGGCGTGCCACACACACCATGCAAAACAACCAACAAGCCTGCCTTGAATACATGCAGCAGCAACTCGATGCCCTGCGGCAAGGCCAGTGCCATCTGCGCGACTACCTGAGCGGCGCGCGCCAGCAGGACGCGCTGATGCAAGCCCTGCCGCCCGTTTTTGGCGAGGTCTGGCACAACCTGCTGGACCGGCTGGAATCTGCCAGCCTGTTCGCCGAGGAAAGCTGCTCCTTCAGCCAGAAGGACTTGCTGGACAGCATGCAGCTCTGGCTCGACAAGGCCGCCCTTCGCCTCAAGGCTTGAGCCGGTACGGGCGCGCATGCGCCACCTGGCAGCGCAGGCCTCAGACGTGGCGTGAAGACCGAGCCTTCGGCAACCCGCCAGCCACCACGGCATCGGCCTGCGCGTGCAACGCCTCGATGATGTGGCAATGGTCGCCGCTGCCGTCGCAGCGGTCACGCAAGGCCATCAGGTCTTTCTCCAACGCCTGCAACTCGGCCAGGCGCTCGCGCACATGCCCCAGGTGAGCCTCCAGTGCAGCGCGGGCCGTGGCGCAGTCGCCCTTGTCACGCAGGTCCAGGCCCAGCAGGGTGCGCACCTCGTCCAGTGACATGTCCATGGCCCGGCACAGGCGGATGAAGCGCAGCCGGTGCAGGTCGGCGTCGCTGTAGAGGCGGTAGTCGTTGTCGGCACGCGCCTGCGGTGGCAGCAGGCCCTCGCGCTCGTAGTAGCGGATGTTGGCCGCGCTCACGCCAGAGCGATGGGCCGCCCCGCCAATGCGGTATTTCGGCAACAAGGACGCTGAGGAAGAAACCGGCATGCTTGACCTTCAACTTGCTTCAAGGTTTTCAATCATGTCACAGACATCCTTTCCCCTCCACGCAAGATCAACATGATCTGTTCCTGCCACACCGACGCCTGTTCCACCGAAACCGCCGCCAGCGCGGCCCTGGACCCGCGCTGGCACCGCGCGTTGTGGATCGCGCTCGTCGTCAACGCCGCCATGTTCGTGGTGGAACTGGCGGGTGGTCTTCAGGCAGGCTCCGTCTCGCTGCTGGCCGATGCCGTGGACTTCGCAGGGGACGCCGTCAACTACAGCCTGTCGCTGGCGGTGCTGCGCATGGCAATGGTCTGGCGCAGCCGCGCCGCCTGGATCAAGGGCGCCAGCATGTTCGGCTACGGCATGTTCGTGCTGGGCAAGGCCGCCTGGGTGCTGCGCAGCGGCAGCGTGCCCGAGCCGCTCACCATGGGCGCGGTGGCCTTCGCGGCCATGCTTGCCAACGTGGGGGTGGCGGTGCTGCTCTACACCTGGCGCAACGGTGACGCCAACATGCGCAGCGTGTGGATCTGCTCACGCAACGACGCGCTGAGCAACGTCGCGGTGATGCTCGCCGCCGCAGGCGTGTTTGGCACCGGCTCCGCCTGGCCAGACTTGGTGGTAGCAACCGTCATGGCCGGTCTGGCGCTGACAGGCGGCGCCCAGGCGATGCGCCATGCGCGCAGCGAACTGGCCGAACAGCGGGCCACCGCCTGACCGCCGGGAACTTCCCCCCCTTATCGCTATCATTCCACTCATGCGTGCGCTGACTCTCTGGCTGCTGATGTGCCTGCTGCCCCTGCGGCTGCTGGCCGGAGATGCCATGGTGCTGCAGATGCAGACCGCCTTTGCACACGGCAAGGCCAACACCGCCGCCAGCGTGGCACCCAACGGGCACGGCTGCCACGGAACACAGACGCAAGAGGCCGCACCCGGCGGGTCCGGTGGGCACAGCGGCACGGACCATCTGCTTCCGTCCGACGCCCCCCACGCCGGATGCGGCTTGTGCGACCTCTGCCACACCCCCATGCACGGGGCCGAAACCTTGCTCCTGCAGGCCCTGGAACTGCCTCGCGCTGCACCTGCGGCGCACACCCATTCGGTGTGCAGCGCCGAAGGTCTGCCCGACTACAGGCCCCCGATCAGCTGACCCCATCATGCCTGGCGCTTGCGGAATCGGCACGTTGCAGCCGCCAGGCGAAGCCAATGCGGCAAGGCGGAAGACCGGCGCGCCTGCTGCGTGCCGAGCAACGGCCTCGAGCCACCTGAAAACCAGTTTTCGAGAACATCATGCAACGACGAACCCTGATCACCCTCTGCGCCGCCTGGATGGCAGGCGGCGCCACCGCTGCCCTGGCCCAGCCCGCCAAACCCTTGGTGGAGGTCTGGAAAGACCCCAACTGCGGCTGCTGCAAGGACTGGGTGGCGCACCTGGAAGCCAATGGCTTTACGGTGCGCACCAATGATTCCGGCAACACCGCCGCCCGCAAACGCCTGGGCATGCCCGACCAGCTGGGCTCCTGCCACACCGCGCGCGTGCAGGGCTACGTGATCGAAGGGCATGTGCCCGCCAAGGACATCCAGCGCCTGCTGGCCGACAAACCCCGGGCCCTGGGCCTGAGCGTGCCCCGCATGCCCGTGGGCAGCCCCGGCATGGATGGCCCGGAATACGGTGGCCGCAAAGACCCTTACGACGTGTTGCTGGTGCAGCGCGACGGCTCCACCCGCATTTATGCCTCTTACAACAAGACCTGAACCATGAGCTTGCCCCAAACCCGCCTTTGTGCATCGTTGGCGACGCTGTTGTTGACGCTGGCCGGTACCACTCACGCCCAAAACAGCACCAGCCACGATGCCCACCACACCACCCCCGCCACATCGGCTGCGGCCACAACGGCCAACGCCCTGCCCTCGGTCGAGGCGGAAGTCCGCCGCATCGACCTGCAGGCAAGCAAGGTGTCGCTCAAACACGGCGACATCCCCAACCTCGACATGCCGCCCATGACCATGGTCTTCCAGGTGAAAGACGCCACTTGGCTGCAGCAGATCAAGGTTGGCGACAAGGTACGCTTCACCGTAGACAAGGTCAACGGCGCCTACATGGTGATGAGCCTGGAGCCCATGCAGTAAGCTGTTGGGGCCATGCCCCAACCCTTGCGCCACACCCTGCTGTCGCTGCGCGACCTGCTGGTCTCGTTCGGTCCTTTCATTTTGCTCACAGCCAGCCTGCTCGGGCTGGCCTACTGGTGGCTGGACCCGGCTCCGCCCAAACGGGTGGTGCTGGCCACCGGCCCCGAACAAAGCGCATACGAGACCTTCGGACAGCGCTACGCCCAGGCCCTGGCCGCCTACGGCATCACCGTTGAACTGCTGCCCAGCCAGGGTTCCGCCGACAACGTGGAGCTGCTGCGCAGCGGACAAGCCGACCTGGGCTTCGTGCAGGGCGGCAGCGGCCACATCCGTGCCGATGACACCGAGCAAATGCTCACCCTGGGCAGTCTGTTCGTCGAACCGCTGTGGCTCTTCTACCGCGAAGACGCGGCTCACACACGCAACCGCACCCAGCGCATCGGCACGTTGAAGGAACTGCGCGGCTGGCGCGTCAACGTGGACACCCCTGGCAGCGGCGTGCCGCAACTCTTCACCCGGCTGCTCGACGCCAATGGCCTGTTGCCCACCGACTTGCGGCTCAGCCAGCTTGCCCAAACACCCGCCACGGTCAAGTTCATCAGCGGCCAGCTGGATGCCATCGTCTTTGCCTCTGCCCCTGAATCTCAACTGGTGCAGATGCTGCTGCTGACCCCGGGCGTGCGGCTGATGAACTTTCAGCAGGCACAGGCTTATTCACGCCGCTTTGGCTTTCTCACCCCCGTGGTGCTCCCGCAAGGCGTGGTGGACCTCGCCGCCAATCGCCCGGCACAGAACCTTGATCTGGTGGCGTCTACCACCAGCCTGCTCGCGCGTGCCGACACCCACCCCGCCATACGCCAGCTGTTTGCCCAGACGGCGCAAACGCTGCACAGCCCGTCGGGCTGGTTCAACAGGCAGGGCGAGTACCCCAGCCTGACCCTGGCTGAACTGCCCGCCGCACCGGAAGCGGAACGCGCCATACGCAACGGCCGCCCGCTGCTGCAGCGCTACCTGCCCTTCTGGCTGGCGAATCTGGTGGAACGCATGTGGCTGGCCCTGGGTCTGATCATCGCACTGGCGCTGCCGTTATCGCGTGTGTTGCCACCGCTCTACACCTTCCGCATCCGCTCACGCGTGTTCCGCTGGTACGCCGAGTTGCGCGATATCGAAGCCCGTGCCGAGCAGGAAGGCGCCGCCATGCCGGATTTGCTGCAGGCGCTGGACCAGCTCGAAAGCCGCGCAGAGAAGGTCCACGTGCCACTGGCCTACACCGACGAGCTCTACGCCTTGCGCCACCACATCGATCTGGTACGCAAACGCCTGCGCCGGCAAGGGGTGCTGCCATAATTCACCTGTTGCCTTTGGAGGACCCGTCATCATGACCACCTTCGTCGATGCCAGCCTGATTGCCGCCGACAGCGCCTTGCGCACCCTCTTTGCCCCGCACCGCGCGGGCCGCCCCACACCTACCGTCTCGCCGGAATTGCAGGCCGAATCGGCGACCCTGAGCGACAGCGAACGCAAGCTGGCGGGCGCGCTGATGCGCGTCAACCATGTGGGCGAAATCTGCGCACAGGCGCTCTACACCTCGCAAGCCCTGTCTGCCCGCCTGGGCCCGGGCAACCCTGCCGCCAAGGAAGAACTGGCCCGCCACCTGGAAGAAGCCGGGCAGGAAGAGACCGACCACCTGGCCTGGTGCAAGCAGCGCCTGGACGAACTGGGTGACCGCACCTCCCTGCTCAACCCGCTGTGGTTCGCGGGCGCCTTCGGCATTGGCATGCTGGCGGGGCGCTTCGGCAAGGGCGTGAGCCTGGGTTTCGTCATCGAGACCGAACGCCAGGTGGAAGCCCACCTGGACAGCCACATGGACCGCCTGCCCGCCAAGGACCACGCCTCGCGCGCCATCGTCGCCTTGATGAAGGACGACGAGATCCGCCACGCGCGCAATGCCGAGCACGCAGGCGGCGTGGAATTCCCGACGCCCGTCAAGGGCCTGATGCGCGCCGCGGCCAAGGTGATGACCACCATCGCGCACCGCGTCTGAAGCCCGCCTACCCCCCGCTGAGCGCCTGCACGATGTGCAGCCTTTGCGCGGGGTTCAGCTCTGCGTCCAACCTGAAGACCTGCTCGCTGTCCACGAAAAAGCGGATGTGGCGGCGGATGCCGCCCTGCTCGTCGATCATGCGAAAGCGGATGCCCGGGTACTGACGATCCAGGTCGCACAACACGGCGTCCACCGTGCTGCCCTGCGCCTCCACCCATGCCGAACGCGTGTAGGACTGCAGGGCGCTGGGTATCAGGACCCGCACGGCATGCTCCCTCACAGCGGCATGTAAGCGGCTTCCACCGCGTGGATCTCGGGCAAGTGGCGGGCCAGACACCGCCAGTGCGCGCCCTCGTCAACGCTGCCCCAGAGTTCACCACCCGTGTTGCCAAGGTACAGGCCCAGCGCCGCCTCACGGTCCGCCGTCATGGCCTGGCGCTTCACGGTCCACCAGGCCTGCGCCTGCGGAAAACCCGCGTCCTGCCGAGTCCAACTGGCGCCACCATCGCGCGTCACATAGGCCGCAGGCCGCCCGCTGGGCGAGGTGCGCGGCCACAC
>CBKZAG010000040.1:0-19316 GCA_966692625.1 uncultured Comamonadaceae bacterium
TGCCGTTTTCCACCGGCGTGATCATGGAGCCGCTGCCGGTTGAGCGCATCGTGGCCGGTTTGCCCGCTGCCGTGGCCGACGCCCAGCCCGCCAACTGGCTCAAGGCCGCCGAAGGCATCATGACCACCGACACCCTGCCAAAAGCGGCCAGCCGTCAGGTCAGCATCGGTGGGCGTACCGTCACCGTTACCGGCATAGCCAAGGGCGCGGGCATGATCCGCCCCAACATGGCCACCATGCTGGGTTTTGTGGCCACCGACGCCTGCATCGCTCCTGAGCTACTGCCCGCACTGGCCAAGGCACTGGCTGACGCCTCCTTCAACCGTGTCACGGTCGATGGCGACACGTCCACCAACGACTCGTTCGTGGTGGTTGCCACGCAGAAGGCGGGGCATGCCCCGGTGACCGACCTGTCCAGCCCCGAGGGCCAGGCCCTGCAGGCCGCCATGGCCGAAGTGGCACGTACCCTGGCGCATGCCATCGTGCGCGATGGTGAAGGCGCCACCAAGTTCATCGCCGTGCGTGTGGAAGGTGGTAACAACACCGACGAGTGCCTCAAGGTGGCTTATGCCATTGCACACTCGCCGCTGGTCAAAACGGCTTTCTTCGCCAGCGACCCGAACCTGGGCCGTATCCTGGCGGCGGTGGGTTACGCAGGCATCACCGATCTGGACCAGTCAAAAATCGAACTCCATCTGGACGACGTGCACGTGGTCACCCAAGGTGGCCGTCACCCGGCTTACCAGGAGGCTGACGGTGCCCGTGTGATGAAGCAGAGCGAGATCACCATCCGCGTCGGCCTCAACCGGGGCAGCGTGGCCGATACGGTGTGGACCTGCGACTTCAGCCACGACTACGTCACCATCAACGCTGATTACCGCAGCTGAGCGAGCATGAACGAAGCCTTCGAACGATTGCTGCAGCGAGCTGAATCGCTGATCGCGCGCATCGAGGCCGTGCTGCCTCAACCCCTGGGGGCGCCGGATTGGAGCGCTTCTGTGGCCTTTCGCTACCGCAAGCGCGGCAGCCATGGCCTGCTGGAGCCGGTGCGCCACGTGGCCGCCATCGGCCTGGGCGACCTGCAGGAAATTGAAGACCAGAAGGAAAAGATCCAGCGCAACACCGAGCATTTCGTGCAGGGCCTGCCCGCCAACAACGTGCTGCTCACGGGCGCGCGCGGCACGGGCAAAAGCTCGCTCATCAAGGCCTGCCTGAACGCCTATTCGGGCCGGGGCCTGCGCCTGATCGAGGTGGACAAGGCCGACCTCACCGATCTGCCCGATATCGTCGAGGTGGTGGCCGACCGGCCCGAGAAGTTCATCGTCTTCTGCGACGACCTCAGCTTCGAGGACGGCGAACCCGGCTACAAGGCGCTCAAGTCTATTCTGGACGGCTCGGTGGCTGCCGCCACGCCCAACGTGCTGATCTATGCGACCAGCAACCGGCGCCATTTGCTGCCCGAGTACATGAAGGAAAACCTCACCTACACCCATACCGACGATGGCGAAGTCCATCCCGGTGAGGTGGTGGAAGAGAAGATTTCCCTGTCTGAGCGCTTTGGCCTGTGGGTCAGTTTCTACCCCTTTAGCCAGGACGAATACCTTACCGTCGTGAACCAGTGGCTGGCGCACCATGGCGTGCCAACCAGCGAGTTCGATGCCGCCCGCCCGCAGGCCTTGGTGTGGGCGCTGGAGCGCGGCTCGCGCAGCGGGCGTGTGGCCTACCAGTTCGCACGCGACTACGTGGGTAACCGCGCCGGAAAACAGGCGTGAGCCAGTCCGCTGTGCTCGTGGCCGATGGTGACCGCCCGCGCGAAGGCGGTGCCGAGCGTGCGGTGACTGATGTGGCCGTCGGTGTGCTGATCGACGCTCAGGGCCGTTTTCTGCTGACCAGCCGCCCGCCGGGCAAGGTGTACGAGGGCTACTGGGAGTTCCCTGGCGGCAAGCTGGAGGCCGGGGAGACCGTGGCCCAAGCCCTGCGGCGCGAGTTGCAAGAGGAGATTGGTGTCACCATAGGCGAGGTGCAGGCCTGGCGTGAAAAGCTCGTTGACTACCCGCATGCGTTGGTTCGTCTGCACTTTTGCAAGGTGTTCGACTGGCAGGGGGAGTTGCACATGCACGAAGGCCAGACCTATGCATGGCAGACCTTACCCGTGAGTGTTCAGCCGGTGTTGCCCGGCACAGTGCCTGTGCTGGAGTGGCTGGCCGAAGAGCGGCACTGAAACCCGGACAGCACTGACCGGTACTGGCTCAGTGCTTCCAGCTGGCCTCTGGCGGCGCAGGCTCTTCCGGTGGCGTGGTGGGCACCCGGAATTCCTCATTGGCCCAGGCACCCAAGTCCATGTTCTTGCAGCGCTCGCAGCAAAAGGGCCGGTAGGGGTTGTCGGGCGCGTAGCGGCTGGTCCCGCCGCAGGCCGGGCAGACCACGGTGCGGGCGGCAAAGGCGGGTTTGCTGGTGTTGTCGGGCGTGCTCATCGGGCGATCTTCACACAAAGCCTCAAGCGCACAAGGAAACTTCCAGCTCCGTGTCCTCACCCACGTTCAGCGCGAGCTTGCCATCTTCACCGCGGCGCAGCAGGCGTACTGAAAAGAGCAGCCGGTTGCCGCTGATCTCGGGCACCAGCTCGTGTGCTGGCTCGATGCGCAGCCTCAGCAACTGGAAAGTCCGTCCCTGGGGCAGGTTTTGCTGCATCTGGCCGTTGCAGGCCATCACCTTTTGCGGGGCGCCGTTTTCGCGCAGCAGGCGCATCAGCAAATGCACGGGCTCGGCCAGGCTGGCCAGTTCCCGCGCCCATTGGGCCAAGTCCTGTTGCCGTTGTTCCGGGGCGCGGTGCTGCCAGTCGTGGTAGGCCGGCAAGTCGAATTCGCAGGTACCGCCGGGAATGGATATGCGGCTGCGAATGGCCATCAGCCACTCGTTGTCAGCCAGGGCGTGCCCGGATTTGCCAGCGTCTTCGTGCAGCGCGTTGAAGCACGCGTCCAGCTGGCCGATGAACTGGTCCAGCGCCGCTTCAGAAATGGCGGGGTTGCCACGGTAGCTGTTGTAAACCTGCTTGTGCTTGTCCAGGTCCTTGAGGATCTCGGACTTGAGGTCAGAACGTGCCCCCACGTCCATGATCTCGAAGAGCGTTTGCAAGGCAAAGTGGTGATCGAGCGGATGCGTGCGCGGCACCAGTTCGGCCAGACGGCGAAACAGATGTTCCAGTCGCAGATACGTGCGGATGCGCTCGTTGAAGGGGTACTCGTACAGGATCACTTGATCATCATAGCCCGAATCTATGCCGCAAATCCTCAAACGCTTCGCGCACACGTGTTTCCAGTTGTTCCAGCGTTGCGCTGTCGTTGTCGATGACCGTGTCGGCGATGGCGAGGCGCTGCTCGCGCGTGGCTTGTGCTGCGAGCACGGACTGCACCTGTTCACGCGGCCAGCCGTTGCGCTGCATCACCCGGCGTATCTGGGTTTCGGGCGTGCAGTCCACCACCCAAATGGTGTCAACACGCTGGCGCCACGCATCGGACTCTGCCAGCAGCGGCAGATCGAGCACCGCGCAGCCGCCGTCCATGGCCGCACATTGGCGGTCGATTTCGGCTCGTACCAGTGGGTGAACGATGGCTTCCAGCTTGGCGCGTGCTTCTGGCTGTGCAAAGACGAGGGCGCGCATGCGGCCCCGGTCCAGCGCGCCATCCGCCGTAACGTAGTCGTTGCCAAAGACCTGCCGCACAAACGGGATGGCAGAGCCGTTGGCCGCCGTGCTGTTGCGTGAAATGGCATCTGCATCAACCAGCTTGGCACCGAATGCTTTAAGCAATGCCGCGACGGTGCTCTTGCCGCTGCCAATGCCACCGGTAAGACCCAGGCGCACGCGCGGACCGGTTGGCGAGTTCAAAGACCCAGCCATGCCAGCACTTGGCCGGGACCAATCACCAGCGCCATCAGCCCGGCGAAGGCCAGAAATGGCCCGAAAGGAATGTAGCCGCCTTCACGCAGACCGCTGGAGAACTTCATGGCAATGCCGATCACCGAGCCAATGACCGATGCAATCAGAATCATGGGAATCAGGGCCTGCCAGCCAAACCAGGCGCCCAGCGCAGCGAAGAGCTTGAAGTCGCCATAGCCCATGCCTTCCTTGCCGGTGAGCAGCTTGAAGCCCCAGTAGATACTCCAGAGCGACACGTAGCCCCCCACGGCCCCCCACAATGCCGAGGGCAGCGAAACCTGGGTCCAGCCCAAGGAGGCGCAGATCAGGCCGGCCCAGACCAGCGGAAGCGTGATGTCGTCGGGCAGCAGCGTGGTGTCCCAGTCGATGAAGGCGAGTGCCACGATGGCGGCGACAAAACCGAACCAGGCCAGCGCAGTGACGTTGGCGCCGTGTTGGCTGAAGACCCACGCAAAGAGTGCGCCCGTCAGAAGTTCCACCAGGGGATAACGTTTCCCGATGGGGGCCTGGCAACTGGCGCAACGTCCGCGCAGCCACAGGTAGCTCACCACCGGAATGTTCTGGTGCCACCGGACCCCGGCGCCACAAGATGGGCAGCGGGAGGGCGGTGTCATGAGATTGAGCGGCACCTGCTCTGACGGAGGGGTACCTGTCATCTCGGCACATTCCTGTGCCCAACGCTGCTCCATCATCTTGGGCAGGCGGTGAATCACCACGTTCAGGAAACTGCCCACAAGCAGGCCAAAAATAGCCGCGAGCACCGGCCCCACGGAGCCGCTCAGAAAATCATTCAGCATTTGGGTTGATGTCCCTTGTCAACCACCGACGACTTCACCAAGTTTGAAGATGGGCAAATACATGGATACGACGATACCGCCGATGATCGTGCCCAGGATCACGATGATGATCGGCTCCATCAGACTTGACAGGCCAGCCACCATGTCGTCCACTTCGGCTTCATAAAAGTCGGCAGCCTTGCCCAGCATGTGGTCAATCGAGCCAGACTCCTCGCCAATAGCACACATCTGCAACACCATCGACGGGAAGATCTGCGCGTTGGTCATGGCCATGGTCAGGCTGGTTCCGGTGGAAACCTCCTGCTGAATCTTCGAGGTGGCGTCGGCGTAGAGCGTGTTGCCCGATGCGCCCCCTACGGAATCCAGTGCCTCCACCAGCGGCACACCCGCCGCGAACATGGTGGATAGCGTGCGCGTCCAGCGTGCGACGACCGATTTTTCCACCAGTACGCCAAAAATAGGGACCTTCAGCAGTATTTTGTCCATGAAGCGCTGAACCTTCTCGTTGCGCTTCCAAGCTTGTATGAAGAAATAAAGCCCGCCGCCGATGCCGCCAAAAATGAGCCACCAGTAGGCCACGAAGAACTCGCTCATGGCGATGACAGCCACCGTAGGGGCAGGAAGGTCGGCACCGAAGGAGGAAAACACCTCTTTGAATGCCGGGATCACGAAGATCATGATCACCGCCACCACTATGAAGGCCACCACCACCACGGCAGTCGGGTACATCAGCGCCGACCGCACCTTGCTCTTGATGGACTCCGTTTTCTCCATGTAGGTGGCCAAGCGGTCCAGCAGATCCTCCAAAATACCCGCAGCCTCCCCGGCCTCCACCAGGTTGCAGTACAGGCCGTTGAAATACATGGGGTGCTTGCGGAATGCAGCGCTCAGTGACGTGCCGGTTTCCACGTCCGTGCGGATGTCATTGAGCAGCTTGGTCACGCTCGGGTTGGGGTTGCCGCGGCCCACGATGTCGAAAGACTGCAGGAGGGGAACGCCTGCTTTCATCATGGTGGCCAGCTGTCGGGTGAAGAGCGCGATGTCTTTCGGCTTGATGCGCTTGGCCGAAGCCATCTTGCGCTTCTTGATTTTCTGGACCACGATGCCTTGGCGCCGCAGGCTGGCCTGTGCCTGGTTCTCACCAACCGCACGCAATTCGCCGCGCACGGTCTTGCCGTTGCGGTCCTTGCCCTCCCACTCGAACACGTATTCCTTGACGCCCTTGGCTGATGTGGCCATGTTTCCCCCGAGGTGTTGTGCGGATGTTCGTTAGGCTGGGCCCGGGCTCCTCAATCGTTGGTGCAGCCCAGCACCTCTTCCAGCGACGTGATGCCCAGTTTAACCTTTTGCAGACCCGATTCGCGTAAAGTACGAACCCCCTCCTTGCGGGCCTGACTGGCGATTTCCATGGCGCTGCCGCCGCGAAGTATGATTTCCTGCATGGCTTCGGTGATAGGCATCACTTGGTAGATGCCCACGCGGCCCTTGTATCCGTTGTTGCATGCGCTGCAACCCACGGGTCGGTAGAGTTTCCAGCTTCCGTCAAGTTCAGCGGCCTTGAAGCCTGCGTCCAGCAGTGTCTGCTCGGGCAGGTCATGGGGCTCCTTGCATTGCTTGCAAAGCCTGCGCGCCAGCCGCTGGGCCGTGATCAGATTGACGCTGGACGCAATGTTGAACGGCGCAATGCCCATGTTCAGCATCCGCGTCAGGGTGGAGGGCGCATCGTTGGTGTGCAGGGTGGATAGCACCATGTGGCCCGTTTGGGCTGCTTTGATGGCAATGTCGGCTGTTTCCAGGTCACGGATTTCGCCCACCATGATCACATCAGGGTCTTGTCGTAAAAATGCTTTGAGTGCGGTTGCGAAAGTCAAGCCGGCCTTCTCGTTGACGTTGACTTGGTTGACGCCGGGCAGGTTGATTTCGGAGGGGTCTTCCGCTGTGGAAATGTTGACGCCGGGTTCGTTCAGGATGTTCAGGCACGTGTACAGCGACACCGTCTTGCCCGAGCCGGTGGGGCCGGTCACCAGCACCATGCCATAGGGTCTGCGAATCGCATCCAGCAGTTTTTCTTTTTCGTCGGGTTCGTAACCCAACGCGTCGATGCCCATTTTGGCGCTGCTGGGGTCCAGAATGCGGATCACGATCTTCTCGCCGAAGAGCGTGGGCAGCGTGCTGATACGGAAGTCAATGACCTTGTCAGGGCCGACCTTGAGTTTCATGCGGCCGTCTTGCGGCACGCGTTTTTCGGAAATATCGAGCTTTGATATGACTTTGATGCGAGATGCCAGCTTTTCCTTGATGGCAATCGGGGGCGAGGCTATTTCTCGCAACTGTCCGTCAATACGGAACCGCACACGGTAGTGGTGTTCGTAAGGCTCGAAGTGCAGGTCTGATGCGCGCATCGTGTATGCATCCAGCAGCATCTTCTGCAAAAACTTGACGATTGGCGCGTCTTCCACCTCTTGAGCCACCTTGTCGGCGGGCTCCGCAGAGGCCATTTCAATGCTGCCCTCATCAAACTCGAACTCGCCGCCCACGATGTGTTCGATGGCATCCCCGGCGGTAGCGGTGAGTGTTTCAACGAGCTTGGACAGCTTGTCGTACTCAGCAATCACCCAATCGACGCCCAGTTGCGTGGCGAACTTGATCTTTTCAGCTGCCTGGTGGTCAGAGGGGTCGGCTGTCGCCACCGTGAGCCGGTTGCCGCGCTTGCTCAGTACGATGATCCGGAACTGCGCGCAGATCTTCGGGTCCAGCAGATCCTTGGGCAGACGCTGCGCATCCAACGCTTGCAGGTCCACCAGCGGTGCGGCAAAGGCTTGCGACATGATGTGCGCAAGGTCTGCTGGAGACACCGAGCCGCTGCCGGTGAGTTCGGCGATGAAGCTGCTTTTCTTGCTCTGGGCTTTGGCGTAGAGGTCTTCGGCGGTTTTCTGGGGCAGGGTGCCGGCGTTCACGAGTGCGCGTGCCAAGCCTGGCAGCGCCATCGTGGAAACCGTGTTTTCTTCTTCGACCATGCGTGATCAAACCTTCCGAATGGGCTGAAAGGGCGTTTCCCTTACCACAAAAATGGGTCGGCGTAACCTTGGCGCTTCGTGTATATTCCGTCCCACTTCCACTGGCTTGTGGAATTTTTGTTGCATTTTAGATGCACATCCCGGAGAAAACATGGATTTGCGCAAACTCAAGACTCTGATCGACCTGGTCTCGGAGTCGAACGTGTCAGAACTCGAAATCACCGAAGCCGAAGGCAAGGTCCGCATCGTCAAGAGCGCTCCCGTTGCCCCAATGCTGGCAGCCATGCCTGCCCCCGTGGCCACGGTGGTTGCTCCGGCACCTGTGGCCGCTGCCGCTGCTCCTGTGGCTGCCGAACCGGCTGCACCCAAGGGCCATATCATCAAGTCTCCCATGGTTGGTACCTTCTACCGTGCCTCCAGCCCCGGCGCGAAACCCTTTGTCGAGCTGGGGCAGACCATCAAAGAAGGCGATGCCGTTTGCATTGTCGAAGCCATGAAGATCCTCAACGAGATTGAAGCCGACAAATCTGGTGTTGTCACCCAGATTCTGGTCGAAAACGGGCAAGCCGTCGAATACGGGCAGCCGCTTTTCGTCGTTGAATAAAAGGCCTCCAGCTCATGTTCAAGAAAATCCTGATCGCCAACCGTGGCGAGATTGCTCTGCGCGTGCAGCGTGCGTGCCGCGAACTGGGTATCAAGGCGGTCATGGTCTATTCCGAGGCCGACCGCGACGCCAAGTACGTCAAGCTCGCTGATGAGGCTGTCTGCATCGGGCCGGCGCCGTCGGCTCAAAGTTACCTCAATATGCCGGCCATTATCTCGGCTGCCGAGGTGACCGATGCCGAAGCCATTCACCCGGGTTATGGCTTCCTGAGCGAGAACGCCGACTTCGCCGAGCGGGTGGAAAAGAGTGGTTTCGTCTTCATCGGCCCCACGCCCGAGTCCATCCGTCTGATGGGTGACAAGGTGTCGGCCAAACAGGCCATGATTCGCGCGGGTGTACCTTGCGTGCCTGGTTCCGAAGGCGCGCTGCCGGACGACCCCGTGGCGATCAAGCGCATCGCCAAGGCCATTGGCTACCCGGTCATCATCAAGGCGGCTGGCGGCGGCGGCGGGCGTGGCATGCGCGTGGTTCACACCGAGGCGGCGCTGCTGCACGCTGTGCAGACCACCAAGGCAGAAGCGGGTGCGGCCTTCGGCAACCCCGAGGTTTACATGGAGAAGTTTCTCCAGAACCCGCGCCACATAGAAATCCAGGTGCTGGCCGACACGCACCGCAATGCCGTTTACCTGCACGAGCGCGACTGCTCCATGCAGCGCCGTCACCAGAAGGTCATCGAAGAAGCGCCTGCGCCCGGGATTCCTCGCCGCCTGATCGAGAAGATTGGCGAGCGTTGTGCTGCGGCCTGCAAGAAGATCGGCTACCGGGGCGCAGGCACCTTCGAGTTCCTGTACGAGAACGGCGAGTTCTATTTCATCGAGATGAACACCCGCGTGCAGGTGGAGCATCCGGTGACGGAGCTGATCACCGGCATCGACATCGTGGCCACGCAGATTGCCGTGGCGGCGGGCGAGAAGCTGCCCTTCACCCAGCGTCAGATCCAACTGCGTGGTCACGCCATCGAATGCCGTGTCAACGCCGAGGATCCGTACAAGTTCACGCCATCACCCGGCCGCATCACGGCGTGGCACACCCCGGGGGGGCCCGGTGTGCGCGTGGACTCACATGCCTACGCCAACTACATGGTGCCGCCCAACTACGACTCCATGATCGGCAAGATCATCGTGCATGGCGACTCGCGCGAACAGGCGCTGGCACGCATGCGCACCGCGCTGTCGGAGGTGGTGATCGAGGGCATCAAGACCAACGTGCCGCTGCACCGCGAGCTGATGGTGGACGCCAATTTCGAAACCGGCGGCACCAACATCCACTACCTTGAATCCTGGCTGGCTCAACGTGAGCGCTGAAACCCCAAGTCAGGCCCGCATGTACGAACTGGTGCTGCTGGCGCCGGAAGACCGCATCGAGGACATCAGCGACGCGCTGGAGGCTTTGGACGCGCTGAGTGTTTCGGTGGAGGACGCCGATGCGCAGACGCCCGCCGAGCAGGCGCTGTTCGGCGAGCCAGGCATGCCTGCGCCCAAGGCGGGCTGGCAGCGCTCGCGCGTGGTGGCATTGTTCGGTCAGGAGTCGCTGGCCCGAGAGGCGGCGGACATCCTGCAGCCTCAAGAGTTCTTTGACGGTTGTGAGGTTGTGGGGGTTCGTCCCCTGGCCGATCAGGACTGGGTGCGCCTGACGCAGTCCCAGTTCTCACCGGTCGACATTACGCCCACGTTCTGGATCGTGCCCAGTTGGCATGAGCCGCCCGAGGCTGCGCGCGAGGTGATCCGGCTGGACCCTGGCCTGGCCTTTGGCACCGGCACACACCCCACCACGCGCATGTGTCTGCGCTGGATTGCGCAGCGCCGTCTCGACGGCCTTCGGGTGCTGGACTACGGTTGCGGCTCGGGCATTCTGGCCATCGGTGCGGCCAAGTTCGGCGCTTTCGAAATCGTCGCGGTGGACATTGACCCGGCAGCGGTGGAGTCAACTCAGATCAACGCTGCCAACAACCACGCCGTTCTGCAGACGGGGCTGCCCGATGCGGCCAAAGGCAAGTTCAACGTGGTCCTGGCCAACATCCTGGCCACGCCGCTCAAGGTGCTGGCTCCGCTGCTGTGTGCCCATGTGGCGGCAGGTGGTCATCTGGTGCTGGCCGGCATCCTCGAACGCCAGGCAGAGGAACTGCAGCAGGCCTACGCCCCGTGGCTGGCACTGAGTGTGGCCGACAGTGAAGACGGCTGGATACTGATGACGGCCCAGGCTGCCGCCTGACCCTTTGGCCGGGCTGCATAATGCGTGTATGAGCTTCATCACGCGCTGCCCGGCCTGTGGCACCGCCTTCAAGGTGGTGTCGGAC
The DNA here is from genome assembly GCA_966692625.1 of uncultured Comamonadaceae bacterium. Lineage (GTDB taxonomy): Bacteria > Pseudomonadota > Gammaproteobacteria > Burkholderiales > Burkholderiaceae_C > CAMLOF01. The sequence goes on from CBKZAG010000040.1 coordinate 10,712, forward strand.
CAGCTCAAGATTTCCGAAGGCTGGGTGCGGTGCGGTCACTGTGCCGAGATTTTCGACGCCACGCTCGACCTTCAGCCCTGGTGGCCCGGGGTGGAGGCGGTGGCAGCAACCGGGGAGGCCGTTGACAAGTCCCCAGAAGCGCCGAACTCGGCTGGTTCGGGTGACGGCAGCTCGGACGGTGTCTTCACGCAGCAGGGCGTTGATGCTGAGGTGGTTGAGGTGGCCGAGTTGGGGGGGCTTGCCGAACCCGGTGTGCTCGACGTTGACAAAGACGCCAACCCGGCGGACGCTGAGCAGGTGCAGCCTGCCGAGCCTGAGCTGGCCGCACATGGCCGCGCAGAGTTGAATGACTACCTGGAGACTCCTGCGCCATCCGTGTCCGTTCATGCCGAATGGGGTGAAATTGCGCCGCTTACTGAAGAGTCGGCACTTGGGACTGATGTAGAAGATGCGGATGCCGTGGCTGAACTTTCGCCCAAACCTTCGTTTGTGCGTGAGGCCGAGCGGCGTGCGTTCTGGCGCCGGCCGGCGGTGCAGGCTGTGGGCGGCGTGGCGGCTTTGCTGTTTGGGTTTGCACTGGTGTTCCAGGCCGGTTTGCATTGGCGCGAGCCGTTGAGCGTGCGTTTCCCTGCAACGGCGCCCTGGCTGCAGCAGGCCTGCCGGTTGACCGGGTGTTACGCCGGGCCGCCGCGTGCCATTGATCTGGTGTCCATTGACAGTTCCGCCATGCTGCGTCGCTCTGTGGGGCGCTACGCCTTCGACATGGTCGTGAAGAATGCCGCCCGGGTGGAGCTAGCGACGCCTGCGTTGGAATTGACGCTGACCGATGCCAATGACCGCGTGCTGGTTCGTCGCGTGCTTTTGGCCTCAGACTGGCCGGAGCCGCGCGAAACCCTTGCGCCGGGCCGCGATTGGGCGGTCAGGCTCGATCTTTCGCTGGACGGGCCGGAGGCCGCAGTCATGACGGGTTACCGCGCGGTCCTTTTCTACCCCTGAGGCACACGCCGGGCAGCCGCGCATTCTGTTCAACGCTTCAAGGCCGTGGCCAGCCGCGCGCCCACCAACGCATTGTTCAGTACCAAGGCCTTGTTTGCAGCCAAGCTGCGGCCCTGGCTCAGATTCTGTATGCGGGCCAGCAAGAACGGGGTGATGGCCTTGCCGCGAATCTCTTGTGCCTGTGCCTCGTGCAATGCCTGGTCTATCCAGGTTTGAACCTCGTCCTGTGGCAGTGCGTCGGCATGGGGCACTGGCGTGCTCAACACCACGCCGCTGTTCAAGCCCAGTGCCCAATGCGCGCGCAGCAGGGCCGCTTGCTGTGTGGGGTCGTCCAGCCGGTGATCGGCCCGGTGGCCGCTGTCCTGGCAAAAGAACGCGGCGAAATTGTCCTGTCCGCAACTCAGCACGGGTACACCCTGGGTTTCCAAGTACTCAAGTGTCAGGGCAATGTCCAGGATGGACTTGGCGCCTGCGCACACCACGGCCACGGGTGTGCGGGCCAGTTCCTGCAGGTCGGCGGATATGTCGAAGGTCTGGCTGGCCTCGCGGTGCACTCCACCAATGCCTCCGGTCACAAAAACTTCAATGCCTGCAAGGTGCGCGCAGATCATGGTGGCCGAGACCGTGGTGGCTGCATTCAGCCCTTGTGAGACGACATAGGCCAGGTCGCGCCTGCTGGCCTTGAGCAGGGTGGGGTCGCGGGCAACGCGCTCCATTTGCGTGTCGTCCAGCCCGATGCAAATCTTGCCGTCGAGTATGGCAATCGTCGCGGGGGTGGCGCGTTCGCTGCGGATGTTGTTCTCCACGGCGTGAGCTGTTTGCAGGTTGTCGGGCCAGGGCATGCCGTGAGCCACGATGGTGGACTCCAGCGCGACGATGGGACGACCGTTCTCCAGGGCCGCGCGGACTTCGGAAGACAGGTGCAGGGCCGTGGTGTTCATCGTAAGGGGGTTGGGGGGTGGATCTTGCTGAAGGCTAGGAGGGAGCTGGCTCGTTGTGTGAATTTTTGTTTGATGTGGCCGAATTTGCAATAGCAAACGTTTGCTAATATGCTGTCGGCGTTTTTTGCTTCCTTTTCTGATTTTTTTGGAGGTGCCCCGTGAAAGTTTCGATTTTGCGCAAAGTGACGTTGTTCGCCGTGCTGGGCGGTTGTGCTGCTTGGGCCCAGGCCCAGCCAGCCATCGTCTATGACATGGGCGGCAAGTTCGACAAGTCCTTCAACCAGGCGGCCTACGAAGGCCTGGAACGCTGGAAGAAGGAGACCGGGAAGAGCTACCTGGAGTTCGAGATCACCAACGAGACGCAGCGCGAGCAGGCCATCCGCCGCATGGCCGAGCGTGGCGCCAGCCCGATCATCGGCATCAGCTTCAGCCAGGCCACCAGCATCGAAAAGGTTGCCAAGGAGTTTCCCAAGCTCAAGTTCGCCATCATTGACATGGTGGTGAACCTGCCCAACGTGCAGTCGGTGGTGTTCAAAGAGCAGGAGGGCAGCTACCTGGTGGGTGTGATGGCCGCCAAGGCCAGCAAGACCGGCAAGGTGGGCTTCGTGGGCGGCATGGACATCCCGCTGATCCGTCGTTTTCAGTGCGGTTACGAGCAGGGCGCCAAGTCCGTGAGTGCCAAGAACGAAGTGATTGCCAACATGACCGGCACCACGGGCGCAGCCTGGAACGACCCGGCGCGCGGCGGCGAACTGGCCAAGTCGCAGTTCAACCGCGGCGCAGACGTGGTGTTTGCCGCCGCTGGCGCCACGGGTATTGGCGTGTACCAGGCCGCCAAGGACGCTGGCAAGCTGGCCATCGGCGTGGACAGCAACCAGAACTACCTGCATCCGGGCACCATGCTGACCTCCATGCTCAAGCGCGTGGACGTGGCCGTGTACAACGTGGTGAAGGCGCACACGCCGGGTGTGCAGGTGCTGGGCCTGAAGGAAGGCGGCGTGGATTACGCGCTGGACGAGCACAACGCCAAGCTGGTCACCCCGGAAATCAAAAAGGCGGTCGAAGATGCCAAGGCCAGCATCCTGAGCGGCAAAGTGAAGGTGGCCGACTACATGGCCGACAACGCCTGCAAGTACTGACAGCTGCAGGCAAGCTGGGTGGCTCGGCGCACGCATCAACATGGTTTCCATCAAGGACGTGGCACGGGTGGCGGGCGTGTCTTTTACGACCGTCTCCCACGTGCTCAACGGTACACGTAAGGTCAGCGACGGCACGCGCAGCAAGGTGCTGCGTGCTGTGGACGAGTGCGGTTACGTGCCCAGCGCGGTGGCCCGTTCCTTGAGGTTGGCGCGCACCCACAGCATTGGTGTGCTGGTGCCAGACATCAGCAACCCTTTCTGCGCCGAGATCACCATGGGTGTGGAAGACGTGGCGCGCGAAGCCGGGTATTCGGTGGTGCTCGGCAACACCGGGCCGCAGGGGCGCTACCAGGCTTTGCAGCTGGAGAGCCTGCTGAGCCGCCGCGTGGACGGCATGCTGCTGGTGGCAGGGGTGTTCGACCAGGCCTCGGTGGAGCAGGTCGGGCGCAAGCGCCTGATGCGTACGCCCTTGGTGATGATCGACCGCAGCCCAGGCGTGCTCAAGGCCGATCTGCTGCAGGCCGACCAGCATGAGGCGGCCGTACTGGCCGTGTCGCACCTGCTGTCGCTGGGGCACAGGCGCATTGCCTGCATCAGCGGCCCCATGGCGCAGCACATCAGCCAGCAGCGTGTGTCGGGCTGGCGCCACGCGCTGGCGCAAGCGGGTGTGGCAGCCGATGACAGTATGCTTTTCGAGGGCGACTTCTCAGTGGACGCAGGCTACGAGCAGGGCTTGCGCAGCCTGAGCACAACGGGTGCCACGGCAGTGTTTGCCTGCAACGACATGATGGCGCTGGGGGTTTTGCATGCAGCGGCCGAATTGGGGCGCAAGGTGCCGCGCGACCTGTCTGTGGTGGGCATTGACGGCATTGCCATGGGCAAGCACAGCCAGCCAGCGCTCACGTCGGTCGGGGCGTCGCTGCACGGCTTGGGCCGTGATGCGGCAACGATGTTGATCGAACGCATTGAGCACCCTGAGCAGCCTTCGCGCAACTTGAAGCGGGCATGCCATTTGATTCTGCGCGCCACCACGGGGCGTGTTCCGGTTGAAGAGGAGGCCGAGGCATGAAGCCATGGGCCGTGGAAATGCTGGGCATGCACAAGCGCTTTGGCGCGGTGCGGGCCAACGATGGGGTGGACCTGCGCGTGGCAGCGGGTGCCATACACGCGGTGGTTGGCGAAAACGGCGCGGGCAAGAGCACGCTCATGTCCATCCTGTATGGGTTTTACAGTGCCGACGCCGGTGAGATTCGCATCCACGGCAAGCCCGTGCGCATCAGGAGCGCACAGGACGCCATTGCACAAGGCATCGGCATGGTGCACCAGCATTTCATGCTGGTGGACACCTTCACCGCATTGGAGAACGTGGTGTTGGGCGCCGAGTCGCACGCCATGCTTTCGCGCACCGAGCCGATGGCGCGCAAGCGCCTGCACGAGCTCATGGATGCGACGGGTCTGCATGTGGACCTGGACGTGCTGTCGGCAGACCTGCCCGTGGGGGACCGGCAACGGCTGGAAATCCTCAAGGCTCTGTTCAGGGGCGCACGTATCCTGATACTTGACGAGCCCACGGCCGTGCTCACGCCGCAGGAAATCCACCAGCTGTTCGATGTGCTGCGCCGCCTGCGCGAGCAAGGTACCACGGTGATCATCATCACGCACAAGCTCAAAGAGGTGATGAGCCTTTGCGACGACGTGACCGTGATGCGAGCAGGGCGGGTGGTGCTGGAGACGCGAGTGGCCGACACGTCCATTGACGCACTGGCGCAGGCCATGGTGGGCCGCAGTGTGCACCTGGGCGCGCAGGCTGGGCAGACGCCACCGCAGCAAGGCGAGCGCGTGATGGACGCGCGGGGGCTGCGCGTGAAAGATTCGCTGGGCGTCGAGCGGCTCAAGGGCGCAGATATCACCTTGCATGCCGGAGAGATCGTCGGCGTGGCCGGTGTTTCCGGCAACGGCCAGAGCGAATTGATCGAGGCGCTGGCGGGCATGCACAGTGTCATGGCTGGCGAAATGACGCTGCTGGGCCAGTCGTTCAGCGCGCAGCACTGGCTGGACCCCAGGCGGGCGCGCGAACTTGGCGTGGCGCATGTGCCCGAGGACCGGCACGCCAGGGCCATGGTGATGACGTTTGCCGCCTGGGAGTCTGCAGTGCTGGGCTACGAGGGGTGGCCTGAGTATTCACGGGCAGGCACCATGCGGCACGAGGCCATGCATGCGGCCACCCGGCAGATGATGGACACCTTCGACGTGCGGCCGCGCGACCCGGCTTTGCTGTGTGGCAACTTTTCCGGGGGCAACCAGCAGAAGCTCGTGCTGGCGCGAGAACTGGGGCGCCAGCCGCGTGTGCTGCTGGTGGGGCAGCCGACCAGGGGTGTGGACATCGGCGCCATTGAATTCATCCACGGGCAGTTGCGCCGCATGCGCGACGCGGGCTGCGCCGTGCTTCTGGTGTCCAGCGAGCTGGACGAGATTCTCGCCTTGTCGGACAGGGTGATCGTGATGAACCAGGGGCGAATCACCGGGGAGTTGCCTGTGAGCGAATGCACCGAGACCAAGCTGGGCTTGCTGATGGCCGGGGGAGGGGTTGCCGCATGACGCAGATGGCACGTTTGCCGCGCTGGGCGGATTTGCTGGTGTTGCCGCTGTTCAATCTGGCGGTGGCGCTGCTGGTGGCCGGGGCCGTGGTGGCGCTGGTGGGGCAGAGCCCGGTGGAGGTGCTGACGGCGCTGGTCAAAGGCGCTTTAGGCACACCCAGGGGGGTGAGCTACACCTTGTATTACGCCACCACCTTTGTGTTCACCGGTCTGGCGGTGGCGGTGGCATTTCATGCGGGCCTGTTCAACATCGGGGGTGAGGGGCAGGCTTTGCTTGGCGGTTTGGGCGCAGGTTTGGCGGCGTTGTGGCTGTCCGCGTCGCTGCCGGCCTGGGTCATGCTGCCGTTCATGTTGTTGTGTTCGGTGGCATTTGGCATGGCGTGGGCGCTCGTGCCCGCCTACCTGCAGGCCTACCGGGGCAGCCATGTGGTCATCACCACCATCATGTTCAACTTCCTGGCGTCCACGCTGCTGGTCTATCTGCTGGTGAACAAGCTCAAGGCCCCAGGCGCCATGGCCGTGGAAAGCGCTGTTTTTGCGGATTCGGCCAAGCTGCCGTCCATGCATCAGATGCTGGAATGGGTAGGAGTGGAGTGGCCGTCTTCGCCGCTGAACGCGAGCGTGTTCATTGCCGCCGCTGCCGTCGTTGGGGTGTATTACTTGCTCTGGCACAGCCGCTCGGGCTACCGCTTGCGCGTGGTGGGCGCGAGCGAGACCGTGGCCGAATACGCGGGCATTCACGGCCGCCGCCAGATCATGCTGGCCATGGCCATTTCTGGCGGGTTGGCAGGCATGGTCGGCATGAACGAGATTGCCGGTGTGTCTGGCAGGCTGCTGCTCGATTTCGTCGCTGGAGCGGGCTTTACCGGCATCGCGGTTTCGCTCATGGGGCGCAACCATCCGGTGGGCATTGTGTTCTCCAGTCTGTTGTTCGGCATCCTGTTCCAAGGGGGAGCCGAGGTGGCGTTCGAGGTACCCGGCTTCACGCGCGACATGGTGGTCACGCTGCAAGGCTTCATCGTGCTGTTCTCAGGGGCCATGGCCTACGTGGCGGCGCCCTGGTTGGGCCGTTTGCTGGCTTTGCGCAGCGGCAATGGCAAGGAGGTGCGCCGTGGATGAAGTTTTCTGGGGGTCGGTGCTGGGCGCCACGCTGCGCGTCTCGACGCCGCTCATACTGTGCGCACTGGCCGGGTTGATCAGCGAACGCAGCGGCGTGGTGGACATTGGCCTGGAAGGCAAGATGCTGGCAGCGGCCTTTGCTGCAGCCGCCGTGGGTGTGGTCTCGGGCAACCTGGTGTTGGCATTGGGTGCTGCGCTGGCGGTGGCTGTGCTGCTTTCTGCTGTGCACGGCTTTGCCTGCGTGAGCCATTCTGGCGATCAGGTCGTTTCTGGCGTGGCCATCAACATTGTGGCAGCGGGCCTCACGGCGGTGCTGGGGGCAGCCTGGTTCAAGCAGGGCGGGCAGACCCCGCCCGTGCAGGACCAAAGCCGCATTGGCGATCTGTGGCCGGGGTTCGCTCAGACCGTGGAAGCTGTACCCTGGGTCGGCAAGATCATTGGACAAGGTTTGCTGGGCCACAACGCGCTGGTGTACCTGGCGTTGTTGCTGGTGCCGCTGGTGTGGTGGTTGCTGTGGCGCACGCGCTTTGGTTTGCGCTTGCGCGCCGTTGGCGAGAACCCCGCCATGGTCGATGCCGCAGGTGTACCCGTGAAGCGTATGCGCTACGTTGCCTTGACGCTGAACGGCATGCTTTGCGGCCTGGCAGGGGCTTATCTGGTGCTGGCGCAGGGCGCCACGTTCGTACCGAACATGACGGCCGGGCGCGGCTTCATGGCACTGGCCGCGATGATCTTTGGCCGCTGGCGCCCGGTGGGCGCGCTGTGGGCCTGCCTGCTCTTTGGTTTTCTGGATGCCATTGCCATTCGCCTGCAAGGTGTCAGCCTGCCAGTGGTGGGGGCCGTGCCGGTGCAGGCCGTGCAGGCGCTGCCTTACCTGTTGACGGTGGTCCTGCTGGCAGGTTTCATTGGCAAGGCGGTTGCGCCCAAGGCCTTGGGTACCCCCTATGTGAAGGAGCGGACATGAGCACGCATTCAGATGCCACCCTTTGGCAGGTGCCCGCCTGGCTGGACGTGAGCACCCGCGAAGCCTTGTGGCAAGCGGCATTTCATGCCCGGCAGCGCGCCTATGCGCCTTATTCCAACTTTCTGGTGGGTGCCGCTTTGCTGGATGAAGAGGGGCGCCTGCACGCGGGCTGCAACGTCGAAAACGCTGCCTACCCGCAAGGTGTGTGCGCCGAGGCTGGCGCCATCAGCGCCATGGCGCTGGCAGGCGGTCGCCGCATACGTGCCTTGCTGGTGCTGGGTGATGCGCCGTCTTGGGTCACGCCCTGTGGCGGCTGCCGCCAGAAGATCCGCGAATTTGCGTTGCCAGATACCCCCGTTCTCATTGCCGACAGCCAGGGCTGGCGTGCCACCTTGACGATGGAGCAATTGCTGCCCCACAGCTTCGGCCCACAACATCTATTGCCATGAGTCAGTTACAACCGATTGAAGTTTTGCGGCAGCGCCTGCCGCAGGCCCGCCCCCGTATTGCCATCGTGCTCGGCTCTGGCTGGGGCGGTCTAGCAGCCAAGGTGCGCGACGCCGTTCGCGTTTCCTACGCCGATCTGCCGGGCTTCCCCATGCCCAGTGTGCAGGGGCACGCCAGCGATTTGCTGTGGGGGCGCATCGGCCAACACGAAGTTGCGGTGCTCACCGGGCGCAAGCACACATACGAAACCGGCGAACCCGACGGCATGAAAGTGCCCCTCCAAACCCTGCGCGACTGGGGTTGCAAAGTGCTGGTTCAAACCAACGCCGCTGGCAGCCTGCAGGGCACCATGCCGCCGGGTAGCCTGATGTTGCTGAGCGACCACCTCAACCTGCCGCAGCG
>CBKZAG010000041.1:0-19304 GCA_966692625.1 uncultured Comamonadaceae bacterium
GATCACCAGCGGTCGCAACGTCAATATTCATCTGGATGGCGCGGACATTGAACAGGCCGTTGAAGGAATCACCAGTGCCATTGAAACCGCATCCCAGGACATCTTCGATTCGCTGAGCGAAACTGCCTTGCAGAACGTCCTCAAGGACCCCGCGGTTCGCCTACTTGACCTGAAAAATGAGCGTGACGCTTTCATGCGGCGGCTCGAATTGACCTGGGCCGAGCCTTTCAAGCTGCTCGACATCCTTGTGGCTCTTTGCCAAGAAATCGGCGATGTGCGAAATGACTGGCTCAGAAGGCGACGACGTAGGGCCAAGGACATCGCGGTAGTGGACGTTGTCACGCGCCTGCACGGTCGGACCGTACAAATCGCGGGGGAAGTGCAGGCCCTATTGCGCAACGGATTCGCTGACGGCGCCATGTCACGCTGGCGAACAATGCACGAGTTGACGGTTACAGCGATGCTGATCGCCGAGCGCGGCCCAGATGTAGCGGAGCGGTACGCCGCACATGTTGGTGCGGACTCCATCAAAGCCGCCCGTCAGTACCAACGGTTTGCCGCCGTCCTGCAACATCGACCAATTTCTGCGCGCGACCAGAAGCGTTTGGATGCTCTGGCAGTCGATCTCGAGCGCAAATACGGCAAGGCGTTCCTCAATGACTACGGCTGGGCAGCAGACACACTAAGGAATCCAAACCCAACCTTTGCCAGCATTGAGGCTGCGGTCGATCTCGAACGCCTGCGGCCGTATTTCAGACTGGCGAGCAACACGGTGCACGCCGGCGCAAAAGGCACATTCTTTCGCTTGGGTGTTCTCGGCGACCAAGATGGCATCCTGGCGGGCGCCAGCAACGTGGGTTTGGACGAAGCCGGTCGTCTAGCGGCTTTCTCACTAGCTCAAATCACTACGATTCTGCTTCTGATTCATCCGAACACCGACAGCATCATCTGGTCTCGTGTACTCAGCGGCCTTTCATCGAAGGTTGAATTGCAGTTCGTAAAGGTGCAGCGACGCATCGAGCGAGAAGAGCGCCGGCTTCGGAAGGGGGAAGCATGAGTGAGCGGGAATTGTCTCCGGCTGACAGCAGTCCAGGGATGAGCACGTTAGCCAGCGGGCCAGCGGGCACCCATTTCGAGGCCCAGGTCGGTGCGTCATACTTGCTAGCGATGCTTGCCGGGGCACCCGCTCGGGGCCTTCCCGGTGCCACGATAGATCGAGTCGCGCTACAGCAGGCTAATGCGGGGCGTCCGCTCGACGACGTAGTCATCCACGCCCACGACAGCGTGTCCGGGAAGCCGGCGGTGCTGGAGGTTCAGGTCAAGCGATCCATTACCTTCACCTCCGCCGATACCGCCTTTCGCAAAGTCGTATCCCAAGTCGTCAAAGCGTCGCAGCGGCCTGACTTCCTGACGCAGCGGTACGAACTGGCCATTGCGACGACGAAGGGATCGCGCAAGATTGATGGGGCATATCAGGATGTACTCACGCTCGCGCGGCAGATTGGCGATGCGGCTACGTTTGCTGCCCAAATTGAACTGGCGGGCGTGGCAAACGACGACATGCGCGCCTTCGTCAAGACGTTCAAGAGCCACCTGCGAGATGAAGGCTCGCCAGACGACAACGAGACCGTCTGGCTGTTGCTGCGCCGGCTGCAGATTCTGACCTTCGACTTCACGGCCCCAGGCTCTGCGTCGCACGACCTAGCGCTAGAACGCTCTGTACGTGTGCTGCATACCGACGATGGATCGCGTGCAGTGGCCTTCTGGGTCAGCCTCATTGAACTAGCAATCGATGTGGCGAAAAGTGGCGGCTACAGAACCCGCGAGACAGCACTGCAAGCTCTCGCGCAGCTGGGCTATCGATTCCTAGGCGAACGTCGGCACGCGACGGCCAGAGCCGTGCTAGCTGAGTCATCCCGCTTGGCGCTTGCTGACATCCGTAACCGCGTGGGCAGCGTCGTACTTGCACGGCAGGAGCTCGTTGCCGCAACGCGCGAAGCGTTGGATCGCGGACGCTATGTGGAGATCCGTGGTGATGCAGGCGTCGGCAAATCGGGTGTCCTGCGACAGATGGCCGAGGCCATGCGAGCCGAAGGTCAGGTCATCGTTCTCAGCCCAGGACGATGTGTTCCGCGCGGGTGGACCGCGTTGCGCGCACAGCTCGGCTTCGACGGAACGCTTCGCGAATTGCTCGTTGAACTTGCGAATGACGGCGGCGCCACGATTTTTGTCGACAACCTCGACTCTTTCAGCACAGAGGAGAGGCTCACGGTCGTCGATGTCGTCGGGGAAGCCTCTGTCGTTCCGGGAGTAGCCGTGATCGCGACGGCTCGGCGCGAATTTGGGATTGATGAGTCCAGCTGGCTGCCAAGCGATGCACTGGCGCGCCTGGGCCAAACCGACCCGATCACGATAGGTGAGCTGAGCAAGGTGGAGATTGAGCAGCTGAAGGTGGCTGATCCTTCGCTCGCGCCCCTTCTAACGGACGGCCATCCTGCACGCCAGGTCGCCAGAAACCTGTTTCGCCTCGCACGGCTGGCGAATCAGCCAGCATCTGATCCCGTACCGCGCACGGAAGTCGATATGGCCGAGCAGTGGTGGACCACTGCGGACGGCGCACGCGATGCTGGATGGCGTGATCGGACTCGGCTGCTGCAAGGCGCGGCAGCGCAGACCTTGTCTGGCGGTGACTTCCTCGACGTTACAGGCCAAGCTGCGGCGCCGATCGATGCGCTGGTGTCTAGCGGCACTCTGCGGGATTTGGGCATTGACCGGGTCGCGTTTCGTCATGACGTACTGCGCGAGTGGTCGATTGCGTGCGCCTTGCACGCCGATCCCGAACTCGTCGATAGGCTGCAACTAAGCCGGCCAGCAACGGCGATGTTTGCACGCGGCGTTGAGCTGGCAGCGCGCATGGCAATCGAGCGGGCGACTGATGGCGTGAGGTGGCACGCGCTCGTTGATCGGCTGAGCCAAGCGGGAGTTCATCGTTCTTGGCGCCGCGCCGCGTTGCTCGCCCTAGCTCGATCCGAAGCTGCGGAAGCACTTCTCCAACGCGCATCGCCCGAGCTTCTCGCCAATGGCGCCGCACTGCTGCGCGAACTCATCCGGACGGTCATGGCTGTCGACGTACTTCCGGCCGCAAAGGTCTTTGCGGCTGCGGGCGTCGACCCCACACTTATACCAGCATCGATCAACGTCCCGCGCGGCCCGGCGTGGACGACGTTGATTGTCTGGCTCTTGAGTATCGGAGATAGCGTTCCCAACGAGGCCATTCCAGAAATCGTTCAGCTATACGCGGCATTCTCGGTTGGCACGCTTGGCGCCACCGATATCACGCCGTTTGCGACACGGCAGATATATCGTTGGCTGAGGTTGATGGAACCAAGAGATGCAATGCCGACGCCGAGCGAGGGCCCTGTGTTTTGGGCGCACCTTGATCGCGACGGGGTCCAGTCGCTGAAATCGGACCTTCGCGATGCGTTCGTCATGTTCGCGCGGACAACGCCGGAGTTGGCCGCCGAATACCTGACGGCGGTGGGAAAGAGCGAGCACAACGAAGAAATCGTGCGCAGCATCCTGAAGATGCGCGGTACGCTGGCGCAAGCAGCGCCGGCAGAGTTGGCGAACCTGACCGCGCAGGCGTTGATCGCAAGGCCCCGGCGACGCGAGCGCCACTTCGGCCGGGAGCGCGAAGAGGCGTTTACCTATCTCGATCACGAGTTCCTTCAGGCATCGCCGGCCCAAGGCCCGTTCTTTGAATTGCTCGCCAGCTCACCCAAGGATGGTTTGGCTCTGGTGCACCGCTTGGTCGCGCACGCGATCGCTCACGGTAGCCGCGGCGCTGACCCAGGGACGAATGGGTTCGACTTACATTTGCCGGGAGGTGCGCGCACGTTCCCGTGGATGCAAACCTACTTCTGGTCACGCAACAGCAACTTCTACGCCGTCACATCCGCGCTGATGGCACTCGAAGCATGGGCGCACCGCCGCATCGAGGCAGGCGACGCATTTGAAGCTGTCCTGACAGACGTGCTCGGGCCGCGGGGCTCGTGCGCTGCGTACTTGCTGGTGGCAGTTGATCTCATCATCTCGCATTGGCCCAAATCGCTTGACGTGACGGCGGCCTTTCTCGGCTGCCCCGAACTGCTGTGCATCGATCGCACGCGTCAGGCGCATGATCGCGTCGAAATGCCGGACTTCTTCGGACTTGGCGCCTTGCGTAGCGAACCGCGCGGCAGCGTGACCGCCGCCGAGCTGAAGCGCCGGCCCTCCCGACGGACAACGCTCGACGAACTAATTGGCAACTTCACGTTCCTGGCATCCCCTGATCAACTCGCGACACTGAGGACGCTGCTGGCGACCGCGGCAGCACGCCTGGACGAACCCGCCACGAGTGCGCATCTGGGTAACCCGGAATTCATGGTTCGGTACGCACTGAACCTTTCGGATGCCGCAAATTGGCAAGAAGTCGAAGTAACGCTCAAGGACGGGTCATCCGCAACTGCGCGCAAGTATGTATCGCCAGCGGCAGAGCAGACCCATCTACAAGCTTTGCGAGACGCCGCGACTGAGCGAGAGTCAGATTTTGCTACGCGGTCTGCGCTGACCCTCGCGGTCGACGATCCCGCCCGGTTGTTGCCGGCGGGTCGGTCGGCGGCGGTGGCTTGGGCGCGGCGTTCGGCAAGAGCTACGACAGACATCGAATCCGACGACGATGACGGCGAGCGACGGATGCAAGAGGAAGCGGTTGTGACGGCCGCCATGATCGTCATGCGGGACGGCGATGATGCCTTGCGCGCCGAGCACGGGGAATGGGCGCGGTCGCAACTGGACACTACGCTTGCGGCGCTCGACGACGATCCTGCGCGTCAGATGCGAGGGGGCCTGCGTTTCAATCCGACAGCAATCGCCTATGCCGGGTTGATCCACGCCTTGCGAGATCGGTCAACGCCGGAAGACGTGCGGTCGCTTCTTGAGGTAGCGGCGACGGGAAGTCACGCTGCCGCGCACGGCTTCGGGGCGTCCGCCGCAGTCCTAGCGGCCGTCAATAGTCGCCTACCGAGAGCTGTGCTCCGATGTGCATTCAGCGCGAGTGTCGTGGAGAACCGAGCTTGGGATGCGTCGCAGGAAGAGGTCTACGCTCGCAAAGCGCGCAGTCATGAACGGGCACGGGCTGCAGTTGCCGCTGAGATGGCTTGGCTTGGCGGGGAAGGCCCGGAGCCAACGTGGCCGACATTTCCGGTAGAGCAAGCTCGGCCGAGAAGGCGACTACGCTTACCAGGAACCCGCATTGCCGAACCAGAACCGCCAGAAGCGCTGGCGCCCTCGCCAACAGAGCATGTAAATCATCAGGCTGCGGCTCTCTGGTTGCGCCAAGTGCGCGCTCTTTCCCACGATGACACGCGCCCTTGGCTCAGCGAGATCGTGAAGACCTACATGCCTTGGACGGCCCTTGCGAATGGAGCGGACCTAGACGACGGAGACGAAACGGACCATCCGCCATCTGAGTGGAACGATACGTTCTTTGGGGCGGTTGCTCGCTGCGTTGTCGGTCTGTCAACGCCTGAGGCCACTGAACTGGCCGTGCGGCACATCGTTGCGCTTCCAGACCGGAATTTCTACGACGTGCTCGTCGATTTCTTGCGCAGCATCGACGCCGTGTACTTTGAGGGCGACAACATTCCGACGCAGGTGGCCGTAGACATTCGGAGCGCACTCGCTGACCACATGCTGACCACGCGTGGATGGGGACGTCTCGGCCGAAGCAGGGACTTGTCCATCGAAATGCACATTGGCCCGGCAATCGCCGTCTTGTTCTTCAACGACCACATGTACGGGCAGGGATCGAAGTGCTACCTGTTTGAGAAGGGCATGGAGCGAGTCGGTCCGTTTCTCCCTGTTCTGGGCAAACTGGTCAGCAAAGGGCCGTCACCCTTCGTCGCCTTGGTACTGCTCAATCTGCTTGAGGTCGCGCCACGAGCCGAGCAACTGGATGTACTCGTCGGAGCGGGAAGCACATGGATCGAAGCTTATCCTGATTTCCGACAGCTATGGATTGATCACGGTGTGGGCCGCCGGTGGTGCTTGTTGATAGAGTCCATCCGGACACGCAGCCCGACCAGCGTCAGCAACAGTGCGCCGCTGCGGCCCGCTATCGACACCCTCGTCGCGTCGCTCATTGCGCTTGGCGTGCCTGAAGCCACGCGGTTGGAGGAGGAACTCAGCAAGCTTTGAACCACGAACGGCCTATTGGCGTGCTCTTGACTACTTTCCAGCATGCAGCAGTGCCTCAATGCATCTGCTGTTGGACGGTGAATCGTCACGCCACGGTGTACCGGCAGCAGCTACCGCGACGCCGACATTGACCTCCTCAGATCGCTCCAATAACGGCAACGCGTAGCAATGCTGTCATTCAGGTTCTCGTGATTGAGCGACGGCAACCGTTTAGGTTTGTAGGATCCCCGTCCGCAGTTGGAGCCCACAGGTTGGCCGCAGCCTGGCAAGGGCGGGGGTCGTACAAACCTCGATGGAGGAAACCGCGGATCCCGAGACTGGCCGTTCTGGCTCCGATGGCTATGTAGAATTGAGATGGCCTCGTGGGGCAGTGCAGTCGGCGCAGGCGATATCTCGGGGAGGTGCGGCCCGCAAACCAGAGTCCACAGTCCCGCAGCGTGACAGATGTGCTGGCCTAAAGAGCACGTTATTCGTCGCCAACGGCCGGGCGGCCAAGCCTGCTCCAACCGGCGCGCAGCACAGCAGCGTCAGATGGATGTGTTGCCGAGCCCATCCGTTTGAAGTCATGGTGCCCCCTGTTTAGGAACTGGCACACGAGGGAGCTGACCGCGTACCCATGATTCCAGAACCACCATCGCTGCACCGCAGTGCCTGCACGCAAACACCGGGCGCATCAGCTCCTGCGCCTGCTGCTCGTCACTGCCGCTGCCGTCGACAGTGGTAGCCATGTCGGGTACCACGGCGAGCAGCTGCCTGGCCAGAGCCAATTTGTCCTTGCGCGCGTTGTTGGCCAGCAGGCCGAAGTGGCGTATGCGGTGGAAGCCCCCGGGCAGCACATGCAGCAGGAAGCGGCGCATGAACTCATCGGCGCTTAGCGTCATGGTCTTGTGCCGAGGTCTTTCGGGGTTGCTCTTGTCGCGGTAGTCCTTCCAACGAAACGACACGCCACGCTCGTCCATGGTCACCAGCCGGGAATTGGCAATGGCCACCCGGTGCGTGTACCGCGACAAGTAGGCCAGCACCGCTGCGGGGCCAGCGAACGGGCGTTTGGCATACACCACCCATTCACATTGGCGCATCGGTGCCAGCCACTTGGCAAAGGCCTTGGGGTCTGTCAAACCCGCACTGTCACCAAAGAATTGCAGTTGCCCCGTGCGGTGTGCTTGCTCAAGCGCCTCCAGGAAGCGGCGGCGAAACAGGCGAGACAGCACGCGTACCGGCAGAAAGAATCCGGGCTTGCAGCTCACCCAGCGCGAGCCATCCAGCGACAGGCCTCCCCCAGGCACGATCCCATGCACATGAGGATGGTGCGTCAGTGCCGATCCCCAAGTGTGCAGCACCAGCGTGACGCCGATGTGTGCGCCAAGGCGCTTGGGATCGGCCGCAATAGTGGTTAGGGTTTCTGCGGCGATCTCAAACAGCAGGCCATAGACCACGGCCTTGTTGTAGTACGCAATATCGCTGATGGGCGCCGGCAGGGTGAAGACCACATGGTAGTAATCGACGGGCAGCAGATCAGCCTGTCGTGCCTCCAGCCACCGCTTGGCCGCCTGGGCCTGGCACTTGGGGCAATGCCGGTTGCGGCAGGAGTTATAGGACACCTGATCGTGTTGGCAGTCTGGGCAACGCAACACATGTCCACCCAGCGCTGCGGTTCGGCACTGTTCGATCGCTGACATGACCTTGAGCTGACCCAGGCTCAGGTGCGAGCGCTGAGCAAGCCGCCAGGCTGGCCCATGGGCGCGGAAAATGTCCGCCACCTCCAGGGCACAAGGCCCCACGGAGGTCGCCTATAAGGGGTGGGTGGAATGGGGTGGCGGCGTGGTCAACGCGTCCAGCGGAGAGATCACCTCACGCAGGACATCGGTTGCCACCTGAACGTAATGCGCTGTGGTGTCCAGCCGGTGGTGTCCCAACAGCACCTGGATGACGCGGATGTCAACCTTCTGCTCCAGCAAGTGGGTCGCAAATGAGTGGCGCAACGTGTGCATCGACACCCGCTTGTCGATCTTGGCCAATTCTGCCGCGTCGTGGATGGCACGGTTGAGTTGGCGTGGGGTCAGTGCATCCAGTGGGTCCAGAACAGGAAACAGCCATCCGCCGTCAAGCATCTTGCCCTGGGCTCGTGCCACACGCCACCACACCCTCAGGCGCTCCAACAGTATTGGGGAGAGCAATGCGTACCGGTCCTTGCGACCCTTGCCCTGTTCCACGCGCAGCGTCATGCGTTGGCTGTCGATGTCACTGACCTTGAGTCCGACCACCTCGCTGACCCGCAGCCCCGTGGCATAGGCCAGGGAGAGCGCTGTTTGGTGTTTGATGTGCGAGACGCAGGCCAGCAGCCGTGTCACTTCTTCCTTGTTCAGCACCACGGGCAGCTTCTTCGGTACGCGAACCGATTGCATCTTGGCCATGGCCTCGGGGCGGCCCAGGGTAACTTCGAAGAAGAAATTCAAACCTACGATGGTGGCGTTCAGCGAAATGGGTGATGTACCCGCGTCGACCATATGCAACTGAAAGCGTCGTAGATCCTCATCGGTCGCGGTGTCGGGTGAACGCCCCAGGAACTGGGTGAACTTGCGCACCGCTCGGACGTAGGCAGACTGGGTCTTGGGAGCCAGTTTGCGCAGGCGCATGTCTTCGAGCATGCGCTGACGCAAGGGGGAGACGGCTTGAATCGGGGATTGCATGACGGTACTCCTGTTGTGAACGAGGCCAATTGCCTCAATTCACAACATCGACACCAACCATGCTGGCACTTACCGCACACGCCGCGTCGGAGATTACCGCGTCAGCGGTTTAGTCCATCGCTGCTGACTTGTCAATGGAAAAGTAGCTCAAGCGGAAGAACCTTCAAACATGAAATTTTGGGACGCTACTGGTACAGTCGGGCGCTATCAAAAAAGCATTCCGTCATCCCAGAAGCACCTGTTTCCACCCGAAATATGGCGACCGCCTAGGACCCCTGCGCTTTATCTGGGGAGTCCCAAAGTACTTCCCCTCCGGCTGGTTGCGGATGCGGACCAAGGCATTGCGCATGGCCAATGGCTCGAGCGAACGCATAAATGCCTGAAGACGCAGGTTGTCGTGGTATTTGGATGGAGCGAACGACCGGCCGATGAGGTTCTGGTCGATGCGCTGAAGCCAGTATTTGCCCTGACCTTTGCTGGCCAGTGCAACCCAGTACTTCCCTATCTCGTGGGCGTGGGCGTTGACATCTATCTCTGTGCCTGGCAAGACCTGGCTCGACCACAATAAGGTCAAGCGCAGCCCCCAGCCTTCCTGGATGTGGGGTTCAACCGACCACACGTAACCAGGCTTTACCGGAAACAGGGTTCGGTTGCGGTCAAAGCCATTGAAGAAAGTTGAACGACATTTGATCAACGCATCCAGGCTTGCTCGGTTCTGCGTCTGTGTTGCCGACCGCAAATCGAGCAAGTCGCTAGTATGGTGCAGCCAAAAGTGGTACGCCGTGGTGGAAGGCAGGCTATCGGTAAAGTCTTCCAAGTAGTGTTTGAGCCTTTTCAAGTTTTCTGTGCCGCTCAAGCCCCAATTGTTGCGCTCAGCAGACAGTAGTTTTTTGTCGATCATCTGCCGCCGAAAGACAGCACAGAAGTCATTGAAGATTGCTGCGTTGCTACGTTGCCCAGCAAACAGACCTCTAGGTCCTTGCGACGCTCCCACTGCGGAAATTGGATGCTCCTGGTAAGTTTTGAACAGCAACTCCAAATGGGGGGCAAAGCGCAAGTTTGGCGCCCAGACCTCGGGAACCTTAGTGACTGCGCCATACAGGCTGTCCCAAGGTGAGATTCGTAGGTCATGGCTTCGCTGATCGTTCGAAAACACGCGGCGCCTGCTCTTGAGCGTTCTTCCCTCGATGTAGTAAGGGGGCTCAGGTTCTTGGATTGCAGCCCAGACAAATTCATCTAGATGCCCCAATAAGCCAATCAGCGGGCCCTCTAACCGCACACGCGGACGCTCATTTGTAGGAGACAGGGTGTGGAGTGCATCATCCAAATAACGAAGATGGAGCGATTCAGCGTAAGGGCTGTTTAGCATGATCATGTTCTGCCACAAGTACCTTACATGCCGCTCTTTGAGGTCGACGTATAAGGTCAGGGTTACCATTGGTGACTCACAACCACTGAGTCATGGATATGGGGCCCGCAAGGATGCGAGCCCCGCGGTGAAGCGACTGGTGCGCGTTTCGGTGAAAGTCACCTGGCCACTGATGTCCGAGAACATCAGGCGCGTCGACCCACCGTCGCCCAATCGAACAGCTGGTGGTGAAACGGCAGGCTTGGACAGACATCAATCACATCCAAACGCCCCTTGATGTAGCGCCCAATTTGGCAGTTCCGTGTCAGAAACACAAGCGCCTGCTCAAGGCGAAGATGGTTGCGCAGTCCGCCTGTCAAGCTCTTGCGCACATCACTCTTGAGAACATACCGGTTCTGGTTCACTGACGCCAACTGTTGCAGCGTCTGGTACAGGCTGTTTACATCTTGAACGGCCTGGGGTGCCTCTTGCACCGGCGCGAACAGGCGGATGTACTCATCGATGAACCAGCAAAGCACCTCATATGCGCGCTGCAGCGAGTCCAGGCTGATCACGAAGCGACCCGACTCGAACAACTCAAACGTGGCTGCCAGTTTTGCCAGATGCCGGGTCGCCTTGGCTCCAAAATCGGCCACACCGGACAATGGGCCTCCGGGCCCCAGGGCACGCTCAATGTCAGCACGTACGTTGTGGAACATCTGCTCCGCTTCGGGACTGAACATCACGGTCTGCTTGACAGCCAACGGCTGCCCATCGTCACCAACACTGGCGCTCAGGAACGAGCTGATCTTGTCGTATAGCGGCGCCATCAGAGACATGTCCAATGACTGCGGACGGGTGTCGCGCTCGCCTTGCAAGCTGTCAGGCCGACAAACCAGAAAGCGAGAGGTCGTCCCCAGAGTTCGCATGTGGTCGCCACGTCGAGCCATAAAGCGGTCAAACACATCCGGCTGGATCGACCAGTTAAGCGTGACACGCGGCTCCCGCACGTACACCGACTCCTTGAACGACTGGCGATCCATGCGCAATGGATGGGGATCCCAACGTTGGTTGAGCATGGGGAAGCTTCGCGCCATGGGCCCATCAAAATACTGGGCGGCCTCATCCGACTCCAGGCAGGCGTTGGGCCAGTTGTCCAGCGAGCACTGAAATTTTGGCGGGGTGATATCGCCGTAAGTCAACTGAATTTGGCGGGGCCGAATCGGTTTATCACGCATATGCTCGGCCAAGGCCTTTTTAGCGGCGGAAAGGTCTTCACCGGCGTGAGCTTCTTGTCGGAGGGAGGCTTTCAGCTCCGCCAAGATCAGTGCCCACACCTCATGGTCGGAACGATACTTCTCCATGCGTGCTTTATAGATAAGCTCTTGCGCCGCCTCAAACTCGACGATTGCACGACGGAGAAGATGAAGCGAAGGCGATTTCCCGTCTCCCGTCTTCGCCAAAATCAACACCCAGTTGCTGGCAGTGCAGTAGGGGCCTTGTGGGATTTGCACCCCGACAAGGCCCTGAATCGCCTCGGATGCCACACTGATCGCCAGAGTCGCAACCATAGAAAGTGGCGACTGGACGTGTCGGTGGACCGCAAGCGTCGCGTCCCGGAGCGTAGGCGGCAGCGCATGAACCGGAAACGGCTGTTGCAGTGGCAAGTGACGAATCTGTTTGTTCATTTCGCCACCTCCAGTTGGACCGTGGAATCAGCAAGGATTTCGTCGAGCTTCTTGTACGTTATGCGACGCCTTGTAATGCGAAAAATGAATTCAATCAAAGCAGTTTTTGAGTTGCCGTTTTTCGAAGCCTTGAGCAACTCCTCCCGATAGGGCTCCAGGGCCAGGTTCAACTCTTCCTCGCGTTTTTTCTTCAGTGGCTTCATGCTCTTGAGGAGCGCAAGGCTCTCCTCAAAAGTAAGAGGCTTTTCATCCAATTTCTTGTTAGAGATGGTTTTTTTAGAACTTTTCATGGTTTTTATCCAATTTACAAATATTCATTCAACGAGCGGCGCTGTTTCACGGCGAAGATGCCGGTCAACTTCAGCTCCCCATAAACATCCCCACCACACGCCCAGACCATCCATCAGGGAGGCTTGGTTATGCTGCTCCCGGATGAACACCGGGGAAAAAGTCCACACCGGATGTGAACGTGGGCAACGCAGTAGGCAACTCAGGATTCAGACTCGCAACCCCTTCTCCGAGGCTGTGCGCACCAAGGTCTATGGCGGCACAGGCAGATCTACGGTTGATGTAGTCAGCATGACGCTTACGGGAACCGTCCGCAGTCAACACTGTTCATGCCTTCACCCCGCATTGGCTCTCGTCCGCCGATTGCTCGCCACACCCCACCAAACGACGCAGATCCGTGACAGGCCACGCCAAGCGACCATTGATGCGAATTGGCCTCAGCGGACCATTCTCACGACATGCCCACATGCGCAGCGTCTGTTGCTGTCGATTCAGATGGATGGCGGCCTCATCAGTCGGTAATGCCGCTCGTGTTTCGATGGACAAAGGCGTCAGTACGCCAAATTTTTTGTTCATGTGTGTTACTCCAGAAAATGATGCCCCCAATGACGGGTAGGCGGAATTGGGTCGACCCAAAGCCATTATCTAGAGTATTTGAGAATTCTTTGACGCCGATCTAGATCGCGTCAACGGCAACTAGATCGCGTCAACGGCAACTAGATCGCGTCAACGAAAATATATTGACACGAATCACACAAACACAATACCCATCAGAGAAGTGCACCCCCCCGAGTCAAAACTGGCCAAACTCTGTGGGTTGCACATGGCTCACTCCACCCCAACATGACAGCACAACCCCTACCTAAAAGATATGCTTCCATTAAAAAAAAGGCCCCATAAATGGAGCCTCCAAAAAACCTATTAGCTACAAATTATTAAATCACCCAACATCATCCACTTTGTTTTTTCGGGCCTTAAAGTAGCGATCAGCATCAGGCATTTTTTTCAACCAACCAGAGACCGTTGCCGTCAGTCGATCCCCACTGATCGATAGACGATTTTTCTCCGAAAATTTGAGAATATCCATTTCGATTCTTTGAGCCGCATTCCGAAATGATGGCCAACCACCCGCCGGACACCGCTCTACTACGAGCCGCCAAGCCTCTAAGCGAATAGGTTCAAACTTATCTCCACGCGCCATTCCCGCCTTTCTTGCCGTGGACTGCCTGGCATTCATTTCCGTTTGCCTTCTAAATTCAGGGACTTGCTCATTGATTCTCGCGGAGCCATACCAATATTGAGCAACAGCAATCAGAGACCAAGCCAAATCACGCTCACCAGAATTCAGTGCACGCAACGCATCGCCACAGTAAGCACATGACACAATGATCGGTGCGATTGCCCCCAACTTTCCCGGAGCCTCTTTATTTTCCAGCACCAACTTTTCCATTTCCGCCTGGCACTCATCCCCATTACTTGATTTTTCATGAAAAAATACCGGGACGACAGCATCTTTAAATTTCGGAGAATCCTCCGAAATCAATGCATTGTAAAGCCGCTCCAACCCGAACATTGTCAAATCTATCAAATACTCTGGGCGACTTCTCATGACCCTCAAGTCAACGTCACTCATTGGAAACTCCTTTACGTTAATGGCTATTTCTACATAACTCTAGCAGGATTCCCAGTGACTTAAGCATGCTTGCCCCATAATCAGGAGAAAGAAATCGACGTTGCTGTGCAGAACGCCCAAACCACGTGATTTGACCGGTGATTAAACAGACACCACGATCAAAAGCCTTACCCCTGCAGGACTCCAAACACCTCGACTGGTTAAGCACCTCACCCTCTTAACGATGTCGGGCACATTGCTTCGGTGAACCTATTCGTCAGGTACGCATCCTGTATCCAGTCACACAACGCCACAAGACATGCTCAACCCTCGTAGACATGCAAGAATGGGGTGAAGTCGGCCATTTCAGTTCGCGGACAAACCTAGCTGGGACGAGAACTTAAACGCTCATGCGTGTTCCAACCGCACAACTGCTCGGCAGCCAATGGCCTGGGCATAACGCTGCACCGTCCGCCTGGATGGCGGACTCATTCAACCCTCCAGACGAGCCACCACGCTATGCGTGGTGCCGATCCGGGTGGCCACATCGGCGTGTGTCCGGCCAGCACGGGCGCGGGCGGCAATCAGTTCGTGCGCCAAGTTGAATTCATCGGCCAGTGCATCATATTCAGCCTGCACCGTAGGGTTGTCCAACAGCTTGACCTTTAGTTGTTTCAATGTGGTCAAGGGTGGGCCTCCATTCGTTTCAGGGCGGTTTCTATCGCGCTCCATGGTGTTGTCTGAGTTTTCTTGACGAACACATGCAGCACCGGCAGGCGAGGGTTTTGAACGGCGACATACATGGCAAGGGCAGTCCCATCGCGGCAGTGCATCCGCATTTCCCACAGCTTGCTTTCCAGCGGGCGGATGTGAGGCAGCCCCACCCGTTGCGGTCCAAAATCTTCCAACATCTCTGCAATCCGCAGGAACCGGGCGTGCAGGTCAGCGGCAGGGCCAGCACTTCGGTTTCAGCGTGCGGGTGAAGTGCCAACGTTCAAGTCTTCAAGCAATAGCTGTTTTGCCCAATATTTAAGCTAATACGCGCAGCTTGCCGGGTTCTTCCACCGGGTCAAACTTCACCCCGGCCTGCTCCAGAATCCACGCCTCGATGCGCTCGTGGTGGACACGCAGCAAATCCAGCGGACGCACGGTGTAGTGCTTCTCAGCCGTAGCGCTGGGCTTGTGTCCCATGATTTGAGCCACTACACCAGCCGGGATTTCCAGCCACTCGGTCAGGCTCTTGAAGGAACGGCGCAGACCATGCAGACTCAAGCCATCCAGACCAGCCACCCGACAGGCACAAGCGTGTGGTGCATTGGGTGGTGCAATGTGGCCGGAATTGCTTTTGCCAACGAACGGCGCGGCGTCCTGTCCGCCTTCGTAGTCCACCCGGCGCTTGATGTTCTTCAGGTTCATGGATGCGGCGCGGCCAGTGGCGAACACCCATTCATTCCGGCGCGGCAATCCGGCCAGCAAGTGCGACACATAGGGCGTCAATGGGATGGCGCGATCCCCCTCCACCTTGTCACGGATGGTCACGCCTCGCCATTGGGTGTTCACATCCTCCCAGCGCATCGTCAGCACCTCACCGGGACGGGCACCTGTCAGCAAAATGGTCTGCAAGGCTGCGGCAATCACCGGGTTCGGCAACTGACGGACAGCAGCAAACCAGGCAGGCAACTGTTCGCGCATCAGAGCGTCTGTCTTGACGTTCGGCCTGCCCAGCGCCTCCTTACTCTTTTTGGTGGCCGCCGGGTTTGTGGTGGTCATGGCCTTGCTGTAGGCCGGATGTTCGGCGCACCAGTTCAAAAACACCTTGAGGCAGCGCCAGCACAGACGCGCATAGGTAGGGCGGGTCTTGGCATTCTCAGCGGCCCACGCTTCCACCACATCTGGCGTCAGTTCCACCAGTCGCAGCGCCAGCAAGGGGAACACAGGGCCGGGCACTGTCACGGGGCGCGGCCTGCCGGGTTCCAACTTCACGCCACGCTTGACCGGCTCACCACCAGGTGCCGCCATCTTCACATGATCGGCATAGTGACGCTCGCCCCAATGCTGGCGGCGTTCCTCAAGGTAAACGGCCCACACCTCACCCACTGTCACAATGGCTTGCTTGTCGGCCTCCGCTTGCTCCTGTTCCTGTTGGCGCTTGGCTTCGCGTGCGGCCTGGGCCTCACGCTTGACATCTCGGGGGTCGCGGCCTTCGTCAATCAGGCGCTGAAGCTCTCGGGCCTTTTCCTGTGCTGTCTTGATGCTCCACGCGGATGGCGAACCGATGGTGATTCGCAGGTCCTTCCCCTCGAACACACTCTGGAACACATAGGCAGGCCTTCCGTTTCTAGTGACACGCAACCCCAGGCCAGGCGCGGTGGTGTCCCACAGAAACGCTTGCGTTTTGTCGACTGGGCACTTGAACCCCGCCACCCTTCCAGCCGTGAATGCCACCTTTGCCATGACTGCCCCTTGATGGTCTTACATCTTGCCGATGTAAGGGCAGATGTAAGACGATTATGTAAAAAACACCAAATACCAATCAACAGCGCAGCCTGAAAAAATCAAGTTAAGTTGTTGATTTGTATTGATTATACCAACACAGACCAACACAACTAAATGCAGAATTCAGCGGAATCATAATCCGCAGGTCCCCTGTTCGAATCAGGGAGGAGCCACCAGTAAAATCAAGGACTTAGCAGCGAAAGCCGCTAAGTCCTTTTTCTTTTGCCAAGTTCATGTAGGCACCATGTAGGCAAATCGAGTCGTACTGAATCCACATTAATCCACGTCTCTTAGGAGTTGATGATCTGTGGCAAGTACGCAACGTAGTGTCTTTTCCTGGTGGCTTTGTCTGGCCAGGCCCTAGTGCGGAGATAAGACCCTCCAAGCTCGATCCAGCCTCTGATCCGCCTATTCCAACATCCCTCGCTTGCGGATCACCTTACGCCCAGGAACCTGTGCGTGCTGGTCGTTCTAGAGCAGCTACCCCAGCATCCGGTCATGCAGGCTGGTCCGGTTCGCCAAGTCGTAGGCTCAATCACCCCAAAAACGGAGTACTTGTAGCTTTGACCATAGTGACTGGAATCGATGACCCGCCGTCAAGAGATCTGGTTTACCTAGTTTGGATCGATCCGGCCCCGAAAGTGCTAGTGCAGCCACACCTCAAAGACGAGAAAGTAAGGCACGACGTGCGGTTGCAGGCTAGGCAAGGCCCCTCGTCCCCCTTGATGATGTAGCCACGGAGGTGTTGAGGCAATCGGTTGAGCATTTAGGACGGAAATGTCCAGATTCCAAAAAATTTCAGACCCATATCACTCACTTGGAAACTGGGAAGGTCTGCGCCGGATGAGCCCGAATAGGCCCAAAAAGACGCCTCCCCTGCGACAGCGTGCCGGAACCGCGTTTGGGTTCCTTGCTTGCCTCTCGCTTTACCCCCCCCGGTCTCCGCCTCCGTTTCCCTCCCCTCAACCCCACGCCATCAAGCCCCATCCGGTCCTGCCGGTTGGGGCTTTTTGCCGTCTGTCCTCCAAGGAGTTCTTCATGTCTTCACCCCAAACACCCCACGCTCCCCACGAACTGCACTGCCCCCGTTGTCACTCGACCCACCTGGTGCAGCGCGCCACCGCCCGCAAGGTCGGTGGTGTGCTCGGTGCCGCTGCCGGTACCGCCGGTGGCATTGCCAGCGCCGGAGCGGGTGCAGCCACCGGCGCCCGTCTCGGCTCCCTGGTCGGCCTGATCGCAGGCCCTCTGGGTGCCCCCATCAGTGGTCTGGCCGGTGCCCTGCTGGGCGGGCTCATCGGTGGTGCCACCGGTGGCCTGGCCGGAGCGCAACTCGGTGACGTCATCGACCGCAAGGTCCTGGACAACGTCGAGTGCGTGGCCTGCGGCCACACCTTTCAAAGCGATGAACCGGTCTCCGAGTCGCTCTGATCCGGTCGCCGGTCTCGTTCCTCTGCTTCGTCTTGCTTCCGCTGTTCCTGTTCGTTTTCTTGTCTCTGTTTTTTGAAGGAGTTTTTCCATGGCACACGCCGTTCAATCCATGGCCTACGTCGGTGAGGCCCCTTGGCATTCCCTGGGCAATGCCCTCCCAGCCAAACAATCCATCGAAGTCTGGGCCCGTGAAGCGGGCATGGACTGGACCATCTGCGAGTCCCCAGTCCGCTTCCTGACCGACCAGATCGGGGCGCTGGGCACCATCCATTCCTACGAGGACCACAAGGTGCTCTACCGCAGCGACACCAAATCGCCCCTGTCGGTGGTGGGCCGCCGCTACCAGGTGGTGCAGCCCAAAGAGGTGCTGGAGTTCTACCGCGACCTGTCCGAGGTCTCCGGCTACGAGCTGGAAACCGCCGGTGTACTGAAGGAAGGCCGCAAGTTCTGGGCCCTGGCCCGCACCGGCAAGGAAACCGCCCTCAAGGGCCACGACGTGGTCAAGGGCTACCTGCTGCTGGCCACGTCCTGCGACGGGACGCTGGCGACCACCGCGACACCGACCACGGTGCGCGTCGTCTGCAACAACACCTTGTCCATTGCCTTGAACGGGGCGGCCCACGCCATCAAGGTGCCACACAGCACCAGCTTCGACGCGCAAGCGGTGAAGAAGCAGTTGGGCATTGCGGTCTCCCAGTGGGACGGTTTCATGTACCGCATGAAGACCCTGGCCGAGTGCAAGGTCAAGAGCCACGAGGCGATGAACTACTTCCTCAAGGTGCTGTGTGCCTCTGACGGTCAGGATCCTTCCGGTGCACTGACCAACGAGCGCGCCCTGAAGAAGGTGCAGGAGCTCTATGACGGCCACGGCCGGGGAGCAGAACTGGGGGCAGCGAAAGGCACCGCCTGGGGCTTGCTGTGCTCCATCACCGAGTTCGTCGACCACGAACGCCGGGCCCGCTCCCAGGAATACCGCCTGGACAGTGCCTGGTTCGGCCAAGGAGCGCAACTCAAGCAAAGGGCACTGGATGCGGCGCTGCAGATGGTGGCGTGAACGGTTGTCATCCGGTGCCCCACTGATCGACTCGCTCAACGCTTTATGTCACTTTTTTCACCACCACGGCATAGACCCCGGCTCCATCCTGTCCTCAGGAGCGTGAGACCGGGGTTTTGTGCTTTCTGACGCATTAACTTTGAAAGGATTTCCCATGGCCCAGCCATTGATGGATGAACCGGGCGCGGCTACCCATGCGCGCGCCTCCAAAGCCCGCCCCGCCCTGCGCCTGGTCAAGACACAGGAACTCAACCGCGAACAGTGGCTGTCGGTGCGCCAGGGCGGCATCGGCAGCTCGGACTCGTCTGCGGCGGTCGGCCTGAACCCCTACCGCTCAGCCCTGGAACTCTGGATGGACAAGACCGGACGGGGTGATGCCTTGCCCCAGGTCGATCCGAACGATGAATCGTCTCCGATGTACTGGGGCACGTTGCTCGAGCCGATTGTGGCGGCCCACTACACC